>JADLEH010000253.1 GCA_020846255.1 Propionibacteriaceae bacterium
AGACCGGCACCGGCTCGACGGCCAGCCACACCTACGCCGCCGACGGCACCTACACGATCACCCTCACGGTCACCGACAATGCCGGGGCGAAGGCGAGCACAAGCCGGACCGTGACCATCGGCAGCCCCTCGGCAGCGCTCGCCTCGGATGGCTTCGGGCGAACCCTTGTCTCCGGCCTCGGCAGCGCGGACATCGGTGGCCCCTGGACCACCAACGGCTCCGGCTTCTCCGTCGACGGCTCGCAGGGCGTGGTCACCGTCTCCACCGCAGGGCAGGGCCCCTGGGCCCAGCTCGGGGGAGTGTCGGCCACCTCGGTCGACCTGGTCGCCGGCCTCCGGCTGGACAAGCGGGTGGATGCCGGGGCCGCCTACGGCGGTACCATCGGCCGCCGCGTGGGCACCTCCGACTACCGCCTGAAGCTGCGGATCGACGCCGCCGGCGCGGTGACGGCCTATGCGATCCGGTCCGCTGGCGGCGAGACCACACTGTCCTCCCTTGTCGTCCCCGGGCTCACCTATGCACCCGGCGCCCTTCTCCGGACCCGGCTCCAGGTCACCGGCACCGCCCCCACCACCATCCGCGCAAGGGTGTGGCTGTCCACGTCCACCGAGCCGACGTCCTGGCAGCTCAGCGCCACCGATTCGACCGCTGCCCTGCAGTCGGCCGGCTCGGTCGGCCTGTTCACCTACATCTCCGGAACCTCGACCAACTCGCCCTGGTCCTTCCGGTTCGACGACTTCGTGGCCAGACCGGCCTAGTTCGGGTCGCCGACCACCCGGACGGCGGCATTGCAGCAATTGCCACCAACGGGTGGTCCGGCCGTACGGATGTGCTTCCGGCCCTGTTCACCGGGGCCCTTCGGAGCGATGCTTGTGGTGTGGGGAGGGGTGCCCCATGGACTTCGGGGGGGGGTCCACATGGGTTTTTTCGCGCGCTCGAAGAACAGGATGGGACGGCAGAACCGCGATGGCGGTGGCTCCGGCACGGCTGCCGGTCGGCCGGTTCGGGGGCTCGCCGCGCTGGCTCTGGCGGTGCTGACCACTATGGCTGTCGGGGTGTCGTCGGCGCCCCCTGCCGGGGCTGACTCGGCGCCGGCCGACCCGAATGACCCGCGGACCCCACCGACGGTGGCGATCGACCGGCTGCCGACCGTGCAGCACAACGGCGTCGCCTGGAACCAGCTGGTGCTCGGCAACACGGTCTATGTCGTGGGGCGGTTCACTGCCGCCCGACCGTCCGGTGCCGCGCCCGGCCAGAACCAGACGACCCGCAACAACATGCTCGCCTACGACCTGCTCACCGGTGAGTTGAAGACCGCGTTCAACCCGAACCTCAACGGGCAGGCGCTTGCTGTGGCCGCTGCGCCGGACGGTTCCCGGATCTATGTCGGGGGTGAGTTCACCTCTGTCGGCGGCGCGCCGCGATCCCGGATCGCTGCTCTCGACCCGGTGACCGGCGCCATGATCAACAGCTTCAACGCGCGGGCCGACGGCCCGGTGAAAGCGATCGCTGCGACGGCGTCCACCGTCTACGTCGGTGGCCTGTTCACCAGGGTCAACAATGTCTCCCGCGCGCGGATGGCCGCCCTGCGCACCACCGATGGCGGGCTGATCACCAGCTTCGCCCCGGTTTTCACCGGCAACCCGGACTCCAGCCCGCGGGTCAACGCCATGGTGTTGTCGCCGACCGGCGACCGCATCGTGATCGGCGGCAACTTCGTCACCCTCAACGGCTCCAACCGTCCCGGCTACGGGCTGGGCATGGTCAACGCCACCACCGGCGCATCACTGCCCCTGCAGGCGAACGATGTGGTGCGTAACGCCGGCAAGGACAGCGCGATCCTGTCCCTCGCCACCGACGGCACCCAGTTCTACGGCACCGGCTACATCTTCGGCACCGGCGGCAACCTCGAAGGAGCCTTCTCCGCCAACTGGTCCGACGGCAGGATCAAGTGGGTCGAGGACTGCCACGGGGACAGCTACGGCGTGTATCCGTCCAGCACGGCTGTCTACGTGGCCGGGCACCCGCACTACTGCCTGAACCTCGGCGGCTACAACGAGACCCAGCCGCCGATGCGGGCGGTGGCGTTCAGCCGGGCAGCCACCGGCGTGCTGACCAGGGACACCCGCGGCTACCCGAGCTTCACCGGCCAGCCGGCCCCGAGCCTGCTCAACTTCTTCCCGCAGATGACCACCGGCACTGCCTCCGGCCAGGGCCAGGCAGCCTGGGCTGTTGCCGGATCCGGGCAGTACACCGTCTGGGCGGGCGAGTTCGGGGCAGTGAACGGAACCGCTCAGCAGGGCATGGTGAGGATGGCCACCCCGGACATCGCCCCGAACCTTCAGGGGCCGAAGGCCAGCGCTGCGCAGTTCACCCCGACCCTCACCTCGCCTGCTGCCGGGCAGGTGCGGGTGGCGTGGACCGCCGATTTCGACTACGACAACTCCGACCTGGTGTACACGGTCTTCCGGGACAACCAGCCGACCCCGGTGGCGACCATCCCGAGGGCCTCCACCTGGTGGCAGCGCCCGGCGATGACGTTCACCGACACCGGTC
>JADLEH010000254.1 GCA_020846255.1 Propionibacteriaceae bacterium
GCACGCGATAGCCCTTCGCTCGCTGGCTGCATGAAAGGCGTAGTCAGAAGGTATTTAGCCGCACCCCACTAGGACTGATAGATCTGCTGCCCGCCATATTCGAATCTCGTATCCTCCGCCAGTTGAGACGAACTGACAGCCATGGCTTGGTCAGGGGCGATGGTCGACCCCTTGGGGCAACCTGCCGACGGGCTCCGGATCACGGGCGTAGTTGACGCCGTACCTGGTGGCGCCGGCCACTTCCGCACCCTTCGCGATCGGCGATGCCGTGGCCCCCGGGGGGTAGCCCCACGTGAGGGCTCCCGGCGCAGCAACGCCAAACGGATCCACACTCGAGGCCCGTGGCGTTGGAACCTGGACTGTGGCCACGATCTCATCGCAGGACGAAATTCCGGACTCCTCTTGCCGGGATCGGGCAGAAGCGGTACCGTCCCGTCATGATCGGGCACGGGGAGGCGCTTTCGGGCACGGAGTTGCCCTTTGTGCGCCGCTCGTGGATCACCCAGTTGGTTCAGGAGTCGGGTGTGGTCCGGACCATGGAGCTTGCCGAGACGCTGCACGTGTCAGTGGAGACGATCCGGCGCGACCTGGCAGCTCTGGAGCGCGAGGGAGTACTGGAACGGGTTCACGGCGGGGCGGCAAGCGTCGGTCAGCGCCTCAGTGAGGAGCCATCTTTCCTCGACCGGTCGAAGCTGGGGGAGTCGGCAAAGAGCCGGATCGGGCTCGCGGCGGCCGGCATGATTCCGGACGGCTCGACGGTCTTCCTGGATGTCGGCACGACCTCGCTCCAGGTCGCGAGAGCTCTCCCGCAGGGCTTTCGCGGGATCGTGGCGACGAACTCACTCCCGGTGGCAACCGAACTCGCCAGCCGCCCGCAGGTCGAGTTGCTGGTGAGCGGAGGTCAGCTTCGCGCCGGCGACATGGCGATGGCCGGCCAACACGCACAGCGACTCTTCGAGGAGCTGCGGGCCGATGTGGCCTTCCTCGGTTCGGGCGGCGTTCACGCCGTCTCGGGACTCACGGACTTCCATCTCGATGAGGTGGTGGTACGTCGCGTGATGATGCGCAACAGCGCCCAGTCGTGGGCGCTGGCGGATTCCAGCAAGTTCAGCGTGATCGCTCCGTACCACGTCGCCGACTGGGCGGGGCTGTCGGGTCTGGTCACAGACGAGGAACCTCCGGCGGCCATCCGGTCGGCGGTCGTTCAGGCGAAGGCGAGGATCGTCATAGCCGAGAGGTAAAAGCGGTGGGGAAGCGCTGGAACGCTCCCCCACCCGATCAAAAGTCCCACACTGCACATAGGAGTTGATCACTGTGGATTCTACCCCGCACACCGTTGGCCCAGTTGCGTCGGGTGACGCGCATGACGCCAGCGACATCGCCGAGTTCGGCTACAAGCAAGAGATGAAGCGCGAGTACGGCTGGTACGCGTCGTTCGCGCTCGCCTTCGGGTTCGTGTCGATCGCCACGGGTCTGTTCACCACGTACGGATCCGTCCTGAACTCGTCCGGTCCGATGGGGATCTGGACGTGGGCAATCGCCACGCTGGGCCAGGTTGCGGTCGCCCTGGTCTTCGGGGCCCTGGTCGCGCGGATCCCCGTCTCGGGCTACTCCTACCAATGGGTATCCCGGCTGGCCAACCCGACTCTCGGCTGGATCATGGGCTGGATCTCGTTCATGTTCCTCGGGGTGGTCGTGGTTGCGGTGGACATCACCATCGCCTCGACGATCCTGCCCGTGCTCTTCGAGTACGAGGGCAACACCATGAACATCTACGCGATCACAGCCGTTGTCGTGCTGTTGCAGGCGATCATGGTGGCCTGGTCGACCAAGGTCACCCAGAAGACGAACAACGTTGCCGTCACCATTCAGGTGATCGGCATGATCGCGATCACGATCCTGCTCTTCGTGGTCGGCTGGTTCACCGGAAAGCTGGACTGGGCCAACCTCTTCAGCACCGGCGCGATCCCGGCGGAGGGCTACTTCTCTCTGGGTACCCTGACCGAAGCCGGCCCGTGGGCCATGGGCTTCCTGATCGGCGCCTTCACCATCGTCGGTTTCGAGTCCGCTGCGAACCTCTCCGAAGAGACCCGCGACCCGGCCCGCACGGTTCCCAAGGCCATGTGGCAGGCAGTGCTCTCCCTTGGCATCATGGGCATGCTGTTCCTGATCGCGGTCACCGCCACCGGTGGCGACATGATCGCGCTGGCCCAGTCCCCGACGCCCATCGCTGATGTCATCAACAGCGTGCTGGGTGGCGTCGTCGGCAAGATTCTCCTGGTCATGGTGGTCATCTCCATCTTCTCCTGCGGCCTGACCATCTCCTTGTCCGGTGCCCGCCTGGTGTGGGCAATGGCTCGGGACAAGCGTTTCCCGGGTTGGAAGTTGCTGTCCGTGGTGAACCCGAAGACCGGGACCCCGGTCAACGCGATGATGTTCATGCTGGTGATCGGCCAGATCATCCTCGCCGTGTTCGGTTTCTACTCCGCCGACGCCCTGTTCGCCCTGTTCTCGGCGGCGACTCTCCTGCCGGCGCTGATCTATGCAGGCACCGTCCTGCTGTACATCGTCAAGCGGAAGTCGCTGCCCCCGACCAAGGGCTTCGACCTGGGCAAGTGGGAGATCCCGGTGCTCGTGATCTCTGCGGTGTGGCTGATCTTTGAGTTGGCGATCTTCCGCGGTGAGTCCTTCCGGGAATCCTGGCTGTACGTGCTGGTGCTGCTGGCGGTCGGTGGCGTGTACCTGGCCTTCCTTCTGTTCCGCAACGGCAAGGCCGGGCTGACCATGCCCGACCTGGATGACATCGACAAGGTGCTCGATGCCGACGCTGAGGCCGTGGAGGGCAAGCTGTCATGAGCACGATTCTGTGCATCGACCAGGGGACCTCCGGGACCAAGGCCGTCGTGGTGGATGGCGAGGACAGGATCCTCGCCATCACCGAGATCGCGATCCGGCCCGACTACCGGGCCGGCGGGATCGTCGAGCAGGATCCGACGGAGCTCATGGCCTCGGTGATGGATGCCGCCAGTCGGGCGGTGGCGCAAGCCGCCGTCCCGATCGACGGCGTGACCCTCACCAACCAGGGGGAGACGGTCCTGGCCTGGGATCCTGAGACCGGCAGGCCGCTGTCACCGATGGTGGTGTGGCAGGACAGCCGGGCCCAGAGCGTGTGCGATCCGATCGCCGACAAGGCCGACCTGGTCGCCCAGCGCACCGGGTTGGTGCTCGACCCGTATTTCACCGCGCCCAAGCTGGCGTGGCTGCGCCGCAACGTCACCACCGAAGGGGTGGTCACCACCTCCGACGCGTGGATCCTGCACCAGCTGACCGGCCAGATGGTCACGGACGCGTCCACCGCCAGCCGGTCTCTGGTCACCTGCCTGGACAGCGTCAGCTACGACGACGAACTCCTCGGCCTGTTCGGCCTCGAAGGCGAACGGATGCCGAGGATCGCCGCCAACGACGAGGTCATCGGCGAGACCAGCGCGTTCGGCTCGACCGTGCCGGTCGGTGGTCTGGTCGTGGACCAGCAGGCTGCCCTGCTGGCTGAGAGCTGCCTGGCGGCGGGCGAGGCCAAGTGCACGTTCGGCACCGGAGCGTTCCTGCTGGCCAACCTGGGTGAGGCGCCGACCCGTTCCACCGCAGGGTTGACCGTCTCGGCCGCCTGGCGGGTCGATGGACGCACGTCCTACTGCTCCGACGGGCAGGTCTACACCGCCGCGTCGGCGATCCGCTGGCTGCAGGATGTCGGGCTGCTCGCCGGACCGAGCGAACTCGACCTCATCTGCACCGACGACGCCCACGGCGCCACCTGTGTGCCGGCAATGGCCGGGCTCGCCGCCCCCTGGTGGAAGTCGGATGCCCAGGCGGTGTTCCAGGGCATCGGCCTGGCCACCACCAGGGCAGATCTGGTCACCGCAGTCCTGCAGGGCCTGGCGGCCCAGGTAGCCGAGCTGGGCGACCTGGTCGCCAAGGACCTGGGCAAGCCACTCACCCGGCTCCGAGTGGACGGTGGCCTGACCCGGAGCGTGGTGTTCATGCAGACCGTCGCCGACCTGATGCAGATCCACATCGACGTCTATCCGTCGGCGCACGCCACCCCACTCGGCGCAGCGGCCCTTGCACGCAAGGCCCTGGACCCGTCGCTGACCCTCGCGCAGGCGATCGTCGCCTGGGAGCCGGCCCGCACGTTCAGCCCGACCTGGAGCCAGGACCGCGCTGAGACGTTCCGGGACCACTGGCGGCGAGTCGTCGAGATGACCCAGATCTAGCCACACCTCCGCCACCCCCTCAAGACGAAGAGACCCATTCTGATGACTAGCAACGATTCCGCAGCTCCCGACTACGACGTGGTCGTGGTCGGGGCTGGCGTGGTGGGCTCGGCGATCGCCCGAGATCTCGCCGGATATGACCTGAAGTTGGCGCTGCTCGACAGCCGCAACGATGTCGGTGACGGCACCAGCAAGGCCAACACCGCCATCCTCCACACCGGGTACGACGCCTCGCCGGGGACGCTGGAGTCCCGGTTGGTGAAGGAGGGCTACCACCTCCTCGCCGAATACGCAGGCCAGAGTGGGATTCCGGTGCTGAAGACCGGGGCGCTTCTGGTGGCGTGGGATTCCGAACAGCTGGAGACTCTTCCCAAGCTGAAGGCCAAGGCCGAAGCCAACGGCTACGCCAGGACCGAAATCGTCAACGCCGACCACGTCTACGCCACTGTCCCCGATCTCGGACCGGGAGCGCTCGGCGGTCTCCGCGTGCCCGACGAATCGATCATCTGCACCTGGTCGACCACCATCGCGCTGGCCACCGACGCCGTCCAGCGCGGCGTGGCGCTGCGCCTCAACACTGCAGTAGAGGGCGTGGAGGTCGGTGAGTCCCTCACCACGGTGCGGACCAACCACGGCACGATCCGCACCCGGTGGCTGGTCAACGCCGCCGGCCTGGGCGGCGACACCATCGACGCCATGCTCGGCTTCGACCGGTTCCACCTCAACCCGCGCCGGGGCGAACTGCTCGTCTTCGACAAGCTCGCCCGTCCGAAGGTGCCGGTGATCGTGCTGCCCGTGCCCAGCAAGGTCGGCAAGGGCGTGCTCGTCAGCCCCACCATCTACGGCAACGTCATGGTCGGCCCCACGGCGGAGGACATGACGGATCGGGCCGACACCGGTACCACCGAGGAAGGCTTCGACTTCCTGTTCATGAAGGGCCAGGGTCTGGTGCCCAGCCTGATGGACGAGGAAGTCACCGCCGCATACGCCGGCCTGCGTGCGGCCCACGACCGCACCGACTACCTGATCGAAGCCGACCCAACGCAGCGCTATCTGGTGGCCGGTTGCATCCGGTCCACCGGCCTCACCTCCTGCATGGCCGTCGCCAGGCATGTCCACGGACTGCTCCGCGAGGCCGGCCTCGATCCCAGCCCACGCACGAACCTTCCCGACCCGCCCCGGCTGCCCAACATCGGCGAGCACGCGCTGCGTCCCTATCAGGACGACGAGCTGATCGCGCGCGACCCCGCCTACGGTGAGGTGGTCTGCTTCTGCGAACGGGCCACCAAGGGCGAGATCAGGGACGCCTGCCACGGCGCGATCCCCGCCCGTGACCAAGGCGCGCTGCGCCGGCGCACCCGCGCCATGAACGGACGCTGCCAGGGCTTCTTCTGCGGCGCAGCCGTCAAGGAACTGCTCGAGAGCTACACCAAGGAGGACGCGCGATGAACCAGCCCGTCCGCACCCCAGCCGTCGCCATCATCGGAGCCGGCCCGTCCGGGCTTCGGGCGGCCGCTGACCTGGCCGCCACCCTCAAGGGTGACGTGCTCGTCCTCGACCGCGAGGCCGAGCCCGGTGGCATTCCCCGGCACTGTTACCACCCCGGCTACGGCATCCGTGACCTGCACCGGTTCATTTCCGGTCCCAGGTACGCGGGGATCCTGGTGGATCGGGCGACCAAGGCCGGAGCCGACATCGTCACCCGGGCGATGGTCACCGGCTGGACGCCGGGAGGCGCCCTCCAGGTCACCACGCCGCAGGGACGGTTCCAGGTGCAGGCCAAGGCGACCATTCTGGCCACCGGCGCCCGCGAGCGGCCGCGCACCGCGCGTCGTATCCCCGGGGACCGGCCCGCCGGGGTCTACACCACCGGTGAACTGCAGAACCTGGTACACCTCCACCACCAGAAAGTCGGCACCCGAGCCGTCGTCGTTGGCGCAGAACTCGTCAGCTGGTCAGCCGCACTCACCCTTCGGCACGCCGGCTGCAAGACCGTGCTCATGACCACCGAGTACCCAAGCCCCGATGTCTACCGGTTGTTCTCCGCCTTCGGTGGACCGTTCTTCCGCACCAGGGTCGCCACCACCACCCGCGTCCGCCGCGTCATCGGCCGCGGCCGGGTGCAGGGGGTAGAGATCGAGAACCTTGCCACCGGGAACCGCGAAGTGGTGCCCTGCGACACCGTCGTGTTCACCGGTGCCTGGATCCCGGACCACGAACTGGCCCGCTCCGGTGGCGTGGCAATCGACCCGCACACCCTCGGACCGACCGTGGACACCGCCCTGCGCACAGCGAGGGACGGGATCTTCGCCATCGGCAACCTCGTCCACCCGGTCGACACCGCCGACGGTGCAGCACTCGACGGGGCCCACGTCGCGCCGCATGTGCTGCAGTACCTCGACGGCAGGCAGCCCGCGACGGCTGGTATCGACCTGGCCCCGGGCCAGGGGTTCAAGTGGGTAGCGCCCACGAGGTTCCGGCCCGGCGACACCGGCCCGGCCCGTGGCGTCCTGCTGCTGTGGCCCGACCAGCTCCGCAACCGTCCCACTGTGGTTGCGCGGCAGGACGGGCGTGAGATCGGAAGGGTCTCCACATGGTGGCCGGCAGCCCCGGGTCGGGTCTACCGGATTCCCTACGGGCTGCTCAACGGGGCGAAAGCCTCAGCCGGTACCGTCACGGTCTCGCTCCAGAGCTGACTTGCGGACGGGGTCCGCCAACCCCTCGCACCCTGCCTCACCATCGGTCAATCGACCTGGTGGGGCAGGCCGGTGCAGAGAGGGCCGCGACGGTCCGTGAGCCGCTATGCGGAGGCTCTCAGGGGCTCGAGGGCGGCCAGGACGAGGTCGAGGCCGAAGGTGAACTCCTCGGCCGGGTCGTAGCCGGCAGCAATGAGCGCCGCGGCGGACTCGCTGAGGTAGGGGAACTCGTCAGGAGGGAGCAGGGGCAGGTAGACGTCCTCTGCCATGTCCGCGAGCTCGTCTGCGGTGTCGAACGGCAGGCTGGCTGCCTGCAGGGCGTATCCGTAGACATAGCTGTTGAGCAACCAGTTGGCGTGCGTCGCAGTCACGACCGAGAAGCCAGCCCTTCGCAGGCAGGCGGTCACCGCTTCGCGGTGGCGGAGGTTAGCGGGCCCCGGCGAGGTCCGCGACTCCATCAGGCCGATCGCCCACGGGTGGCGTGCGAGCACCTGTCGGCTGGATTCCGACTCCCGTCGCATCGCCGACTGCCAGTCGATGTCAACGGGTGGGAGTTCGATCTCCTCGAACACGATGTCGATCATGGCGTCCAGCAGCTCGTCCTTGCTCGCCACGTAGTGGTAGAGCGACATCGCGCCGGCGCCGAGCGCGCCAGCCAGCCGGCGCATGCTCAGCCCGTCGACCCCCTCGCGGTCGGCTAGCCGGACCGCCTCGGCCACCACCCGCTGCCTGCTCAGCCCCGCGACTGACGCGACCGGGGTTTGTTCCTTTGCGGACACGGGTCTCCTAGCTCGAACGGCTTGACAATCGTACAGCGTACTTGCATAGTACGGTGTACGACGTACGGTGTACGAGCCGGCGCGAATCGCAGCCCGATGTGAGGAGACTTCTGTGGGAATCGAACAGCGACCTGATGCCGGAGCACACCTGGTGACGGGGGCGGGTCGGGCCGGGACGACGACGATGCGGGCCGCCGTCCAGCACCGCTACGGCCCGCCCTCAGTGCTCGAGTCGTCCCGGGTGGGGATCCCGGTGCCCGGTCGCGGCGATGTGCTCGTCCGGGTCGGCGCGGCCGCGGTACATCCTGGCGACTACTTCGTCATGACCGGGGAGCCGTACCTGGTGCGCCTGGTGTTCGGGCTCCGCCGGCCGCGGCAAGGCATCCCTGGCAGGGATCTCGCCGGCGTGGTGGCAGCGGTCGGGAAGGATGTCACCGCTCTCCGCCCCGGCGACGAGGTGTTCGGGTGGAGCACCGCTGGAACGCTCGCGGAGTACGCCTGCGTCCCGGCGGAAAACCTCGTGTCCGTGCCCGCCAACGTGTCGGTCGTGGACGCGGCAGCTGTGCCCACGTCGGCCCTGGCGGCGTTGCAGGCGTTGCGCAGGATCGCGAACGTTCAACCGGGCCAGACGGTGCTGGTCACGGGCGCGTCGGGCGGCGTGGGCTCCTTCGCCGTACAGATCGCCAAGGCGTTCGGCGCAGAGGTGACGGGGGTGTGCAGCACCCGCAACGTCGACCTGGTCCGGTCGCTCGGTGCCGACCACGTCGTTGACTACACGACGACCGACTTCACCCGCACCGGGAAGCGCTATGACGTCATCCTCGACAACGTGGAGGCCCAGCCACTGGCGGACCTCCGCCGAGCGCTGACGCCCACCGGCACCCTCATCCCCAACAGCGGACGCGGCGGCCGCTGGCTCGGCCCTCTCGGCCGGATCGTCAAAGCGCGCGTGCTGTCCTTGTTCACCCGTCAGCAGCTGAAGCCCTTCCTGTCGGTCGAGAACCACCAGGACCTGCTCATGCTGGCCGACCTGCTCGCGACCGGGCAGGTCAAGCCCGCCATCGATCGCACCTATCCCCTCGACGAAGCAGCCGACGCCCTCCGCCACGTCGCGTCCGGCCACACCCGGGGGAAGGTCGTCATCACCGTCTGACGACGGGACGACGAGGACCACCCCACCCGTGCTCTTGCACGCCCCAGACCTGCCGCCACTCCGGCGGACGGACCGCTCCTCTCGAAAGGAACAACCGATGACCATCCGAACTAACCCCCCGAGCCTGCTCGACAACCCGCCGGTCCCAGTGCAGGCCAAGCTCGCGGCAGCCTGGACCAGCCTCATGTTCCTCGTCATCTACATCGACTACTTCCACCTCTACCAGCCCGGCGAGATCGACGAGATCCGGGGTGGCGCAATCTTCGCGTTCGACATCAGCGGGACATTGATGAGCATCTTCTTCGTGATCATCGCGATCCCGGCCCTGATGGTGATGCTGTCCATGGCGCTGCCCACTCGTGCGAACCGCGCCACGAACCTCATCGTGGCAGCTCTGTACATCCCGATCATGGTGTTCAACGCGGCGGGGGCGACCTGGGATTATGCCTTCTACTACGCCCTCACCATCGGAGTCGAGGTGCTGATCCTGGCCTTCATCCTGCGCTCCGCCTGGACCTGGCCTCGAACCCCTACCGTCCCGGCCGGTCCCGCGATGTCCGCCCTTCGACAGCAGGAATCCGTGTAGGCACGCCTCCGAGAGTCCTACAGCGCGAAGCCCGCCACCCGCGGACACCGGACCGACCGTGACCAGCTGAGTCGCGGTATGGGGCAGAACCTGCTCACGAACGTCCGGTGTCCGCGCGGGCGCCGGCCGGACCGCGGCCGCCGCGAGATCCCAGGGTCCTAGAACGCGGCCTGCGCCGTCCGGATGAACTCCTTGAGCAGGGCTGAAGGAGGGCTGTTCTTCCGCCGGCAGACGACAGTGTGCCGAAAGTACGGGTCGGGCAGGGACAGCTTCTGTACCAGCTGGACGCCTGGGGCCGAATCGCGGTACGGCAGGATCGTGAACGCCATCGCTGCCTGTACCAGTTGTAGGCAGGTCTGCCAGCTGTCGGTCTCCAGCATGGGCTCCGGGGCGAGCCCGGCCCGTTCCAGCACCAGGTCCTGCATTGCGCGCACGTTGTGGCCGCGCTTCATCAGCACGAAAGGCACGCTGCCCAGCTCGCTCGGGTCGACGACGGGGAACTGCCTCCCATCCACCGGTGTAGCCGTCCTTGACTCGAAATCCGATGGCGCGAGCAGTACCGCCTCCTCGTCGGTGAGGGTGCGGCTGAGGATGTTCGGGTGCGGCCTCAGCTCGGAGCAGACGATGACGTCCAGGGATCCCTTGAGCAGGCGCTCCTCGAGGTTGGTCTTGGAGTCCTCCGTCAGGTTGAAGCGGGCCCTGGGGTACTTCTTCATCAGGGTCGGCAGCAGGACGGGGATGACGAACGGCGAGTGCTGGGGGCCGCAGCCGATGTTCAGGAAGCCGGCGCCGGGCTCGTTCAGGTCGTCGATCTCGTGCTGCAGGTCGTTGTAGGCGGAGATGATCTTCTCTGCGGCGGCCACGTACTTCTCGCCTGCCGGAGTCACGGCCAGCGGGGTGACCGAGCGGTCGAAAAGTCTTGCGCCCACCTCCTTCTCGACGCCGGCCAGCAGAGTCGACAGTGACGGCTGGCTGATGCGCAGGCTGGCCGCGGCAGCGGTGACGGTGCCTTCCTTGGCGATCTGCAGGACGTAGTGGAGCTGGCGGATGTTCAACGACCCTCCCTCCTATAGTGACTTCCTTATGAAGTCCATTGAAACAATAGTATTTTACACATTGTCTGGCCGTGGCTAGCGTACGAAACACCGCATGCGAACAAGGAGGTCCGGCATGGTAACGGTGGAGCGATTAGCCCGCTACGTGCGTTCGAAGAACGCTGGCCCGTTCTGGGTCACCCTCGAGATTTTCACCGACAACGACGCCGCATACCAGCAGATCAAGGACTCGCCGAATCTCACGAAAGCCGCGGTGGCCGGGCTGTTCGGCGTCGAGCCCGCACTGGTCAAGCAGTTCTACCTGGACGACTTGCGCGTGGTCAAGTACTCCTATCCCCGCCCGCGTCCCTCGGGACATCGGGCAGAGAACGACATGCACTCGGGCCAGCAGTACATCCGCCTGGCCGAGGTCGAGGTGTAGCTCTCCGCCGCCTCACCCACACATCCATCCCACCCAGGCCTAAGGAAGGCTGAGCTGTGGAAACTGCAGTAGAAATCTCGACCTATCAGATCATCGTGGGCGTCCTGATGATCGTCGTGTTCATGGCCGCAATCCTGAGCAAGAAAGTAAGCGCCCTTACCGCCCTGGCAACGATTCCGATCATCGGCGGCCTCGTTGCCGGCTTCGGCACCGAGACCTTCGTCTTCGCGATGAAGGGAATCATGGAGGTCGACACGACGATCGCCATGCTTGCCTTTGCCATCGCCTACTTCGGGATCATGCTCCGCACGGGCCTGTTCGACCCGCTGACGGGCCTCGTGCTCAAGCTGATGCGCGGTGACCCGCTGCGCGTGCTGGTCGGCACGGCGATCCTCTCCAGCCTGCTGTCCCTGGACGGTGACGGCACCACGACGATCATGATCGCCTGCGCCGCGCTGCTTCCGGTCTACGACAAGCTCGGCATCAGCCGCATCTACCTGGCCATCTTCGTGATCATGCCCAACGGTGCCATCAACCTGCTGCCCTGGGGAGGCCCCACCGCCCGCCTGCTCGCGGTGCTGCCGGTCGACCCGAACGAACTGCTCCTGAACCTGATCCCGCTGATCCTGGCCGGCGTCGTCGGCGCGATCGCGATCGCCTTCTTCGTCGGTCTGAAGGAGCGCAAGCGCCTGGGCATCGTCGACATCGAGTTCGAGGAGCACAAGCGTGAACTCACCGCGGACGAGCTCGAACTGCGCCGCCCGAAGCTGATCTGGTTCAACCTCGTGCTGACGATCGTCGTGCTCGTGGCCATCATCGCCGTGGGTATCCCCGGCCCGCTGGTCTTCGCTTTCGGGGCCGCCGTGGCGCTGATCGTGAACTACCGCGACCTCAAGCTGGAGCGCAAGGCCGTCGGATCGACCGCTGACGCCCTGGTGCACGTCATCCTGATGATCCTCGGCGCGGGCATCCTGCTCGGCATCCTGAGCGAGTCCGGTCTCGCCGCCGCCATGGCGGAGCGCCTCATCTCCGTCATCCCGACGACTTGGGGGCCGGCCTTCAACTTCGTGCTCGCCCTGGTGAGTGCACCGGCCGTGTGGATCATGAACAACGACGCCTTCTACTTCGGCGCGTTCCCGGTTCTCGCGGAAACCGCAGCCCAGTACGGCTTCACCGATATGCAGATCGCCATCGCGTCGCTCCCCGGCCAGGCCCTACGGGGCTTCAGCCCGGTCATCCCGGCGCTGTACTTCCTGGCGGCCTACGTCAAGATCGAGTTCAGCGACTACCAGAAGAAGATCATCCCCTACTGCTTCATCCTCTTCGGTGTGCAACTCGGCGCCGCCGCATTGGTCGGTGCCTTCTGAGATGGGCTCCATCACCCAGCAGCAGGAGTTCGTCCGCCACGGGCGCGACCTGAACCCCATTCCCCTGGCCGAGAGGCTCGTCCTCGACGCCGTCCGCAGCTCATCAGGAGGAGACGGAGCATGAACAAGTGCAGCATTCTGATGCCGATCGGCGGCCTCGGCGCCGGCATCAACAAGGAGGCCTTCGGCTACGGCATGGCCATGAGTCCGGACGCCATCGCGGTGGACGCCGGCTCCACCGACTCCGGCCCCGCCTATCTGGCAACCGCCACCTGCAAGGTGCCCCGGATGACGGTCAAGGCTGACCTGGAGATCTGCGTCCGGGGCGCAATCGAGGGCGGGATACCGCTCTTCGTCGGGAGTTGCGGCACCTGCGGCACCGACAACCTGGTGGACTGGACGGCGGACATCGTCAGCGAAATCCTCACCGAGCACGGCTGGCACGCCAGGATCGCCAAGATCTACAGCCAGCTGCAGCCCGACGTGCTGGAGCGCAAGTGGGACGAGGGCAGGATCCATCCCCTTGAGGGTGCCCCCGAGGCCGGCCGTGGGACCTTCGCCGACTGCAGCAACGTCGTCGGGGTGCTGGGCGCCGAGCCGTTCATCGAAGCGGTTGAAGCAGGGGCGCAGATCATCCTGGCCGGTCGCGCCACCGACACGGCCGTCATCTCCGCCTACCCGATTCTCAAGGGCTGCAACGTGGCCGCCGCCTGGCACGGCGCCAAGACCGTCGAGTGCGGCGCTCAGTGCGCCGACAAGGAGGACGGCATGGGGGTCCTGCTGACGGTGGACGAGACCGGCTTCTACGTCCGGCCCCTGATGCCGGACGCGCACTGCACGCCCTACACCGTCTCCTCGCACCTGATGTATGAGAACACCGACCCCTGGAGGCTGATCGAGCCGTCGGGCACGATGGTCACGGACAAGGCCGTTTACACCCAGGTGGACGAGTTCACCACCTATGTGACTGGTTCGGAGTTCGAGCATTCCGAGCAGTACACGATGAAGCTGGAGGGCGCTCGTCCGGCGGGCTTCCAGAACATCAGCATCGTCGGCATCGCCAACCGGAAGGTGTGCGCCGATCCGGACCTGTGGATCCGGAACATCACCGCGTACGGCGTGGCCAAGCTCGACAAGCTCGGGATCGACCGGTCGTCGTACTTCATTGACTTCAAGGCCTACGGCTACAACGCCGTCCTGCAAGGCCCGCCGCCGCCCGGCACCCCGCCCCCTCGCGAGGTCGGCATGCTGCTGACGGTGACAGCCGACACCCAGGAGCTCGCCACCCAGATCGCCAAGCTCTACCAGCCGGCGCTGCTGCACTTCCCGGTCGACTTCGACGACCGTGAGCAGCTTCCCAGCTTCGCCTTCCCGTTCTCGCCGGCCGACTGCCCCCGCGGCGAGACCTACGAGTTCATGCTCCACCACGTGGTCGACGTCGACGACCCCCTCGAACTCGTCCGCATTGCCTACGTGAATGTCTAGGAGGGACGACCATGCCGAGGTTCGGCCAACTTGGGACGGGGTCAGGCGAATGACCGACGAGACGACGGCAACCTTCTCGCGGACCGACGACGACGCGGAACTGCGCAGGATCGCTCGGCTGATCCGGGAGGACATAGTGCGAATGCTGGCGACCGCGGGGAGTGGTCATCCGGCGGGCCCGTTGGGGATGGCCGAGTTGCTGACGGCGTTGTACTTCAACGCCTTGCGGCACGATCCGGCTGACCCGGCCTGGCCCGATCGCGATGTGTTCTTCCTCAGTAACGGGCACACTGCTCCGGTTCTGTACTCGGCGTTGGCGCGGGCTGGGTATTTCCCGGTTTCCGAGCTGGCCACGTTGCGGAGGCTGGGCTCACGGCTGCAGGGCCATCCTGAGCGGCACGCCCTTCCCGGTGTGGAGAGCACCAGCGGACCGCTGGGCTCGGGGCTTTCCCAGGCCGCGGGCTACGCCCACGTGCTGCAGAACATCGATCACGTCAAGAACCGGTTCGTCTACACGATCATGGGGGACGGCGAGATCGATGAGGGCAACGTGTGGGAGGCCGCGATGTTCGCCGGCAAGTACCGGCTGGGCAACCTGATCGGGTTCATCGACCGCAACAACATCCAGATCGACGGCGCCACCGAGGACGTCATGCCGTTGACCAACGTGCGCGCCAAGTGGGAGTCGTTCGACTGGCACGTGCTGGAGGTCGACGGCAACAACGTACGTGCGGTGGTGGACGCGATCCGCCTCGGCAAGGCCGTGAGTTGGGCGCCGACGATGATCGTCGCCAACACGGTGCCCGGGAAGGGCGTGCCGTTCATGGAGTACGACCACAGGTGGCACGGGACGCCACCATCCGCCGCCCAGGCCGAGCAGGCCCTGGAAGCCCTGAAAGGTGGTGGTCTCGCGTGAGCGGCTACCAGATCGACCCGAACGTCCTCACCGACCCGAGGCTGGAGCCGATCCGGTTCGGTTTCGGGCGCGGCCTGCTGGCTGCAGGGGAGACCGATGAGCGGGTGGTCGCGCTGTGCGCCGACCTGGCGGAGTCGACGCAGATGCACCACTTCAGGAACCGTTTCCCGCAGCGGTTCGTCGAGGTCGGGGTGGCGGAGCAGAACCTGGTGACCGTCGCTGCCGGGATGGCCCATGCCGGCAAGATCCCGTTCACCTCCTCGTACGCGGCCTTCAGCCCGGGACGGAACTGGGAACAGATCAAGACGACGGCGGCGATGAACCGGCAACCGGTGGTCATCGTCGGCTCCCATGCCGGGATCAACGTCGGCTACGACGGCGCGACGCACCAGATGCTGGAAGACATCGCGATCATGCGGGTGATGCCCAACATGCGGGTCGTCGTTCCCGGTGATTCGCTGGAAGCAGAGCGGGCCGCTCGCGCGATAGCCGCGGACCCCGCCCCCTCCTACCTGAGGGTGGCCCGCGACAAGACGCCGGTGTTCTCCACGCAGGACTCACCGTTCGAGATCGGCGCAGCCTACGTCCTGGTCGAGGGCCGGGATGTGAGTCTGATCGCCACCGGAACCATGACCTATCAAGCCCTGGTGGCCGCGAGCCTGCTGGCTGGCCGCGGTATCTCGGCCGAGGTGGTGCACGTCCCCACCATCAAGCCGCTGGATGAGGACACGATCCTGGCCAGCGTCCGCAAGACCGGTCGGGCCGTGACCGTCGAGGAGGCCCAGATCGCCGGCGGTCTGGGCGGGGCCGTGTGCGAACTCACCGCCGGCGCCCACCCCGTCCACGTCCTACGGCTGGGGATGCGGGACCGCTACGGCGAGACCGGAGCCCCGACCGAGCTGCTGGAGAAGTTCCGGCTCACCGGCAAGCTGATCGCCGAGGACGTCGAACTCGACCTGGGGTCGACCGGGTCGTCGCCGGGGTTCGTGGCGTCGGCTCGCGTGGCACCGGCCCGGGGCTGAAGGCCAACGTGGAGTTGCCCCTGTGGTTCGAGATCGGCTCGCTGGTCGGGCTGGGACTGGTCCTGCTCGCTGACCTGGTGCTGGTGGTGCGGCGACCCCACGAGCCGTCAATGAGGGAAGCCGGCGGCTGGGTCGGGTTCTATGTCGGGCTCGCGCTGGTCTTCGCCGTCGTGCTCGGGCTGGTCGTCGACCAGCACTACGCCACCGAGTTCGTTGCCGGCTGGCTCACCGAGTACAGCCTGAGCCTGGACAACCTGTTCGTGTTCATCCTGATCATGAGCCAACTGAAGGTGCCGCGCCGTTTCCAGCAACAGGTACTGATGGTCGGCATCGTGATCGCCCTAGTCCTGCGGGCGGTGTTCATCCTGCTCGGCGCGCAGCTGATCGAGAGCTTCAGCTGGGTGTTCTACCTCTTCGGTGGCTGGCTGCTGTACGTCGCCGTAGGTCAGCTCCGCCCCGATGAGGACGCGGCAACCGAGACCCTCGTCGTCCGGGCGGTGCGCAGGATCGTGCCGGTCAGTAGCGCCTTCGATGAGAACCGGCTCACCACGATGATCGGCGGACGACGGCACCTCACCCCGATGGTCATCGTGTTCCTCACCATCGGCACCACCGACCTGCTCTTCGCGCTCGACTCGATACCGGCGATCTTCGGACTGACCCAGAGCGCCTTCATCGTCTTCACCGCGAACATCTTCGCCCTGATGGGCCTGCGCCAGCTGTACTTCCTGCTCGGCGGCCTGCTGCAACGGCTCGTCTACCTCAACTACGGGCTGGCGGCCATCCTCGGCTTCATCGGCGCCAAACTCATCCTCGAAGCGCTCCACACCAACGAACTGCCCTTCATCAACGGCGGGCACCCGGTCGCGTGGGCGCCCGAGGTGCCGATCTGGCTGTCGCTGGTCGTGATCGCCGGCTGCCTTGCCGTCGCCACCCTCGCCAGCCTCGCCAAGACCGCCCGCCGAAACCCCTGGCAGACCCGCCAGCCCGAGGCCCAGATCCAGACCCCACCCGAAGACCGACAGAAAGGCAGCCTCGCATGCTGACCGCCCACCAGCTCGACGAACTGCGACAGTTCGACACCCCCACCGTCTGCAACGCCCTGGACGCGATGCAGCTGCGGCCCGCAACCAGCGGCTTCACCCACCCTGGGCTACGCCTAAGAACCCCAGACACCAAACCGATGGTGGGCTACGCCGCTACCGCGAAGGTCTCCGGATGGACGAAGCCGACCGCCGCCCAGAAGGACCTGATGTTCTCCTTCTTCGAGGATGTCCTCGCCACCCAGGCACCGAGCATCGCCGTCGTGGAGGACGTCGACGAAGAACCGATCGGCTCCTTCTGGGGCGAGGTCCAGGCCACTACCTTCCTCGCCCTCGGCGCCGTCGGTACCCTCACCCACGGCGGGGTGCGTGACCTGAAGGAGGTCGCGAACCTGGGCTTCTCCTTCTTCTCCACCGACATCATGGTTGCCAGAGCCGAAGCCCACGTCGTCGACCACGCCTGCGCTGTGACGATCTCAGGAATGGCTGTGCGGCCCGCAGACCTGATCCACGCCGACGTCCACGGCGCCGTCGTGATTCCCGATGAGGCCGCCGAGGAACTGGCGGGAGTCTGCCGCAGCGTCACCGAGGCCGAGCTGTACGTGCTCGACCCCTGCCGCCGGTCCATCTCTGAAGGTGTGAAACCGCAGGTCGCCGACCTCCGCAAATGGCGGGCGGAGATGGCGGCGCATCGAGCCACCCGCCACAGGTAGCCACGCGCCACGGTGAGGGCCTGGCGCGACCGCCGCTCAGCTGGGCGGAGTGAGCCGAAGCAGCCGCCCACCGGGAGTGTCCTCCAGCAGCCAGATGGTGCCATCGGGAGCCTGCTCGACCTCCCGGATGCGCTGCCCCATCGGCCAGGTGTCGCCCTCGGTGGCGGTGGTCCCGGAGAGGTCCACCCTGACCAGGGCTTCAC
>JADLEH010000255.1 GCA_020846255.1 Propionibacteriaceae bacterium
GCGCTCGACTTCCCGAGAATCCTGAAGGCAAACCAGACAGGGATGATCCAGCTCAGCGGACTCGTCGGTAACAGCATTTCGCTGGACCACATCAATGCGGGGTTCGACCTAATGGCCTCGGGGACCGTCGGACGGACCGTAATTGCCCTTGACTGACGGCACTCGGGCCGCCGGTTCGTGCACAAGCGCCGAGCCAGCGCGATCGGACGGGACGCGCGACAGGCTGGTCAGGGACGCGGCATGCACACACTGCCGTAGCTCACGGCCTCGGTCGTACTCAATCTCGATAGGGGGAACACAGCAGCGATCCTGACCCCACGAGCCGGGTGGCCTGCTCGGTGCTCTCTGGCTGGTATCCGTGTGCGCTCATCGAGTCGCCGATCATCCCCCCGCAGCGAGAGTCCGGCGCTGTGGGTCATCATTCGCGGGGATCTACTCGGGGTGCCTATCGAGACTTGAGTCCGTTGAGGAGCACGTCGAGCAGTTCGGCCATCTGGCGCTCGTTCCGTTCGGTGGGTGGAGCGGTCAGAAAGGGGTAGAGCATGCCGAGGATGATCCACACCATGGTCATGGGGTCGTGTGGCTGGAACTCTCCGGAGGTCGCGCCCGCGAGGATGATGTCTGCCAGAGGCTGCAGGAACTGTTCGTGGTAGGCGGTGCCGAAGGCGAGTTGGTCGGCCTCGTCCAGGTGCCGCAGATCGTGCATTGCCAGCCGGATGACGGCTCGGCCCTCCGGTGGGAGCGTGAAGAGCTCGGCGATGATGGCGCGGAGTTGGTCGGATGCTTCCGGGCCGGCCTGGCGGGCACGCGCCATGGCCTGGGAGATGCCGTCAAGATAGGTGCCGACAATGTCGCGCAGGAGGTCGGCCTTGCTCGGGTAGTGGTAGTACAGCGAGGCCTTGGTGACGCCGCACGCGGCGGCGAGGTCCCGCATGGAGGCGCCGTCGAAGCCACGCTCCACGAACAGGTGTGTGGCTTCGCGGATGAGTCGATGTCGTAGCGGGTCCACGGGTCGCCGTCCTTCAGCTGGTGCGGGTGGACTGTTCCACGGCCCGCGATTTCAGGAGCAGGCCTACCACGACCAGGACCGCGGCGACCACCCCGATGCCGATGAACGACAGGTCGTACCCGTGGGCAGAATCACCGAACGAGGCGGCCAGGGACCCGATCAGGGCGGCAGCGAAGATCTGGCCGATGGCGGTGAAGGTGGTGACCATGCCCTGCGCTGCGGACCGATCCGTCGCGCTGGTCTCGTTGAGGGTGATGTAGCGGACGGGTGCGCCCAGAAGGCCGGAGAGCCCCAGGCCGATCAGGGTGCTGAAGGTGATGAACAGCGCCATGGAGTTGCTCGCCTGGCTGATCCCCACCATCCCGGCTCCCATGATCAGCAGGCCTGCCAGGATCACCGTGCGGGAGCCCAGCTGATCGACCAGACGGCCCGCCAGCGGTGACCCGACGGCCATCGCGGCAACGAGCGGAAGCAGCAGGTAACTGGCTGCCGACGTGGTGATCCCGAGGGAGAGGACGGCCAGCAGTGGCAGGAACACGGTGCTGGCTTCGCCCAGCCCGGCGCCGGCAGTGATGGCGAAGGCGACAGCCAGCTGGCGGTTGCCCAAGAGGCGAACCGGGAAGACGGGGTTCTGTGCGCGCAGTTCGACGACAACAAGAAGGGTCAGGGCAACGACCGAAATCGCGAGCGAGAGCCACACGGCTGGGCTGCCGATGCTGACCAAGGCGTCGTTGGGGTCGAACTCGTTGAGTCCGTACGTCAGGGTGGCCAGCGCGACGCCGAGGGTCAGCATTCCGGCAACGTCGAAGGGGCCGTCCGTCGCGACCTTGGCGTGAGGCAGGAGGCGCCAGCCGGCCACCATCACCCCAGCGGCCAGCGGCAGGTTCAGCAGGAACAGCCACTGCCAGCCGATTCCAAGGAGAAGCCCACCGATGAGCGGGCCGACGATGAACGCCAAGCCGAACACGGCGCCGATCAGCCCCAGGGCCCGGCCACGCTTCTCCGCAGGGAAGGTGTCGCCGATGACCGCACTGGCGATCGGGAAGATCCCACCGGCACCGACGCCCTGGATCGCCCGTCCCGCGAGCAGCATCACCCACAGGCCGGTCCCGTGGGACAGCGCCACCACGAGCGAGCCCGCGGCGAACAGTGCGACATCCAGCAGGTAGATGGCGCGGCGCCCGAAGAAGTCCGACAACTTCGCCATCAACGGCGTGCTGACCATTTGCAGCAGCACATAGATCGTGAAGATCCACGGCAGTTGGCGTGGCCCCAAGCCGAACTCCGCCTGGATCGCCGGCAGCGCCGGCCCGATGATGGCGATATCCAGAGCCGCCATCAGGACTCCCACGAACAGGACGATCAGCACCCGGTTGTGTCCCTTGTCGTCCATCACGCCTCCACGATTTTACCGAACGGTCGGTAAGAGGTTAGCCTACTCCCACACCCTGTCGGTTGCCGCGCCGCCGCTAACACCGGTCTCGGCGGCCGGCGGACTCTCACACAGAAGGAGCGAGATGGAGATCCTGCGGCTGTTGGTCCTTTGCCTGCACTTCCTGGGGCTGACCGCCCTGGTCGGAGTGTTCCTCGTCCAGATGCGCCAGCACTCGGGCTTCAACACCAAGCTGCTGCTCACCGGCGCCATCACTCAAGTGGTCACCGGAATCGCCCTGGTGGGATTGCGCGAAGCCCAGGACCTTCCCGTGAACAACATCAAGGTGGGCGTGAAGTTGCTGATCGCCTTGATCGCCGCAGTAGCAGCTGTCCTGGCCCATCTGCGTCAGCGCAAGGATGGCAAGGCGATGCCGTTCTTCCACACCGCCGGCGGCCTTGGCCTCATCAACATCTTCATCGCGGTCCTCTGGTAGACCGACGACGCGGGTTGCCGGCGGGGTCGGGCGGTATGGCTTGCTTGCCGTGCCCGCCGCGGTCGGTCATCCTGCCCAGCTCCACTGTCGTGATCGTCGGGCACCTCAGGCTTTCTTGACACACGAAACCGAGTTCGTGAATACTTGTGCGCACGAGGGGAGTACCCCGCTCGCGATGTTTTCGTCAGTTCGGCCGACCGTCGGCCCGGAGCGTCGGCCGCACCAGCCAGACTGGTGTGGTGGGGGAGACCTCCAACCGCTCGCCGCGTGCGGGCAGGGTGGAGGTATGGGGCATGGATGTTCCGCTCTGGGCGTGGGCTGCAGTTCTCGCCGTGATTCTTGCGATGCTGGCGGTCGACCTGTTCGCCCATCGCACCGCTCACGTGGTGTCGGTCCGTGAGGCCGCCATCTGGTCGGGGGTGTGGGTCTCGCTGGGCCTGGCGTTCGGCGGGGTGGTCTGGTGGGCCTACGGCGCTCAGGCCGGCGGCGAGTACTTCGCCGGTTACCTGATCGAGAAGTCACTGGCGGTCGACAACGTCTTCGTGTTCGCGTTGATGTTCGCCTACTTCGCCGTCCCGCGGGAGTACCAGCACCGGGTGCTGTTCTACGGCGTGCTGGGGGCGCTGGTGTTCCGGGCGATCTTCATCGCCGGCGGTGCGGTCCTGATCGAGAACTTCTCCTGGGTCCTGTACCTGTTCGGCGCGTTCCTGGTGTTCACGGGCTGGAAGATGTTCACCCACCGCAACGAACAGCTCGACCCCTCCCGCAACCCGGTACTGAGCCTGGTCAAGAAGTGGGTGCCGTCCACAGAGGAGTACCACGGGCAGAAGTTCTGGGTGAAGCAGGCCGGCAAGTGGGTGGCGACCCCGCTGTTCACGGTGCTGATCCTGGTCGAGGTCACCGACATCATCTTCGCGGTCGACTCGATTCCCGCGATCTTCGCCGTCACCCAGGAGCCTTTCCTGGTCTTCACCAGCAACGCCTTCGCCATCCTCGGTCTGCGGGCGATGTACTTCCTGCTGGCCGACCTGATCCACCGGTTCATCTACCTCAAGGCCGGTCTCGCCGTGGTGCTGGTCTTCGTCGGCGTGAAGATGCTGCTGCTCGACGTCTACAAGATCCCGATCTGGCTCTCGATCGCGGTGATCGCCACCACCATCACCGTCGCCGTCGTGTGGAGCCTGCGAGCCACCCGCGAACCGGCGTCACCGTCGACGGGCCGGGCCCCCAGCGAACGGCGGTGAGCCTCCTCAGTCGGCCTTGGCGGTGCGAGGCAGCCTCGCCCGGTCGGCCGGACCAGTCACCAGAGCCACGAAGTCGCCAAGGCTGACCCCGGCTTCGAGTTCGTGCCGCAGGTGGGCGTCGTGGGCGATGTGATAGCGGTTGCGTCGCCCGTCCTTGTCCTTGAGGACGTAGCCCTGCTCGACGAGTTCGCGGACGATCTGCTGCACTGCCCGCTCTGTGATTCCGACCATGTCGGCGATGTCGCGCATCCGCGCGTCCGGATTCGTGGACAGCGCAACCAGCACATGCCCATAGTTCGAGAGAAACGTCCAGCCGCTCGTGCTCATACGAAGAGTTATACGCGAGTTGGATTTCTATCGGTAGGGGGTGCTGTTTGGTGACACATCTCACGCGGACGGCCTGAGTGCCGCCTGATCGGTGGTCACGGGCTGCACGACCTCATTGTGACGCAGGAACCATGGCGTCCACGGCGGGTCGAAGCGGGCGAAGGGCGAGGTCATCGCAATCCTTGTCGATGCCTGCTCCTGCAGGACCGGTGCCGTCATCGCGACCCTGCCCCGGGTGCGGTTCCGGCCCGAGATAAAGGCCACCAACAGCCCGAAAGCCCGGTTTCCGGCGTCGTGAAACGCGCTGTCAACCTCTACCTCAGCCACCAGATGCGCCGGGTACCGACGCAACTCGAAACCCGGGAATCGCTTGAGAACGTCGTAGGCCTGCCGCTCGGTCATGCGACCAGCTTGCCCCGGGGCCTGGTGCGCCGACGCAGTACCCACACCCCGGCCGCGATGAACGCGGCGACACCGACGAGCGCGGTGGCGATCACCGCTGGGTAGGCTCCCTGGAAGCCGGTCTCCGAGGTGTGCTTGATCCAGATGCCGAGGTAGGCCCAGACGAGGACGAGCCCGTAGGCGACGTCGCGGTCGCGGATGATGACGGTGGTCCCAATGGCCGCGCCCACGGCGATGATGACCACGGCCCAGGTTGGTTCCGCGATCCCGAACCCGTTCCAGCCGATGCTCACCAGCCACACGGTGAGGTTCGCGATGGTGGCGACGGTGATCCAGCCGAAGTAAACGCTGAAGGGAAGCCGGACGAAGACCCGGTCGCGGGGGGAGAGCTCCGCTGCGACGATCGTCCGGGTGATCAGGATGAGGAGCACAAGCATCGTGGCCAGCAGCAGCGTGGAGAGCAGGATCAAGTCGTAGTGCCAGGACAGGATCCACGCGACGTTGGCCAGAGATGACAACGAGAACAGCACCCCCACCCGAGTCAGGAGGTGACGGGACTCACCGGACCCACCTTTGTCGTCCGCGCCACGGAACAGGCCGAGCTGGTACAGCACGTGCGCGCCGAGGAGGAGGTAGATGACGCCCCAGATGGCGAAAGTCAGGCCGGCCGGAGCGAACAGGTTCTGATAGGCGTCGGAGACGCCCCCGGTGGTCCGCCCGTTGATGGGGAGAGCGTTGGCGAGCACGTTCACGGCGATCATCGCCACGTAGGTGAACCCAACCAGTGCCTTCGTCGACGTGCTGACTGTCTGGCCCTCCATCGAAGCCCTCCCGACTCGCTTGCGTGGTCATGGTGCCGAGACTGAAACTACGCTTCCGGCGGCCCGGATACCGAGCGCCCCGGCCGATCCGAAGGCGGATCTGACCGGGGCTGTGGGCGCGGCCGGGGTCAGGCTGTGGGGAGCAGGACTGCGTCGATCACGTGGATGACGCCATTGCTGGCCGTCACGTCGGTCGTGACCACGTTCACGTGGTTGCCGGCCGCGTCCACCAGGGCCACCTTGTCTCCGGTGACCTCCACGGTGAGCTCGGCGCCCTGGACCGTCTTGACCTTCTGGCCGTCCAGGTTCACCACGGCTGCTGCCATGACCGCACCGAGCACCACGTGGTAGGTCAGGATCTGCGAGAGCTGACCGGCTGGGTCCTTCAGGAGTTCCTCGACAGTACCCGCGGGAAGCTTGGCGAAGGCTTCGTCGGTGGGGGCGAACACCGTGAACGGGCCCGTGCCCTTGAGGGTGTCAACGAGCCCGGCGGCGGTGAGCGCAGCAGCCAGCGTGTTGAAGGCGCCCGCTGCTACCGCGGTGTCGACGATGTCGGCGTTGGGCGGCGAGTTGGTCTCCGGAGTGTTTGACATGGTCTGCACCTTTCGTTGAATGTTTGTGTAATGATTGTGTAGGGGGCGTGTCGTAATTGTCAAGGACGTGTCGAAGGTTTGTAGAGTGTTGACCAAAGGGGTCAGAATGCACACGGTCAGATGGGTCTCACAACAACTCGGGCTCTCGCCCGGGACTCTGCGTGCCTGGGAGCAGCGCTACGGCATCGTGCACCCCACCCGCTCCGAGGGCGGCTATCGGCTCTACGACGACAGTGATCTGGAGACCCTCCAGGCCATGGCGGATCTGGTCGCGGCCGGCATGCAGCCCGCCCAGGCCGCCGAGCAGATCCGATCCGGCCGGGTCAGCCCCTCGCGCGAGACCACGCGCACCGCGGACGCGCCGTCAGGGCTGCCCGACCCCGCAGCACTGATCGCAGCCTCCCGCAGCTATGACGCCCGCGCCCTCGAAGAGACCCTCGACGCAGCCTTCGCCGCTGCGGGTTTCGAGTACGTGATCGACCAATGGCTGATGGCAGCCCTGGTCCCGGTCGGACAGGCATGGGCCGCCGGGCACCTCGACATCGCCCAGGAGCACTTCATCAGTGCCGCAGTGATGCGCCGGCTGACCGCGGCCTTCGCCGCCGCCGGCCATGCCCGCGGCGGCCGCCACGTCGTCACCGGGCTCGCACCCGGTTCCACCCATGAGATCGCTACGCTCGCCTTCGCGACCATGCTGCGACGCGCAGGCCTCCGTGTGACCTACCTCGGCCCGGACCTCCCCGGCCCCAGCTGGGTCCAGGCCGTCCAGACGATCCACCCCGACGCCGTCGTCATCGGCGCCTCACGAACCATCGACAGCGGCGCCGCCACCGACATCGTCCAGGCCATCCGGGAAGCAGCGCCGCGCACGGCTGTCTACGTCGGCGGCCCCGGCGCTTCTCCCGAACAGGCGCTCGTGGGCACCACGCTGGCCGAGGCTGCCAACTGGCTGGCCGACACGCTCACCACGCCCCATGCCCACCCCAATCCCCTTGGGTGAAGCACCAGGCCGGACCCGGCAGGGACCTGCCTGGCCGGCCGCCATGCGTCGCCCTTCCACGGGGACGTGAACGCCCGTAGAGCGTGAGGCCCGAATCAGGAGTGCTTCGAACGCTCCGTTCGATGTTGCCGGGCCGCCGTTTCCGGGATCGCTCCTGAGGAAGCAGGCGGCTCGGGGGGACCACTCCTGCTGACGCCGAGTCCGGACCGCGGTCTTCCCTACCGGTGCGCTCAGTCCCCACTCTTGCCGATCCGTGCTGGACGGTCCGCAGTGGAAGCCGGCCCGTCCCCGACCCCACAAGAAGCTTCGACGCACCTCTTGACAAAGCCACACAGAGTATTCACAATCGTTATACAAACCTTACACGAAAGGAACCCTGATGAAGCTTCGGACCACTCTCACCAAGCTCGCCGCAGTGATCTTCACCGGCGCACTCGCCACCGGCCTGGCGGTCGCCCCCGCCCAGGCCGCCCCCGGCGAGCAGAGCCTCGCCGCCGTGCTCACCGCCGACGGCAACGGCACCTTCGACCAGAACTGGTACGACTACGACATCGTCACCCAGGCCGTCCTCGGCGTCCTCGCAGCCAAGCCCGACAGCAACGTCAAGCTCCTCACCGACGGGTCCGTGGCGTTGACCGCCTTCATCCCCAACGACCGTGCCTTCCGGCTGCTTGCGCACGACCTGACCCACAAGTGGTACAGCACCGAGAAGGGCGTCTTCGACAAGCTGGTGGCAAAGCTCGGAATCGACGCGATCGAGAATGTCCTGCTCTACCACGTGGTCCCCGGCGGCCCCATCCTGGCCAAGGATGCGCTCCAGGCCGACGGCGCCAAGCTCGCCACCGGGCTGCCCGGCGCTTCCATCACCGTCGACGTCAGGGGCAAGAACGTCCCCGTGATCGTCCTGGTCGACCGTGACCGCAACGACGCGAACCCCCGGGTGAACCCGTGGCAGACCGACATCAACGACGGAAACCAGCAGGTCGCCCACGGCATCACCAGGGTGCTGCGTCCGATCAACCTGTAAGCCGCGCGACGTCGGAGCGCCCGGGGCGATAAGGCCCCGGGCGCTCTTGCTCAACTGGTCGTTGGCGCCCCCGTCCCGCATCCCTGATAGTTGACCCGGAGGCAACCAAGTACGATACTTGAATCAGCTTCAACCAAGTATCGGAAAGGTCACGACCGTGTACGCAGCACCAACCCCGACACCCGAGGAGGCGCGGGACAGCCTTGACCAGGTGTCTGCTTCCCGCCACGCTGCGGCGCAGGCCACCCGGCGTCCGGTCTGGATCGATGCGGGCATGTCGATCACCATCGGAGCCGCGCTTGCCCTCGGCCCCGGTGGCTATCCGGTCGCGGCAATTGCCGTTCTGGTGGTCGGCTCGCTGGTCCTCACAATCGCGCAGCGGCGTCTCTCCCGCAGCCACGGCCAGCTCGTCGACCAGAAAGCCGTCGGGGCACGGATGCTCAGGTTCGCGATCCTGTTCGTGGCGCTGTTCGTCCTGCTGCAGTTCGGGCCGTCGAACTGGCAACCGTGGTACTCGGTCATCCTGGGCGCGGTCGCCGCGATCGGCTCGTTCGCCTGGCTGCGCTGGGAAGACCGCTACCGGGCCGGCCGGCTCGGCGCCGGCGACTACCACCACGACGACCAGCTGTGAAACGGGAACCCGTCAGCGCGAGGTTCGACGAGCTGATCCACTTTCCCACCCGGCTGCGGATCGTCGCAGCACTCGCAACTGCCACCGACCTGGAGTTCAGCGTCCTCGAGGATGCCCTCGGCATCTCCACCTCGCTGCTGTCCAAACAGCTCAAGGTGCTCACCGACGCCGGTTACATCGCCCTCGAGAAGCGCCCGCAGCCGTTCGGACGACCCCGGACCTGGATCCGCTTCACGCCCGCTGGACGCGTTGCCTACCTCAGCCACCTCGAAGC
>JADLEH010000256.1 GCA_020846255.1 Propionibacteriaceae bacterium
CGAACGCCGGGTTCGGGCTGCCCGTCGGCTCCCCCTAAGATGAACGCCGCGGGCGCATAGCTCAGTTGGTTAGAGCACCTCCCTTACAAGGAGGGGGTCGGGGGTTCGAGTCCCTCTGCGCCCACCCGCCTCAAAGTGCACCTGACTAGTGGTTATGGCCGCGACTTGGACACTTGCCGAGGCCGTCGTGCACTACATGTGCATTATCGCGAGGCCCTTATGGTGTTAATTGGGCCGCTTGGCGACGTGGACAACGCGCTCGGCTACGCGCCCAGCGCCGCAGAACAGGACGTTCGGCGACCCCTTGAGGCCAGCATCTTTCGGTGGCCAATGCTCGAGGACTCATTGAGCTGCCTCAGCCAATCGACCCCAACCCGTCGAACGACGGGCCACAATGGGCCACATGCCGACGATGGTGCTGCGCATCCTGGCCGCTCTGTTGCTCACTTTGGTGGCAGGGGTCGCCGCCCCCACCTCCGTTGCGTGTGCGTGTTCGTGTGCAGCGCTCGACACCGATGAGGCGATGCGGAACTCCTCAGCCGTCTTCGACGGAACAGTGATAGCGACGAGCCGGCCAACCGGCGGCTCCAGCGCCGAACTGATTGAGTACACGATCGAGGTGTCACGGGTCTATCAGGGAAGTGTGCCGGCCGAGGTCGTGGTGCGATCAGCGGTCTCCGGAGCCTCATGCGGAGCCGAACTGGCGGGCCAGGTGACAGTGTTCGCGCAGGGAGCGATCGACGGTCTGTTGACCACGTCCTGCTCCGCGCCGGCCACCATCGATCGCTCGCGGCTCGGTGCCGGTCACGCACCCACTGCAGCGCCGCTCACGACACTGGCGCCGGAACCGTCCGCGACAACTGCGCCGGGCCCGCTGTCGACTTCCGACTTCGTCACCGGCCCGCTGATGGTGGGCACTGTGGCAGGCATTCTCGTACTGGTAGGGGTCGCGATCTGGATGGTGCGTCGGGCCCGCAGATAAGCCCCAAGAAAGGTCCGGCGAACTCATGCCGCAAAGAGACCCGCGGCAGAGTCCCCCGACCTCATCACCCCACTTCGCGAGGAGCGGCAAAGTAGTGCGTTCGGCCGGATTCGATCGTGCCTGTGCTGTTGCGCACTCTCGAGTCAGTCGTTCCTGACGGTGACTGCGATTCGGCCCTGCGTGGCTGCGGTTGCTGCTCGGTTGGCTTCGTCGAGCCTTTGGGTGGGTTGGACCGTCAAGGTGACTGAGTCGGTGGTGAGATTGGCCCGCTCGATGGGAGTGATGGCCTGGACGGCGTCAACCACCGGTGGCAGAGTCCGGCTTAGGCGTGCCCAGTCGGTATCGTCGGCGATCATGACCGGGCCGGTCTCTGCGACCGCCTCCAGTGCCCGCGCTACCGTCACTGTGTCCTCGGCGAAGTCGGCGAACGGGAACCCCTGAGGATTGGGAAGCGGGTAGCCGTTGCATGCCCATTTGGTAGTCAGCGAGGCCCGGATCGCCCGTAGTGCCTCCCGGAGTCGGAGCCTGTCCTCCGCATGGTCGGCATGCCGGCAGAACGCGACGCCGTTGGCAATCACCTCGCCTTCGTCGCGCTCGGAACGGAAGGTGTGCCACCAGCCCTCGTCTACGGTGTCGATCAGGTCCTCCAGGTCCTGCCGGGTGGCATCAGGACGTACCGTCACCGAGAACGAGAGTCCGCCGCTATTTGGGCCCTCCCCGTAGGACATCTGCTCGATCACCGGCCAGAACTGGAGCTGGACCCGCCATGCGAACGTGGTGAACGGGCCCTGCAGCACCGCGACCACCAATGCAACACAAACCGCCGCGGCCAGCTGCACCGGCCAGCGCCGCCGGTGCGGTGAACTCGACGCGGTGACCTCAGCTGGCGTCGACACCGCGACCTGCAAGGTGATGTGCGTTGTCGGGGACGCGGACCAGGATGTCGGCGGGTTGGCAGCCCAGTTCCCGGCAGATCGCGTCCAGGGTGGAGAACCGGATCGCCTTCGCCCGGTTGTTTTTCAGGATCGACAGGTTCACCGGTGTAATGCCGACCCGCTCGGCCAGTTCGGTCAACGTCATCCGCCGCCGCACCAGCTCGATGTCGAGGTTCACCACGATCGCCACTAGACCACCCCGCTCAACTCGACGCGCAACAGCGACGCCTTGCGAAGCAATCCCTTCATCACGGCCATCAGCAGGGCCAACGCCGCCCCGCACACCACCAACGCAAGCTCCGTCAGCATCAGGGCGGGCGGGTTCGCGTTCGCCCCGAACGTCAGCAGCGCCCAGATGCCCAGCACGAGCACGGTGTCGATGATCGCGGCGATGATGATCACGTCCACCCACTTGAACGCGTCGGGCGAGAAGACGCTGTCGCGCTCAACCATCGATAACAGTCGCCACAACGCCACGAGCGCCACCTGGGCTCCGAGGATCACCAGCACGACGACCGCCAGCAGCGGCCCTCCCAGCCACTCCAGCTCCGGATCGGTGCGCGCGAGTTCCCCGGCGAGCGTCGGGAAGAACCACAGCTGCCCCGCCAGCCCGCCCAGCATGATCACCACCAACAGCACCCGAAGTGCCGCAATCGTTGACCGTCCCACCGCACCCTCCTCATCGAGGAATCATTTTTCGATATGACTCTAACGATAAACGATAGCCGTGACAGACAAGTGCGACCAAAGCGTGCCACTCAGGACCGCCAAATCACCCGCGCTGCCCGCGGCAGTTCCGGACGTTCGTGGACTCCCTCGGTGCGATCAGGGGTTCGCTCGGGCAGAATCGACATGTGGAGTCGGTGACCATCGTCTGCGGTTCATGCGGGAACCCCCTGACCAACGCGCTCAGCCAGCTTGACGCGATACCGGATGCTCGGCGGGCTCAGCCTGAGGACGAGAGGTTCCTGCCCACGATCCCAGAAGGAGCCTGGGCAAGAGACCCAGACCCGATTGCATGGCGCGGTCAACTCCCCACGAGCACCCTTGGCTGCTTGGTGATCAACCCAGCTGACGCGATCGGCGTCCTCTCAAGCGATGATCCAATGCGGAACAGCGGTTGCTGCGGTCACGACGGAATGGATGGCCCGAACCTCTTGTGCGGTAGCTGTCGCAACGAGGTGGCCACGCTCAGAGACGACTGCTGGAGTCTGCTCGAGGTGCGCTTTGAACCGTCAGCCGTCCAGATTGGGCCATCCCACAGTCTCTAGAACACCCAGCCGTCGCGGCAGAAGCGGTCGGTTGCTGCTTGAGTTGAGCTGCAGGCGAACGGGTTGAGTGGAAGGCTGGCGTCATGGTTCGGATGTTCCCTCCGCCAGCGGAGCGCTTTGATCCAATCACCGCGCGCTGGGTTACTCCCGGCGGGCCGCTCCACGACCCACAGCGCGACAGTTTCGACCCTGGTCATTGTGAGCCGCTCGAACTGGTCGGTCCGATTCCTCCAGAGCTCGTCGGACAGGACGGGATGGAGATTGTTGACCCACGTCGGCATGCCCAACGGTGGCGGCGCCGTCGGTGGATGCTCCTCGCTTTTGTTGGTTTCGGCATCCTTGCCCTGCTGATCGGCGGATCCCTGATCGTCTAGCGCGGCCCGAGCGAGCAAAGCCTCGCCGACTCAAGGTAACTGCCGGCCAGACCTCGCTCGTCATTAGGCGACCATCGTGGTGACGAACCACTCGCAGCGCGGCAGATGTGCGCGTCGCTCTTTGATTCGATCTTCCCTGCAACGAAAGCTGATGCGCCAGACTGTTTCCTAATGTGAGCGTTGTTGACTTGGTGCTGGCGGGAGTGGCTGTGACGGCTGGGCCGGGTGTCTCGTTCGACAGCTATGTAAGGGCGAGGTCGGCCGGCCTGTTGCGGCTGGCGTGGTTGATCACCCGTGATTGGGAGGACGCCCGCGACGCGGTTCAGGATGCGTTCGCTTCGTTGTATCCACGTTGGTCGCGATTGCCGGACGGGGACCGGTTCGAGCCGTATGTGGCGCGCTGTGTGGTCAACGCCTGCCTGGCCGTGATTCGTCGCCGCCGGGCCGATCCAGTGCCGGACACGTCTGTGCTGGCAGATGCGCCGGTCACTGGCGACGCCGCCGATCAGGTGGTGGAGTCCGATCGGTTGTGGCGGCTGTGCGGCCAGTTGCCCAGTGTTCAGCGGGCAGCGGTGGTGTTGCGGTTCTACCGTGATCTGAGCTTCGCCGAAGTGGCCGAGGTGCTCGGCTGCCGCGAGGTCACGGCCCGGTCCCATGTACACCGCGCGGTGGCGGCGATGCGCAGGCAGATGGAGGAGGCGAACACTGATGAGTGAGTTCGAGGACAAGATCCGTGACAGCCTGCGGCGAGCCGATTCAGAGATCATCCCGGTCGCTCCGCTGGACCCTGACGAGATCGCTTCACGCGCTCCAGGACGAGCGCCCAGGGTAGGCGTGGCTCGGGCCTGGCTGGCGGTGGCGGCTGCGATCGTTCTGGTGGCTGGCGCCGGGTTCGGTGCCTGGTCCTGGCTCGGGCGTTCGGGCACGGTGCCGGCCGCGCCTGCGGCGGTGCCGCAGAGCAGCGTGGAGATCGACGTGTTCTCTGGGCGGGAGAACCCTCGCGTGAACCTCGATGCGGCGGTCACCGGGCAGCTGTATGCGATGCTTTCTGACCAGGAGGCAGCAGGACCCCTCAAGCCTGCAGCCCTCCCAGAGCAAGGGCTCGGCTTCCGCGGGTTCATCCTCACCCCGGCGGACACGTCGTTGCCGGTCCTGCGAATCCTGCCGACGGCTGTATACGTGAACCGGTCGGGTCCTTACCTGCGTCTGGACGACCCGAACGAGCATTTCTACACCCTCGTCTATGACGCGATCCGACCACTCATTGGCGAGGATGTTCGCGGCGCCCTGCCGGACACTAACCCCGAGATCCCGAACGTCACCGCCACCATCCCGCCAGCGATCGGATCGACTGCGGTCTGGGTGCTCAAGAACCCTAAGAGGGTCACCAGGACCTCCACGCGCTTCGAACTCGAAGTGACCCGCGCCGAATGCTCCGGAGGCAAGACCGGCACGATCCTCCAACCCGAGGTGTCCCTCGGGCCCTCCGACATCGTCATTCGCACCGCCGCCGAACCCTTGGGTGATGGCTCTCAAGACTGCCCGGGCAACGACAGCGTGACCGTCACCGTCATGTTGCCAGAGCCGGTTGGCGACCGACCGCTTATCGACGCCGCATGCTTGGAAGGAAGCGCCGTTCGCACTAGCTTCTGCGCCGACGGAGCAGCGCGCTGGAAGCCCTAGCTCCCCGCGGCAGCTGGCCGTGCCAAGCCAGCGCGCTCATCGGCATGTGCGCGCGGATCTGATCGACCTACGCCCGCCTGCGCCAGGAAGGGCGAACCGTCGGGATTGGGCGGAACATGTGCTCGAGGTCTTCGGTGCGGACTCGGATGAGTCGGTTGCCGAAGCGGGAGGCGGGGAGCTGGCCGTGGGCAATTCGGCGGCGGAGTGTGTCGACGCTGATGCCGTAGATGGTGGCTGCTTGTTGCAGGGATAGCCATTCGGGGCTGGGTCGTCCCCAGCCATTGGGGTTGGCATGGCTGGTCATGTCGTGTGCCTCTCTAGGTGGTCGGGTCAGATGCCGATGCCGTGGTCGCGGCGGTGTTCGGGGCTGGGTGGGAGGTGGTGTTCGGGGTGCCGGGTGATGTGTGCGGGTGGGTTGACGGTTTCCCAGGGTGGGGGGTTGCCTGCGGTTTTGAGGATGTGGGTGAGGCGGTAGCTGAGGGCGTCGGCGGGGTGGTCTGCGGGCAGTTGTCCTTGTGCGACGGCTTGTTCGAGGAGGTCGTCGATGTCGGGCCGGGTGCGGGCGAGATAGGTCAGGCGGTGGGCGAGGGCGGGCAGGCGCGGGTCGGTGGCTGCGGCGGGGGCGGCTGCGCGGACGGCGTCGGTCCAGTCGCGGGTATCGCTGCTGGCGTTCTCGATCTCGTGGTCGAGCTGGCGCTGGATTCTGGCTTCGGCGGGGGAGTGTGCGGGGGGTCCGGTTGGGCGCAGGTCGGTGTCGGGGGTGTGGTGGGCGGCTCGCCATAGTTGGATGTTGGCGATGGTGTCGGCGTCCAGGTCGGGCAGGTCGGCTGCCCAGCGGGGGGTGTCGGTGGCCTCTTGCGCTTGCTGGTGGGTGTCTTCGGCGAGTTGTCTGGTGAGGGTGTAGCGCGCGGACAGGTAGGTCTTCCAGTAGGGGTCGTCGAGCAGTTCGGTGGGGATGCCGGGCAGCCATGGCAGGGGCCCGCGGGTGCGGCCGGCGGAGGCTTGGGTGAGGTCGAGCCGGCTGTCGATGACGGCGGCGGGGTCTCGGGCGCCCTGGAGGCCACCGAGAACGATCGCCTGGTTGAGGGCGGTGGCGGGGTTGTGACCGTTGGCGGCGATCAGGATGAGGTGGGCCCGCAGGGCGGGCCACGCGTCCGCATCAGTAAGCCCATAACGCGCACCAGCGGTGTCGATGAGGTCCTTGATGACGGGGTGGAGGTGGTGTTCGGCGGCGAAGCTGATCGCGTCGAGGTAGGTGGTGACGGCCGGTCCGAGGAGCCGGTCGGGCTGGTCGGCCTGGGCGAGCAGGGTGGTGGCCGAGGCGGGCGCGTCGTCGCGAGCGATCACCGTCTCGAGGAGCTCGACGGCAGTGTGCGGCTCGACGAGTTCCTGCGCCACCGGGGGAACCTCGGCATCGGCCGGGTTGATCTGGATCCAGGCGTGGTTGGCGTGTCGGCCTCGGGTGAGCATGGTGTAGGCCAGTTGCCGGGACTCGGTGCCGGTGAGCAGGCCGTGGCAGGTGTCGGCGGTGACTCCTTGAGCGGTGTGGATCGTGGTGGCGTAACCGAGCTCGACACTGCCGGCCACATAAGCCGCCGGAAGGGTGACCTGGTTGTGGTTACGCAGGTGCTGGACGTCGAGGCTGCCGTCGCGGTGGACCGCGGTGACCTTCCAGCGGTCCCCGTTGCGGACCCACGCGGTCTCGCCGCTGGCGAGGTTCCGGTTGTTCCTGCGGGTCAGGACGATGTCACCGGTCGAGGCACGGTTGCCGTCCGACAGTCCGGCTTCCCGGCCGGGGCGGTGGCCGGCGAGCCGGGCGGTGCGTGCTGCGGCGTTGAGTTGGGCGACCTGGTCTCGGGTGGGGGCGAGCATGAGCGCGTCCAGGCCTGCGGTCCGGTCGGCCTGCCACGCCTGGAGCAGCTTGGTGGTGGCGGTGTCGGGGTCGACCGCGTGCAGGCGGGCGTGGTCGAGGTAGAACCCCAGAGCGCCCGCGTCACCGGCGCGGAGGGCCAACGAGGCTGTGGCTTCGGCGGGGTCGGTGAAGCGCATCACCTGATCGAGGTGGAGGGCGCCGTGGGTGTGGGCGATGTCGCGCAGGACGCCGCCGGCGCCGATCGCGCCGAGTTGCTGGTCGTCCCCGACGAGCCGGATGCTGGCGCCTTGGTCGAGGCACCAGGTGACGAGGTGGTCGAGGGTGAGGGTGTCGGCCATGCCGGCCTCATCGATGATCACCAGGGTGTTTGGTCCGACGGTCTCGGCGAGCGGCTCGCGGTGTGCGATGGCCCATACGAGCTTGGCCAGGTTATCGGCCACGGCATGGTTGCCGAGCTGTTGGCGTAGCTGTTCGGCGGCGGCCGCCGACGGTGCGAGGCCGAGGATGGTGCCGCCGCTGTTGGTCCAGGCGGAGGCGAGTGCCCGCATGGCGGTGGTCTTGCCGGTCCCGGCTGGGGCGATGGCGAGTTGGAGCCGGAGCCCGGAGGTGGCCATGCCCCGCACGAGGGCTTGTTGGCTGGGGTTGAGTGGTTCGCGGTTGGCCATGGATTGGAGCAGGGCGAGGGTGACGGAGTTGTGGTCTGCGACCCGGCCACCGGTGCGGGCGGCGGTGTCGACGAGGCGTCGTTCGGCGAACAGGATGCGCTGGCTGGTGTAGCGGGTGGCGGCGGGTTCCTCATAGACGGGGGTGCCGTCGGGGCGCAGCAGCAGGTCTGGTTCGACCGGCACGGTGCGGGTGGTCCGGATCGGCACCGACATGTGGGCGGACAAGGCATGCTCGACGACCTGGTCCACCACGACGTTGGTCTGATGGAGCGGGACGGCGGCGGCCCGGACCTGGCGGAGGGCTTCGGAGCGCACGTTCCACGCCGTCCACGAGGCTCGCTCGCCCTCCACGATGGAGATCCCTCGCTGCGCGGCTCGGGCGACCCAGGCTGGGTCGACCACGGGCGGTTCGGCGGCCGGCTGGCCCCAGATCCGGCTCAGCGTGTTCTGGATGGAGTGGCCGGGGCCGTGGGCCCAGTGCAGCACCATCGCGGCCTCGGCGGCCCAGGTGCGGCGCTGCTCGGCCTCGGAGCGGGGCTGGTGTTTCGCCGGCCGGGTCTCGAGTGTGGCTTGTTGGGCCAGGTCGAGTTTCTCGGTTGGTGTCGGGGGGCGTTCGTGGTCGGCCTCGAACCGGGACACCAACTGGGCGGTGCGGCCTTCCACGTCCCGACGCCGGGACGACCAGTGCGAAAGCAGTGCCGGTTCGATGCCGGCGATCTCATAGACGGGCCGTTTCCCGTCCTTCCCGACCGGCACCATGGCCAGTCCGAGGTCGCGGAGGCGGGCGGTGAGACTGGTCAGGTACACCTCCGACAAGGTGACCTTGGCCGCGTATAGCACGCTCGCGTCGATGCTCTTCCAGCCGCCGGACATCGTTTGGGCCTTGTTGGCGATCGCCACATGAGTGTGCAGGTCCGGATCGCCGGCGCGGGAATCGCGGTGGTCGAAGCGGGCGGCGACCATGCCCCGGACCGCGACGTGTCGGGCGCCTTGGTGGCCCTCCCGGGTGAACAACACCCGACGTTCGGCCTCCACCAGCGCGTCGGTCACCGCCGCGCCGTGGATCGCCCGGATCGCCGCGGCAAGGTCAGGGCCGGCGATCGCCCACAACGCCGACACAGACTTCGGCGGGGACAAGGTCAGGTCGAACCCGGCCACCGGGGTACGCGGCCGCGACCTGGCCTTGGTGATGAAGGCGTGCAGTTCTTGAGGCCCGGCCGGTAGTCGGCCGTGACGGGCGGTGAACCACTCCACCCCCAGTGCCGTGCGCAACTGGCCCCGCACGCGGCTCGGCACGACAGCGACGACCGGGTGTTCCTGCAGCCAGGTGCCACAGCGTCGGTCGAGTTCGGTCTCGAACGGTGAGGGCTGGTTGGTGAACACCGAGTAGGCCCGGCCCAGCTTCTCCCCGGTGGCCGGGTGCAGGCCGGCGCCGAACAGCAGCTTCATCTGTTCCGCGGTCACGATGTCGCCGGGCTTCAGGCCGAGGCTGGCCAGGCCGGCGCCCCACCACTGGCCAGGCGCCTCGCCGCGGGCGCTGTAGTAGTCGGCCAACGAGGTGTGGCCGCGGCCGGTGCCGTCCAGCGCGGCGACCTGCCGGGTCAGGTACTCATAGCCCGAGCCGGCCGACAGCTTGGTCAACCCGATCGCCACCACTCACCTCCCTCCACGGGCGAAAACCCTCTCGCTATCCCTAGGCCAACAAAGCCGCCGATCGGGACACCCCGGCGACCTGGAATCACGAGTCCGCCTTGCACGCACTACGCCGATGACCGACCTCGATTCGGACAAGCCGGCCCAGAATCGGCGTCCGGTACTTCCTTAAGCCTCGGAACCTGCCCAGTTCGGTCACCTCGACCGCCACGAATCTCGCCCGTCACCTTCCGTAAGCCCGGACCGAGCGCCAGACGGACCCATGCTGCGAAGATCTACGCATCCGTAGACCGGCCCGCGCACGCCCGGGGACCCAGCCAGCAGAGCGCACCGGCGTTACCGAGAACGTTCCCCCAGACCCGGTTCCAGACCGATCCAGCAGACCGTGCAGCAGCGGACAGGCTTGTCAAGGCTGCGTTCCCCACGTTCCCCCAGATCGTCACCGCGTTCCGGTTGAACGGCGCCGACAGCGAGCGGCAGCAGGGTGGCGCACTCGTGTGCCGCACGCCCTTGCGCGCCATGCCCGCAACCATCGACGTTGGGGACATCACGATGCGCGGAGTCGCAAGAGCCGACCACTTCCCACCGCAGGCGTTACATGTAACATTGAGGAATGGCGGTCAGGGATCGAGTGAGTGAGTACCGGCGCCGGATGCGGGAACGTGGCTACCGGCCGGTCCAGGTGTGGGTGCCCGACGTCCGCACCGCCCAGTTCGCCGCCGAAGCCCACCGCCAAGCCGCGCTCGTCGCCCTCGCCGACCAAGCTGGCGACGACCAGGCTTTTGTCGAGGCCATCACCGTGCCGTGGGACGAGCAGGAGTGAACCGCGGCGAGCTGTGGACCGTGGCCGGCGGTGTCTATGCCAGCAAACCCCGACCCGCGCTGATCCTGCAGGACGACCTGTTCGACGCCACCGACTCGGTCACCGTCGCCCCCCTCACCAGCAGCCTGACCGACGCACCGCTGCTCCGCGTCCGCGTCCCCGCGGGCGGGCTGGCCGGACTCGACCGGGACAGCGACATCATGATCGACAAGACCACCACCGTCCGACGCGCCAACCTCGGCCACCGCATCGGACGGCTCGCCACCGACCAACTCGCCGACGTCGAACGAGCCCTCATGACCTTCCTCGGCCTCGCCCGCTAACCCCAGGCCCCGCATGGTCCCTGGCATCGGACCCCCGTACTGCCGGCAACCACCAGAGGATTATCCCCAACTCCCATGTGCCACACACCCGGTGCAAATCGGGTCGTCGGCCCGCTGAGTCGTGCGATCGGGGCGGCTCCGTGGCCGGGCCAAAACGCACCATCATGCCGAATGCAGGACGTATCGGAACCGAGTTACCTAGCGCGACGAGTTCGCCAATTACGGGCGCCAGCGGCAGCCTCGCAGATCAACCCGCGCTCGCTCGACCTGCGCCCAGAGGCGGGCCGATACGATCAGTCGGGTGAGTGAGGACCTGTTCATCTCGTACGCATGGACCTCGGATGAACATCGGGAGTGGGTTCGCCTGCTCGCAGCCAACTTGAAGGCGGCCGGCTACGACGTGCTCGTGGATGTTGACCTGGACTACGGGGACGGGCTGACTGGCTTCATGCGCCGCGCAGTCGACTGCCGGCACGTGCTCGCGGTCGTGGACGAGAACTACGTGGATCGCGCAGACCATCTCCCGGGTAGCGGCGTGGGGATCGAGAACAAATGGTTCCGTGAGGTTCGCCTGGACAGGCCGACGACTTGGCTCTCTGTCCTGTTCAAGGACAACCCCAAGCACAGGCTCCCGGCTTGGCTCGCGCCGTGCAACCCCAAGAGCCATTCGTTCAACGCCGCTCCCGCTACGGGCGACTTCCCCGGAAGTGAACAGGTCGAGGAGTTGTGGCGGTGGATCGAAGACCTGCCCGCGAACCGCGACCACGCGGCCACTGTCGCGACCCTGCGGGCCCGCGGGAAGCGGCTGGAGCGGGTTGATCGGCAGCGGGATCCCAACTCGTGGGCGAACCCGTCTACCGAGGCCGAGGTTCACTTCGATTACGAGCGCTCGCCTGGCCATACGTACGGGCTCGGGGTGGGCGTCTACGGCTTCAAGTTCAACGTCTCTGGCCGCGGGCCTGACTCCGTGTACGTCTATAAGGACTACATCCACGCCGTAGGGCTCAACAGAACTGGAGCGAGCGCAGTTGACGAACTCGCGGCTCAACTCACCCCTGGCCGGTATGTGGAGGCCGCTGTCGGTCAGCAAGTCATCCTGCAGAACGATCACGGCGCAGTCTGTGTGTTAGACGTGCTCGACGTCCAGGCTGAACAGACCGAGCCGACCTATCTGCCCGAGTCGATTCGGTTCCGGTACCGCATCTTGCTGGACTCGTAGCGACCCAACCGGACATAGCGGCACCGCCAGCGGAAGTACCGCGTGCAGGGCAACCAGCGCGCGGGCACCACCTTCGACACGAAGGCGGAGGCCCAGGCTAAGGGCCGGGACATGGCCCGGGAGCGCGGAACCGAGCACGTGGTCAAGAAAATGGACGGCACCGTCGGTGAGACGAAGTGGCGCGGCGCTGATCCGGCTTCGTATCGGAGCCCCGCCGCAAGCAGAGGGCTCGCCAGCGTAGGCGGGCACCGATGCAGCCGGCACTGCTCGAGGCCGACTGAGGGCGACGCTTCAGTCGGTGGGCTGACTGCCACGCTCCGGTTGCCGCCTGTGCTTCTTCGGTTTGGCGGCCGGTAGCGCGGTCTGGTTGGGCCTGGTGTCGGCGAAGTAGTCGGTGAGTTGGGCGAGCAGGTCGTCGTCGAGTTCGTGGCTGCGTCCGTCGAGGACGAGCCGGATCGCGTCTTGCAGTTGCGGGGTGAGCTGTCCGTCGTCGACGACGACCCGGCTGAGCATGTCCTTGTGCTGGTTCACCCATTGCCGTGCTCTGGCGTTGAGGCGGACGTGTTCGCGGAATTGCTCGCCGGTCATGGTGATTGTCGGTTCGGCCTCGGCGACAGTGTCACCGCTGGCGGATGTGGCCGCCGCCGTAATGGCTGCTTTGCGGCTGTGGCGGCGCTCTCGCCTCTCGGCGGCGTTCGTCCGTGCCGCTTCGATCGCCTCGGACACTCGCTCTTTCAAGGCCGGGATGACGTAGTCCTTCATGATTGGGACTGCGACTTCCTGGGCGATGGTGGCAAGAATTTCGACGAAAGCGTTACCGAGCGCGTCGGCGGCGGCCTGCTGCCGCGGCGTCAGTTCGTTGCTGTTGTCGCTCGGCGGGAACTGGTCGAGTCCGAGGAGACGTTCCAGTTCGCCCTCGTCGGGTTCGCGGGATTCGGCTGGGCCGAGCAGTTTCCCGTCGCTGGCGTACATCAGTTCACGGTCGGTGCCGTGGCCGCCTTTCGCTCTGGCCCGTTTCGCACCGTCCGGTCTGCGCACCATGCGCGGTTCCCATTCGTCGGCCATGACGCGCGCCTTCCTCCCTGTCTGGGCTTCAGTGTCCCGGACCAGCGCGACGTCGCAGCCTGGTCTACGTGAAGGAGAACCAGCGTTCCGGATCGGCGCGGCTGATCGACCGGATCGGCGACGAAGCTCAGTAGTTCCGTGTTTCAGTAGTTCCGTGACTATCGGATCTCGCCGCGTCGTCGCCTGCGGCTCGACGGCTGAGGCGCTCGGCCAGCTGTTTGTCCCGCTCGCTTGCGGCATGTTGATAGATCATCGCCGCTGCGGGGGTCGTGTGACCCAGTCGGGCCTGCAGTTCGGCCAGCGTGGCCCCCTCTTGCGCCGCCAGGACAGCGCCGGTGTGGCGCAGGTCGTGGAAGCGTAGGTCGGGCCGGCCAGCGGCCAGTCTGGCCTTCCTCCAGGGCTTGAAGAAGCTTGACGGGCTGATCGGACCCCCAGCCTGGGACGGGAACAGCAGTCCGTCCTTTCCCCATTGTGCGTGGATCGCCAGGTGCTCACGGATGGTGGGTGCGAGATGTGGCGGGAACGCCACGTCGCGGGCGCCCGCTGCCGTCTTTGGGGGCCCGGAGATTGTTCTGCCCTTGAGCCACACGGCGCCTCGCCGGACCTTGATGACTCCACGGTCGAAGTCAATGTCGGATCGGCGCAACTCGGCCATCTCGCCGTAGCGCAGAGCGCACCAGCAGCCCAGCAGGACAGCGAGGCGCAAGCGTTCTGGCATGGCCTCGGTGATCGTCTCGAGCTGGGGGAGCGTTGCTGGCTCGATCGACCTCTGGCGCTTGCTCACGCCGGCGCCCCGGATCAGGACCGGGTTGGCAGCGATGACCTCTTCGTCGACCGCAGTCGCCCCGATAGTCCGTAACAGCGCGTAGGCCTTGGCATTGGTCCTCGGTTTGGATGCGTCGAGGGTGGCCCACCATCGACGCACGTCGGCTCGCGTGAGGTCATGCAGTCTGAGGTCTCCAAGCCCGGGAAGGATGACGTCCTCGATGAGATGTCGATAGTCCTTCTGGGTGTTCGGCCGGAGGACCCGACCGGCGAGCCACTGCGCGGCATAAACCCTGAGGGTGAGCGTCTTCTCCAACAGCTTGGCGGCCTCACGGGCGGCAGGCGCAGTCCACTCCTCGAGCTCCATGAGCCGGCGCTCCTCCTCAAGCCACCGCTCCGCATATCCGCGGGCATCGAAGGTGAACGGCGCGCTGTGTCGGCCCAAATCCGGCCCGACATAGCTAGCCTGGAACCGTCCTGAGGGTAGCTTCCTGATCGTGCCAAAGCCCCTGCGTGGGCGGCGCTTCCCGGCTGCAGCCATTGTCCCTCCCAAGGAACATCTAGCACTGGCGTGCACTATACGTGCATTATCTCGGCCGATTCTAGCCCTGCCATGCATAGGCAATATGGCGCTGACTACGGCAAAAGCCGCCTGGCAAGGGGCCGTGAGGTGGTTCGAGTCCCTCTGCGCCCACCC
>JADLEH010000257.1 GCA_020846255.1 Propionibacteriaceae bacterium
GCACCCGGACGTACTCGGCCTGGCCCCCGGGGACCTGGCCGTACAGCCTGGTGTAGCCGAACAGCGCTGCGCCCTTGTCGTACTTGCGCACCTGCGTGCTCTCGCACTGGGACTGGAGCCCGCGGCCACACATGAAGCAGCTCCCGCAGGCGATGTTGAACGGCACAACCACGCGGTCACCGGGGTGCAGGCGGGTCACCCCGGAGCCGACCTCCTCGACGAAGCCCATGAACTCGTGGCCGAGCACGTCGCCGGGGGTCATGAAGGGGGTCATCATCGAGTAGAGGTGCAGGTCGGAGCCGCAGATCGCTGTCGAGGTGACCTTGATGATCGCGTCGCCCGGTCCTTCGATGCGGGGATCGGGGACGGTCTCGAGGCGGACGTCGCCCTTGCCCTGCCAGGTGATGGCTCGCATGGCTCTCTCCTTTCCGACCGGCCGGATCGCCGGTCGCAGGTCGGATGGTGCTCGCCACGTTAGCCATGGGCCACGGGCTGCACCCACCGCCGGCCGCGGCTCAGTATTGCCACGTTTCGCCCACTGAGAGGCGGGGAACGTTCGCGGTGACTCTGCGTCCGGCAATCGGCTCAACACGGAGATCGGGAGGTCCAGGTGATCACTGAACTGGTGCTCGTGCGGCACGGCGAGAGCGTCGGCAACGTGGCCGCGGCAGCAGCAAACCTCGCCGGTGCCGAAGTGATCCAGGCCGGTTACCGTGATCCGGATGTCCCGCTGTCCCCGGTCGGGCTGGAGCAGGCGACGGCCTTGGGCCGTGGGCTGGCCCAGCTGCTCGCGGATGGGTTGTCGACTCAGGTCTGGGCCTCCCCGTACGAGCGTGCGCTGCACACCGCCGAGCAGGGCCTGGCCGCAGCCGGGGCCGAGCTCGCGATCATCGTCGACGAACGGCTGCGGGATCGCGAGCTGGGGGTGCTCGACCTGCTCACCCGGCAAGGGGTCGCCAACCGGTTCCCGCTGGAGGCCCAACGGCGGCAGTGGTGGGGCAAGTTCTATCACCGGCCGCCCGGTGGCGAGTCGTGGGCCGACGTCACCCTTCGGCTGCGCAGCTTCCTGCGTGATCTCGGTGACTTCACCGAAGCGGATCGCGCCGTGCTGGTGGTCCACGACGCGGTGGTCATGCTCTTCCGCTACCTGTGTGAGGGTCTGGACGAGCACACGATCCTGGAGATCGGCGCCACCGACCCGGTCCGGAACGTGTCCCTCACCGTGTTGCGGCGGCAGCCGGGTGGGCCCTGGCAACTGGTCAGGTACAACGACGTCAGCCACCTGGTCGCGACCGGGGCACCGGTCACCGCGCACCCTGGAGAGCCAGATGTCGCCAGATGACCCCGTCGAGGTGACCCCGCGATCGCTGCGTGACTGGCCGCTGCCGGCGGCCGGGTCCTCGAAGTACCTCAGGGGACGCGTGCTCGTCATCGGCGGGGCGGCCAGCTCCCCCGGGGCAGTGCAGCTGGCGGGGCTGGCGGCCCTCCGGGTCGGCGGCGGTCACCTGAGCCTCGCCGTCGCCGCGGCCGCAGCCGTGCCCCTGGCGGTGGCGACCCCGGAAGCCGGGGTGACCGCGCTGCCCACCGACGATGCCGGCTCGGTGCTGCCGGACGGCATCCGGTTGCTCGAGCGCAGCCTCCGTGACGTGGACGCCGTCGTGCTCGGCCCCGGCCTGGATGCACCCGGGCTGACCCTCGAGGTGGTCAGCCGGGTGGTGGCCATGACCGGGCCGGACGTCGCCCTCGTGATCGATGCGTTCGCTCTCGGAGCCCTCGCCGACCTGCCCAAGCTGCCAGACCACCTCGCTGCCCGGGCCGTCCTGACCCCCAACGACGGCGAGGCCGAACTGCTGCTGCAGCGCCCGCTCAGTCCGGAGGTTCTCCCTGACGTCGCCGAGATCGCGTCCCGGTACGGCACCGTGGTCGCCTGCCACGACGTGATCGCCCATCCGGACGGGCGGTGCTGGCGCGTGAGTACCGGCCACAGCGGCCTGGCCACCTCGGGCAGCGGCGACGTCCTGGCTGGAGCCCTTGGGGGCCTGCTCGCCCGCGGGGCCGAACCGGCCCAGGCGGCCTGCTGGGCCAAGTACCTCCACGCGGCCGCCGGCGAGCGCCTGGCCGCGAGGATCGGGAGGCTGGGGTTCCTCGCCCGCGAGATCGTCGAGGAACTGCCGCAGGTGCTGAGCGAACTCGGCTGAGCGCCCGCACCGCTCTGCTTGAGCGAACCCGCAACCGGGTATTCCAGTTCACGCCACCGGAGAGGGGAGAGCCGTGCTGAAGCAGCTGATCACGATCGCCGGCATGGTGGTGCTGGCCGGCTGCTCCGCTGCGGTGCCGCAGGGCGAGGCTGCAGCCGTGGCGCAGAGGTTCGCCTCCGCGGCCCCTGCCGAGGCCTGCGGGCTGCTGGCGCCGGAGACCCTCGCGCAGTTGGAGCGGCGCAGTGGCGAGGGCTGCGCCGCAGCCCTTGCCGGGCTCGACCTGGCCGGCGGGGGTGCCGTCCATCAGGTCGAGGTTGCCGGCGAGAGTGCCCAGGTGAAACTGGCCGGCCAGGTCGTGTTCCTGGCGAGATTCCCGCAGGGCTGGTTGGTGACGGCCGCCGGCTGCCACAAGCCCGATCCGGACCCGGCGGAGCCCTACGAGTGCGAGGTGGAGCCGTGACCCTTGCCAAGGTGATGTTCTGGACCTACCTGTCGGTGATCTCGGCCGTGCTCGTCGCGGCGTTCTGCATCGGGTTGGCGGGCAGATGAGCCGCTCACCCCGATCCTCGCTGCGCGACAACTCCCTCTCGATCGTGTTCGGCCTACTGCTGCTCGCCTCAGTCGCCGGACAAGCGGTCGTCGGGCTTGCCGGCTACAACGAGGACGCGCGCGTTGCCGGGCTCGCCGAGATCGGGATGCTGCGCTACCTGACCTCGTCAGCCTTCGCCGTCGACGTCACCGAGAACTGGCAGTCGGAGTACCTCCAGTTCACCCTGTTCATCCTGCTGACCATCTGGCTGGTCCAGCGAGGGTCGTCGGAGTCGAAGCCGCCGGACCAGGCCGGCCCGGGCAGTGACGCCGAGGAACGGGTCGGGGCGGCTGTCGAGCCGGCCTCACCCGCCGCAGCCAGGGCCGGCGGCCCGGTCACCCGGTTGTACTCGATGTCGCTGACCTTGCTGATGGCCACCATCTTCGGCTTGTCCTGGGCCGCCCAGGCGGTCACCGGCCGCGTGGCCAGCAACCAGGAACGACTCCGGGACCTGCTCGACCCGCTGCCGATGGGGGAGTACCTCCTCCATCCGGACTTCTGGAGCCGTACGTTCCAGAACTGGCAGTCAGAGATGCTGGCGGTCGGATCGATGGTCATCTTCGCGGTCTTCCTGCGCCAGCGGGGCTCACCGGAATCGAAGGAGGTGGGGGCTCCCCACGACGAGACGCCCGGGTAGTGCGGCCGGGCAGTTGCCCTCGGCCGCCCGACTCAGGCGTCCTCCGGGTCGAGGCCGGTCTCGATGACCTGGGCTGCGACATCGCGTAGCTTCACGTTGCGGTTCTGGCTGGCCAACCGGAGTCGTGCGAACGCCTCACTGGGCAGGCAGCGGTGCCGCTCGACCAGGATCCCGACGGCTTCCCCGATCAGTCGGTGGCTCTCCACCGCGCGCTGCAACTGGGTCTCGCGGTCAGCGGCGCGCTCGGCCTGGACCAGCCGGTCCACCGCCATCGCGAAAGCCTGCGCGAACAGGTCGGCGACGATCATCTCGTCCGCGCTGATCCTTCGGGGAGGAGTGAACTGGATCCATGCCCGGCAGCCCTCGACACTGGACTGCGGCGCCAGGAGGATCCCGGGGCGCAGGCTGGTCGTGTCCGGGCTCGGCTCGCCGCCGAGGCCGGCGGCCACTTCCGCCGTCAGGTTCTCGGCCATCAGGGGGGCGCCGGAACTGAACCAGCGAGCCTTCTCGCCCACGCCGACCTGGATCGTGCTGCCGCCGTCGAAGAGCAGCGAGAAGCCGTGCTCGGCCGCCCCCAGGAGGGTGTCCAGGTCGTCGATGCTGGCCAGGTCCTTGCTGACCTCTGCTGCCGCTGCCCGCCTGGCCCTGGCATTCCTGGCCGCCTTGAGGCTACTGACCACCTCGAAGCGGGTGGCTCCGACAGCATGGCCGTCCCCGATCGGACCTGCGGTGAGCGAGACCGGCACGGGTTTGCGGTTCTTGTCGTAGTACGTGGTCTCGAAGGTGAGGTCCTCACCGGCGCAGGTCCGGAGGTTCAACTGCTCCAACTCTTCGCGGACCTCTGGATCCTCCTCAGCGGTCGGCCACCAGGGGTACGGCGGACGCAGCGGACCCTCAGCGATATTGAAGCCGACCAGGTCGGAGAAGGCCCGATTGAGATCGAGGGTCAGCCCGTCGGCGTCGAAGATCACCACACCTTCGCTCAGCGATGAGGTCAGCGGTCGGAGCGAGGCTGCGTCCATCAGGCTGTCCAGCCCTGCCGGGCGGCAGCCCCAGCACCGGTCGGGGACGTTGATCCGTCCGGCCGGCCCGACGATTCCTCGCCACGAGGGCTCCCAGTCCCGATCGGTGTATCCACCGGCTCCTCCAGTCCAGACGCACTCTGCAGAAGACCGGATTCAGCGACTTGAAACCTGGCACCAACGGATAGCGACGCAGCATCACTGTCGCATTTGGCGCGACCATCTGCAAGGGGCTCCGGTTCGTCTCGCACCCGGGGATCCAGGAGCGCGCAGCCCTTCTGGGCGGGTTGGACAAGGAAGGGTCGGGGAAGGGATTGCGCGACCTGTTGCTGCGGATCGCCTGCTGCTTCCGGCGCCGACTTCAGTCGGCTTCCTTTTTCCGCTTCTTGCGCTTCTTGCGGTCCTTCGCCCAGGCGAGCACCTTCTTCTCGTTCCACATGGGCGTCCGGGCGTCCAGCCAGCGGTCCCTGGGTTCGTGGAACTCCTTGCCGTTCTTGCGCTCCTTGGACATGGCGGAGCGGAACTGGTCCTTGGGGAGCCCCACCAAGGCTGCGGCCTGCGAGGTCGTCAACACAGGCCGAACCCTACTGTTGTCACCGGCGCGGCTTCAGCCTTGCGGGTCGCGTGGCTCGAGCACGTCGAGGATGGTCACCACGTGGCGCGGTGAGTCGGCGTCCTGCAGCCAATCGTCTGTGAAGAGGTGGAGGAATCCTCTGATCGCCCCCAGCGCTACAGCCATTCCAGCCTCCTTCTGCTTCTCGACTCCGCCGAGCTTAGCATCGCTAGGGATGCCAAACAAGCATCCCTAGCGATGCTAAGGCGCGCGTCGTCGGCGGGAGGACGTGCGGGGGAGCGATCAGCCCTTGCGCTCGGTGGGCTGGTCGGCAGCCTCGAAGATGGGCTTCAGACCGATGTCGTGGCTGGTTCGCCAGGCGTCCGGCCCGACGGACCCGGCCGGGTAGTCGAGCATCGGCACCTCGCCCGCCCGCCAGGCCCGGAGCACCGGGTCGACGATGCGCCAGCACTGCTCGGCCGTGTCCCCGCGGATGGACAGCGACGGGTCACCGTCCAGGATGCCGCTGAGCACCTCGCCATAGGCTCGCAGCCGACCCGGGTCGAGTTCGGCCTCGAGGACTTCGCGGCTGATCGTGTTCGGATCGCCCGGGCCGTTCATGTTGAGCTCCAGCGACATTCGGTCCGGGACCAGCGCCAGGTGCAGCACATTCGGGGGCGACGCACCTTCGAGGCCGGCCGGCACCCGCGCCGCCTCGCGGAACGTCACCATGATCTCCCGGCGTTTCCTGCCGATGGCCTTGCCCGAACGCAGGGTGAACGGGACCCCCGACCAGCGCCAGGTGGCCACCTCCAGGTCCACCTCGGCCAGCGTCTCGGTGTCGTTGGCCGCATCGACCCCCTTCTCCTGCAGGTAGCCGGGAAGGTCGCGGTCCCCGATCGCGCCGGCGGTGTAGCGGGCGCGCCTCGATGCTGCGGCCGGGTCGCCCTGCCATGGCCGGGTTGCCCGCAGGACGAGCCCCTTGGCGTCGCGGAGGTCAGCTTCGCCGACAGTGGAGGGCGGCTCCATGGCGAACAGCGCGAGCACCTGCAGCAGGTGGCTCTGGATCATGTCGACCAGCGCGCCGGCGCGGTCGTAGTAGCCGGCCCGGTTCTCCAGGGCGAGCTCCTCGTCGTAGACGATGTCCACCCGCTCGATGTGCTCTGCGTTCCAGATCGGCTCGAAGACGCGGTTGGCGAACCGCACGCCCAGGAGGTTCAGCACAGTGGTGCGGCCGAGGAAGTGGTCGACGCGGTGGACCTGCCGCTCCGGGACGATCCGCAGCAGCAGCTCGTTCAGCGCCGCGGCCGAGGTCTCGTCAGTGCCGAACGGCTTCTCGACGGCGAGAACCGTCCCGGCCGGGACCCCGGTCCGCGCCAGCGCCTGGCAGGCAGCGAGCGTCACGGCGGGTGGCAGGGCGAAGTAGATCGCGGAGTGCGCGCCGGCGACGTCCAGCACCCGCTGCAGGTCGTCGGCGGAGCTCACATCGGCTGTGAGGAATTCCGTGGTCTCGAGCAGGGCTTCGACCGCGTCGCCGGTCGCCTCGCCGGCCCGGAAGGCCGCCCGCACCCGATCGCGCCAGGCGTCCCGGCCGTACGACTCGATTCCGACCCCGAGGAGCCGCAACCGGCGCTCGGGCTCAACCGTGAGTAGCTGGCCGAGCGCAGGCAGCAGCAGCCGGGCGCTCAGGTCCCCGCCGGCACCGAGCACCAGGAGGGTCGTCGATTCGTCCATGTCGTGAGCGTAGGTCGGCTGACCGGAGCCGGGCCCCGGCCGGGTGGTCGAGGATGTACGCACAGTCCGGGGGCCGGGCCAGTGCCAGGGTCCGTTGCGGGTCCGGGCCCGGTTGTGGGTAAGTGGACGGCATGGAGGACAACCCGCGGGCGGCCAGCTGTGACGCCATCGTGATCGGGGCCGGGCCGAACGGCCTGGTCGCCGCGAACGCCTTGGTGGATGCCGGCTGGGACGTGATCGTGCTGGAGGCACAGTCCGAGGTCGGCGGCGCGGTGCGGAGCGGCCAGGTGACCGCCGAGGGCTACATCACCGACCTGTTCAGCGCGTTCTACCCCCTGGCTGCTGCCAGTCCCCTGATCCGAGGCCTGGAGCTGGAACGGCACGGCTTGGAGTGGGTGCAGGCCCCGGCGGTCCTCGCCCACCAGCTGGACGACGGGCGGGCGGCGGTGTTGCACCGCGACCCCGCCCGCACGGCGGCAGGCCTCGACACCTTCGCCGACGGCGACGGTGCGGCCTGGCTGGAGCTCTTCTCCCAGTGGCAGCGGGTCCGCGACGACGTCCTCAGCGCGCTGTTCACCCCGTTCCCACCGGTGGCCGCCGGCCTGCGCCTGCTGCGGGTGCTGAAGGCCGCCGGCGCCCTTCGCCTGGCCAGGCTGGCGGTCACGCCGGTGCGCCGGCTGGGGGAGGAGACGTTCCGCGGCGCTGGTGGCCGCCTGCTGCTCACCGGGAACGCCATGCATGCCGACGTGCCGCCGGACGGTGCCGGCAGCGGGTTGTTCGGTTGGCTGCTGAGCATGCTGGCCCAGGACGTCGGCTTCCCGGTTCCGAAGGGCGGGGCCGGCGTGCTCTCCGGCTCGTTGTGCGCTCGGGCCAGGTCCCTGGGCGCCGAGGTGCGGACCGGTGCGCAGGTGGTCGAGGTGCTGGTGCGGTCGCGGCGGGCGTACGGCGTGCGGCTGGCGGACGGCTCCGTGATCACAGCTGCGCGCGCCATCCTCGCCGATGTCACGGCACCTGCGCTCTACACCGGGCTGCTGGCGAATGTGTCAATGCCTGAGCGGTTCCGCAGGGACCTGGCCGACTTCCACTGGGACAGCGCGACGCTGAAGCTCAACTGGGCGCTCGGCGCCCCGGTGCCGTGGCTGGCCGAAGGCACGCGAGGCGCCGGCACCGTGCACCTTGGGGTCGACCTGGACGGCTTCGTGGACTTCGCCGCCGACCTGAGCGTGCAGCGGATGCCCAACCGACCGTTCGTCCTGTTCGGCCAGATGACCACTGCGGATCCCACCCGGTCGCCTGCCGGCACCGAGTCGGCCTGGGCCTACACCCACCTGCCCCGCCGGCTCGCCGGGGACGCCGAAGCCGTGATCGCCCACGTGGAGCGGGTGGAGGCCGCGGTGGAGCGGGCCGCCCCCGGCTTCCGCAGCCTGGTGCAGGTTCGGCAGGTGCAGTCACCGCTGGAGCTGGAAGCCGCCAACGCCAGCCTCGACCTGGGCGCCCTCAACGCCGGGACCTCAGCCCTGCACCAGGAGCTGGTGTTCCGGCCGACCCCCGGCCTCGGCCGCCCCGAGACGCCGATCGCCGGCCTCTACCTGGCCAGCGCATCGGCTCACCCGGGCGGTGGCGTCCACGGTGCCTGCGGGTGGAACGCCGCCCGATCGGCCCTGCGGGCGAACGGCAGGCTGGGCACCGTCCACGCTGCCCTGGTGCGCACGGCCTGGGACCGGGTCCTTCGGGACTGAAGCCCCAAGGCCGGGGCGTCCAAGGCCGGGTCAGCCTGGCTGCCCGGCGTTGCCCGGTTCGCGGTCCCGCCGGTGGCGGCCCTCGGCCAGCAGTGCGAGCCGGTTCAGTGCCTCCCGGTTGCGCGGTGCGATCAGTAGGTGGCGGAGCGGGGCCGGGATCAGGCGGCCCGGACCGGAGACGGCGTCCTCCGTGATGGTCACCACACTGGCGGCAGGACCCTCTGGTCGGACGCTGATGTGCACGTGGGCCTCACCCGCCGGCCAGCCACGAGCAATCAGCTCGAGCTCAGCGGGTGCATGCACCCGCTCGACCCTGGTGAAGTCCTGGATGAGCGCCGGCCACAACCCGAACGAGTGGTGCACCCGGGTGCCCTGCGCCGGCCAGCCGGGATCGACGTCGCGGACCCGGGCGGCGCCGACCACCCAGTTGGCGTAGGACCACCCGTCGGCCAGCACTGACCACACGGCCTCGGCCGGAGCGGACACCCTGCGGGAGATGGTCGGCCCGGGGTCCTTGCGGTGCCCGGTCGTCGCGTCCTTGCTCATCTCGCCTGCCTCCTCTGGTCGGTTTCCCAACGTCAGTACCCACCGCTGGCCGCAGCACCCTGCGCATTGGGCCAGAACAGGTTCCTCGCGTTCGTCCCACCCCGTTGCGGGCCCGGGGGCGACCGCATGGACAAGGGTCCGGCCAGCCGGCTCCGGACAGCTGCGTTCCCGTCCGTTCTGGCGGGTGGAGTCATAGACTGGTCGTTCCCGACAGAAGGCCGTCCATGACCGGTTCGAGCAGTGGTGAGAGCTCGGCCCCGGCGCTCGAAGTGATGGCCGGCCAGTTCCAGGACCTGGTGCGCAGCATGGTCGAGGGCCACCGCAGCCTTGAGATCGAGCCGGTGCTCGACTACGCCCGCACGGCGATTGCCGGGGCAGACCACGCTGCGATCACCGTGGCGAGACGCGGCAGGGAGCCGGAGACGGTCGCAGCGACCGGCGAACTGCCGATCCGGGTCGACGCACTGCAGTACACCCTCGGCGAGGGACCCTGTGTGGCGGCGCTCACCGTGAATGACCAGGTGCACGTGGCGGACCTCGCCCTTGACGGGCGGTACCCCCGGTTCGCTCCGCGCGCTCTGGAGCTGGGCGTCCGGTCGATGCTGAGCACCCGCCTGTTCCTGGCCGAGCACGACCGGGCAGCGCTGAGCCTGTACTCCCATCGACCGGCGGCGTTCGAACCGGATCAGCTCGCACTCGCCGCGATCTTCGCCTCCTACGCCTCCCTGGTGCTGGTCAACCGGCTGAGCGAGGACAAGATCACCAGGCTGGAGCGTGCGCTGGAGAGCAACCGGGAGATCGGGGTGGCGATGGGGATCCTGATGGCGCAGCGCCGCTGGACCCAGTCCGAGGCGTTCGACCGGCTGGTGAGCGCCAGCCAGAACCTCAACCGGCGCCTGCGCGACATCGCCGCGGAGGTGCGGCTGACCAGCCGGTTGCCCCGGATCCGCCAGCGCTGACCGCAGCCGGGAGCCCCGCCGGCGGGACGTGACGAAGCGGTGCCCCTGCCGGGATCGCCACCTGACAAGCAGGGACGAAGCAGAATGATGAATATTGCCGACTTGCTCGCCCTGCCGGCCGGCAGCCGCTGTGGGGCTCGGCGCCGCGAGCGGGATCCGTGGGTACGGTAACTACACGAACGGCTCGCGCCCGGGCGCCAGTCGGGCCAGGTGTGCCGGTTGAAGAGCCAGCCGGCACACCGCCTCAACCTCGCCGGCGCCCGCAGCGTCCCGGCGGCCGGGACAGCGCCCGCAGCCGCCCGGCGTAACGCAGCAGCAACTGGCCCCGGGACCGCACCGGAATCCGGTTGGGCTGTACCAGCACCTGGATCGAGACCATCACGAGCGCTTCCCGTAGCAGCCTGCGGTAGCTGGGTCGCCAGGCCTCCCAGCGTCCGTTCGCATGCAGGTCGTGTCGCAGAATGTCGATGGCCGCTGCGAACGAGAACACGTTTCTCGCACCGAAATCGCCGGTGATGCTGTCGCCGCGAAGGCAGTAGTGGTAGTAGGTCTTCCGGACGATCGCCACTTCTCTTGCCCGCGACAGGATCAGGGGAGTGGTGGCCAAATCCTCGTAGTAAATACACGGAAAGGTGTCGGCGGTGGCATCGAACAGTTCACGCCGGTAGAGCTTGTTCCAGGCGAAGGCCGGGAACTGGGTCAGGTGCAGGGTCAGGCGGGCGGCCTGGAGGCCGGTGAGGACCGCACGCCTCGGCAGGAACGGGAAACCCAGCCGCAGTCCCCAGAAATCGAAGGTGAAGTTGCCGACCACCACCTCTGCCCCGGATGATCTCGCGGTGCCGACCAGGTCACTGATGAAATTCGGCTCCACCCAGTCGTCGGCGTCCACCATCGCGATGAACTCGCCGCTGGCGACGCGCAGGGCTGCATTCCTCGCCGGGCCGAGTCCGCGGTGCTGCTGGCTGATGACCTGGACCTCCGGGTGCAGTTCGGCGTAGCACCGCAGGACCGCGGCGGTGTCGTCGACGGAGCCGTCGTCGACCACGATGATCTCCAGCGGACGGTGGTGCTGCGCCAGCAGCGAGTCCAGGCACCGGGGCAGGAACCGGGCCACATTCATCGCCGGCACAATGATGCTCACCAAAGGTCCCATCATCACCCCCCGCCCATGCGCATTGCCCGAGTTTGTGTACCCATTCTCGGTGCTCGCACCGCCGGTGGTAGTTGCTTCACCCCAGGTCAGTTTCTCGTCAGGGTGGGTATCACTGTTGATGCAGCCTCAACCTTGGCTGTCCTACGGGAGGGTGGGCGCATTGGCGCCCGGGAAGGAATTCGTCATGGGAACCCTGTTGTGGATTATCGCGGCCATTCTGGTCATCAGCGGGATCTTCGCCCTGGTCCGTAAGCAGATGGTTTGGGGCA
>JADLEH010000258.1 GCA_020846255.1 Propionibacteriaceae bacterium
CCGTGCGGGGGCGCGCGGCCGGCCCGAGGAGTTGCGCCCTGACTCGTCCCTTCCTGCGGTCCGCCCTGGCGGGCGGCGCCGTCCTGCTGCTCGCGGGCGCCGTCCAGGCCGAGCCCGTCGCCGACCAGCAACTCGCCGGCGAGGTGCGCCGGGCCCTGCAGGGCTACGTGCACCTCACCGTCTTCGACGACGTGCGCTTCCAGGTCGAGAACGGCCAGGTGCGCCTGCTGGGCTCGGTCAACCAGCCGTATCGCAGGACCGACCTCGAGAAGCGCGTGGCCGCCGTGCCGGGCGTGACGGAGGTCTTCAACGATCTGGCGGTCCAGCCCGTCTCGGGCTTCGACAACGAGACCCGCCTGCGGCTCTACCGGCGCATCTACGGCAGCCTCGACTTCGCCCACTACGGCTCTGGCGCGCTGGCTCCCGTGCGCATCGTGGTGGCCCGCGGCCGCGTGACACTCGTGGGCACGGCCGCCTCCAACGTGGACAAGATGATGCTGGGCATCATCGCCCGCGAGATTGCCCCCTTCGGAGTCGACAACCAGCTCGTGGTGGCCGGCCAGGAGCGGAAGGAGCCCCTGCCGCGCGGCGGCCGGGAGATCTAGGCCGGACGGCGCCCCCCCGGGCGGAACTGGTGTCACAATCCCGCCCGGGGGTGGGCATGTTCGATCGGTTGTCGCGCAGCTGGGAGCTGACCAAGGCGTCTTTCGGGGTTCTGTCGGCGGACAAGGAGCTGCTGGTCTTCCCGCTGCTGTCGGGGCTGGCGTCGATCCTGGTGCTGGTCACCTTCGCGGTGCCGGCCGTGCTGGCCGGTCTGGGCGACAAGGCCGTGGCCGGCGAGCAGGGGGTCCGGATTCTCGGCGCCATCGTGGCCTTCCTGTTCTACACGACCCAGTACTTCGTGATTCTGTTCTGCAACACCGCGCTGGTGGGCGCCGCCATGATTCGCCTGCGTGGCGGCGACCCGACCGTGGGCGACGGCTTCCGGATCGCCTTCTCACGGCTGGGGACCATCCTGGGCTACGCGCTGGTCTCGGCCACCGTGGGCATGGTGCTGCGGGCCGTCGCGCGCAAGGGCGGGCTGGCCGGCCGGCTCGTGGCCTCGTTCGTGGGCCTGGCCTGGGGTCTGGCGACGTACCTGGTCGTGCCCGTGCTGGTGGTCGAGGACGTCGGGCCGATCGAGGCCGTCAAGCGCAGCGCGGCCTACCTCAAGCGCACCTGGGGGGAGCAGCTGGCCGGCAACCTCGGCCTGGGCGCGGTGTTCGGGCTGATGACCTTCGGCGTGGCCGTGGCCGGGGTGGCCGGCCTGATCGGCGCGGCGGCCCTGGGCTCGGGGCTGTTGCTCGGGGTCGTGGCGGTCGTGATGGTGCTGGCCTTCCTGGCGATCGCGCTGGTCAGCAGCGCGCTGGGCGGCATCTACGCCGCGGCGGTCTACCGCTACGCCGCCGAGGGCCAGGCCGGCAGCTTCTTCCCGGAGCGGCTGGTCAAGGACGCCTTCGTGCGCGCCTGAGACGGCCTGCGCGGGGTCGGAAGCCCTACTCGATCGTCAGCTGCTGCAGCTCCACAGGGATCGCCACGTCCACGAACACGGCGCTGACCGGGCCCCAGTTGCCCGCGGCGTCCTGGCCGCGCACGAAGACGATGTGCCGGCCGGTGGCCCAGCCGGCGGTCGACAGCGTGGCCGTGACGCCCTCGCTGGTCGAGTTCCACGGGGGGTTGGTGGCGGCCATCGCCACCGGCGCGGGGCTGGCCCCCCAGGGCGGCGTGTCGACGTAGACCTGGCCCGCGGCGATGTTCTGGATCGGCTCCGTGCCGTTGCTGTTGTTGTAGCGCGTGTCGTCGAGCGTGGCGGTGATCGTGACGTTCTGGCCGGGCGTGACGCTCGTGGGCGTGGCCACGAGCGTGTGCGCGTCGGGTCCGGAAGGAAGAAGGTAGGGCGTGCGTGCCACCCGCGCCGCGTACTTGAGTGCTGCCAAGTTGGTGGGCGCGATGGTGCTCTCGTACGTCGAGCAGGATTGGAAGAAGGACGTGCCCATCTCGAAGGTGTAGGCGGCCACCCCGCGGTCGCCGTAGAAGAAGTCGTCGCTCGCGCCATCGGCGCCGTAGAGCTCGTTCGACTGCTCGGGCGTGTGGTTGTTGAACCAGGCGAACTTGCGGCCCAGGGTCTGGAGCGCTGGACCGTTGGGGGCGGGTCCCACGAAGTCGTCGTAGCCCCAGGGCCACAGGACGAGCCGTCCGTAGCTGTGCAGATCGATGAACACGCCAGAGGTTTCCGGAGGCACGGTACCGCTCGCGGGTGGCGTTCCGCCCGTCCATGCATAGGGGAAGATCGAGCGGGCGTAGTCGCGCACGGCCTGGATCTCGGGCTCGGAGGCCTCGACAGGGCCACGGTACACTTCATCACAGGGCTCTCCGCTCGAGCCACTGCCTTGGTTCCACATGAAGGGGTAGTTGCGGTTGAGGTCCACGCCTCGCGAGTTCACGGTGAGACAGTAGTTGTCGGTGTCGGTGTTCTTGCGCCAGGAGAGCCCCGACTCGGCCTTCTTGCGGCCGTCGGGGTTGGTCTGCAGCAGCAGGTGCAACTCGTGGTGGTCGAGGATCCACGTGACGTCCGGCTCGGTGCCGAAGCCGTTCGCCATCGCCTCGGCGAAGCGGGTCAGGGTCTCGGCGGTGGTGTACTCGCGGGCGTGGATGGCCCCGCTGGCGAGCAGCTTGGGCTTGGGGCCGGGGATCGCGCTGTTGGTCAGCTTCAACACCCTCATGTCGTAGCCGGTCGCGCCGCCGGGCGCCACCTTCTCCCAGCTGTCGCCGACATCGATCCAGGTGGCCAGCGTCGGGTGGGCCGTCACGATGGCCTGGGCGCGCGTGAAGGTCTCTTCCACGGTCCCGTAGCAGGGATAGCTGGGGATGCCGGTGACCTGCCCCGGCAGCCGCACGCGCGGGCGGCGCAGCTCTTCCGTGAGCAGGGGATCGACCTCGACCACGAAGCCGAGCTCCAGCAGGAGCTCCCAGTCGTGCCGGTCGACGTCGAGGACGACGTAGCCCTGGTCGTAGTGAACCTCCCAGGGCTCGATCCGCGCCGCCAGCCGGCGCACCTGCTGGCGCTCGGTGAAGGTGGCGCGCACGACCCAGGGGCCGTCGCCC
>JADLEH010000259.1 GCA_020846255.1 Propionibacteriaceae bacterium
ATGGTCCCAGCCGAGCAGGCCGGGGTCCTGTTCACCGTCCACCCGCTCACCGCGGACCTGGCCACGATGCTGGGCAACGTCGTGGCCGGCTCCGGTGAGGCGCTGGTCTCCGGCTCGGCCTCGGCCGGCCAGTTCACCTTCACCCGTCCGGGCGGCGACTACTCCGGACCGGAGGCGCTGCGGCCCTTCGCGGCCACGCTGCACACCGAGGCGCACCTGGCCGAGACCGCCTTCGACGGTATGCCGCTGGACATCGAATGGGCCGTCGCCGGCGGCAAGGTCTGGCTCCTGCAGGCCAGGCCGATCACGACCCTCTCCGGCTGGGACCCGGTGACAGCGGAGCGCAACGACTCCCTCACCGGGAACTGCCTCTGGTCGGCGACGAACCTCAGCGAGGCCAACCCGGAGGCACAGACCCCGCTGACCGTCTCGGCGGTCACCCACCTCCAGGCCAACGGTGGCCCATCGATGGCCCTGCGCGGCCGGGAGATGGCCGGCTACATCGGGGGCCGGCCGTACGCCAACATCTCGGTCCAGATCGCCGCGCGGGGCAAGAAGGCCGTGCAGGACCCCCGTGCCGCCTACCGGCAGATCGCGCCCTGGTGGGGTGACCTTCCGGACTGGGTGCCCATCCCGATGCTGCCGCTGACCGGCGGCGACTGGCAGCGGGAGGGCATCGGGCTGCTGCTCGGCCTCGCGCGGTTCCAGTCCCACCGCCGTTCGCTGCCCAGGTTCCTCGCGGGCAACCGGGCCAGGTGCCACCGGTTCACGGAGCGGATCGCCGCGACCCGGACGGCAGCGGAACTCGGCCGCCTGTGGACCGAGGAACTGCTCCCGGTGGCCATTGCTGCGTTCTGGGCGGTGATCGTCTCGGGTTCGGACTCGCCGGCGCGGCTGGAGGTCGAACTCCGGGATCGACTGGGAGCCGACGACGCGGCTGCGCTGATGTCCAACCTGGCCGGCCTCGCCGGCGGACTGGAGAGCCTCGGCCCGGCGTCCGGGCTCCAGGAGGTACTGGCCGGCCGGCTGAGCCGCGAGGAGTACCTGGACCGGTTCGGCCATCGCGGTTACAACGAGGTCGAACTGGCCTGGCCGCGCCCGGCCGAGGACCCCGACTGGCTGGACCGGGCACTGGCGGCGATGAGGGGCGCCACCGACGTGGCCGCCGCCGGCGAACGCCAGCGGGTCGCCCATCAGGAAGCACTGGCCCGGCTCACCCGGCGCGACCCTCGCCTGGCCCGCCGGATGCAGCGACGGCTGCTGGCTGCCGCCCGGCAGGCCGCGCTGCGCGAACGAGCCCGTTCGGAGGGAGTGCGCTGGACCGGGGTCGAGCGGGCCTTCGCCCTGCGGGCCGGAGAACTCCTCGGCATCGGCGACGGCGTGTTCTACCTCACCCTGCCGGAACTGCTGGAAGCGCTGGCCGGCGACCACGGCGCCTTCGCCAGGATCGAGCTCCGGCGGGCCACCCACCAGCGGTATCGCGAACTGCCGGCGCTGCCCGGAATCATCGTCGGGCGCTTCGACCCGTTCGCGTGGGCGGCCGACCCGGACCGGCGCCAGGACGTGTACCTCGCCGATGACCCGACCTGCGGCGCAGAGCCGGCGCCGGCGGGCCGGGACGACCTGATCACGGGCTTCCCGGGCGCCCTCGGCGTGGTGGAGGGCTCGGTGCGCTATCTGGCGAACCTCGCCGACGCGGACCAGTTGCTGCCCGGCGAAGTGTTGGTGACCCACCTCACGAACATCGGCTGGACGCCGGTCTTCCCGCGGGCAGCCGCCATCGTCACCGACCTCGGCGCCCCGCTGAGCCACGCGGCGATCGTCGCCCGCGAGTTCGGCATCCCGGCGGTGGTCGGTTGCGGCGACGCGACCAGCCGGCTGCCGACCGGGACCCGGGTCCGGGTCGACGGCGGCCGCGGCACGGTGGAGCTGATCGCCTGACGCCTACCCGAGCCGGAGTCCGGTGATCGGGTGGGCCGGGACCGTCACGGTGCGGAGCATGCCCTCGAGCAGCGCGAAGAACGCGCCGCCGTCGACGGCCTCCACCACCTGGGCGTTCGCGGCGAGCCCGAACTTCGCCCAGGCCATCGCGGAGTAGCCGCGGGTGAGGGCAGACGCGGTCTCCACGTCCACCCGGTAGGGCGCCTCGGCCAGGACCAGTTCTGGATGGAGCAGCACGGCAAGCGTCAACGAGTCCGGGTGGGTGGAGCCGTCGATGCCGACGGACTCGTCGTAGTCGATGGTCGCGTCGCACATCGCCTTGAAGAACCGGGCCAGCGGCGTGCCGAGCTCACCCAGCCGCTCGTAGTCGGCCCGCGCGATGGTCGCGTCCCGCAGCGTGACCGGATCCCAGGTGATGAGGTGCAGGTCGTTGAAACCGGCGGCCATCACGATCTGGGCGGCCTCGGGGTCGACGTAGAAGTTGTACTCGGCGCTGGCCGTGATGTTGCCGCGACCGTTGTTGGAGCCGCCCATCACGTAGAGGCTCTTCACCCGGCCGGCGAACTCCCGGTCCGTCACCACGGCGGTGGCGATGTTGGTCAGCGGACCGATGGCGACGATGCTGACCTCGCCCGGCCGTTCCGCGGTGAGCCGCAGCAGGGCGTCCACGCCGTGCTCCTCGGCGAGGACGGCCACCGACGTGTCCATCGACAATCCGCCGGACCCGTCGCCGTGGACGTCGTTCGCCGAGACCCACTCGCGCAGCATCGGCCGGCGGCAGCCCGCGTGGACCGGCACCTGGCCGAGCATCCCGGCGACGTTGAGGGTGAGCTGGGCGTTGGCCACCTGCTGCTCGAAGCTGACATTGCCGGCCACCATCGTGATGGCGAGCAGGTCCGCTGCTGGATCGAGCAGGCCGAGCAGGATCGTGATGCAGTCGTCCTGGGCCGTGTCGGTGTCGATGATGACCGGGATCGGTGTCATTGCGCTCCGTCTGTCGTGAGGCCGGAACCCTAGCGGTCCGCCAGGTCGGTCGGCGAACCCCGATCAGTGCAGGTGACTCAACTGATCGTGGCGATGAACTGCTCAACCAGGGCCTGAGCCTGCTTCAGGGCGTCGCCGGCGTCGCAGCTGTTGGCCGCGTAGGACTGCTTGAGCGTCGTCCCGGCAAGGGCCCGGATCTGGATCGCCTGCCCGTCCGCGCACTTCACCGCCTCCCGGCCGCCGAGAGCCCTGACCCCGGTGGTGAGGGTGGTCCAGACGCCGTCCGGCAACTTGTCCGCGGTCGCCTTCCCGTCCACCGTGTAGGTGAACTCGTCCGGGGTCACCACGAGGGTGTAGTCGCCACCGGCGACCGCGGTGGAGCTGACCTCGATCCGGTCCCAGTCGGCGGTACCGATCACCTGCGAGCAGCCGGTGAG
>JADLEH010000260.1 GCA_020846255.1 Propionibacteriaceae bacterium
ACTTGATCCAAGTCAAGGGAACCCTTGTCGGCCTTGACACAGGTTAGCCCTTCGGTGGTCCCCCGGGGCGCGGTCTGAGAGGTTTGGACGGATACCTGGAGGGGCCTGCGTGCGAGTCGCGCGCAGTACGGGGTCACGGAGTGTTCCTGGTGTTCGGACCTGTCTCGGGGGCGGGTGGACGGACCCGGTGTTGGCGTGCTGAGAACTGAACGCCCGGCCGGTCTGCTGCCTGACGAACCGAAGTGGTGCGAGCCGGGTGGGCTCGTGCGATCCGCTTCCCTCCGGGCCGTCAACAGCAGGTGTGACCATCGCAGCCGGCATGGCCCACCCGCGGGCGACGGGTCATTGAAGGTTTGAGGGTCCTCGGCCCGGGAACGGCCGTGCTGAGGTACCGTGAGTTGGACATGGTCACCGCTGAGATGGTTTTCGGGGGCTCGCGGACGACTGTGGGAGTGAGGAACGTTTTCGGTGCTCGGTGGTGAGCGCCCCGCGTCCCTGCCCACGGCCGGATTCGTTCACCCGGCACGCCGATTATCAGCCTCGTGATGGCCATCAGCATTGCACTGGTGATGTCGGACGAGTAAGCCTCGGAGAATAGCCGAGGGGGCATCGGACGGAATCGCCGTAACTCGACTCTCGGTCTGGTTATGGCTTCAGCAGGTGGCGGCCTGCTCCTGACGGCCAGTTCCGAGGAGCGAACTGAGCTCGGCTCCCCATTGAGCCGGTTCGCTGGTGGGCGCCCGGGCCTCGGCCCGGGCGCCCGTCCAATTGCGCGACCCCGGTCCGGCGCCTGTCCGGACGGCCTCAGGCGCCGGGAGCGAGGTTTCGGAGCACTGCGAAAGCGATCGCGACCAGCCCGAGCAGCCCGTACCAGACCCGCTGGTCGGCCAGCCGTCGAGGCAGCCGGAAGGGGGGCCCGCCGAGCGCTTCCACGAGCCAGCACAGGCTCGCCACCCCCAGCCCGGCAAGCAGCAGGAGCACGAACCCGTTGGCAGCCCAGGCAGCGCCGAGGTCGCCGCGCAGGAGCGCGGCACCCATGGTGGTCGAGCCGCAGAATGGGCACAAGGTGTTGGTCAAATGCCGCCAAGGGCAGGGAATGCCGATGCCGGTCATTGCGTACATTCCGCTCAACGAGAGCCCGATTACGCCCAGGCCGGCAGCCGATTTCAGCCCAGCGGTCGCCGTGAACCCGGCGGCACCCGCACTATTCGCCACGCCGCCATTATGATCCCATACCCAATGGACCCTTCCCGGATCTAGGATCAGCCTCACCAGTCCAACCAGGGAGAGAGCATGTCCGACCAGAATTCGCCCACGCCGGACCCAAGCGAAGCCGTTCCCGGCTACCAGCCCCCGACGACGCCCGAGCCGGCCTCACCGGTGTCGGAGACGCCCGCCTACACCCCACCCCCCGCTCCTGGTGGTTACGAGCCGCCGGCTGCCCCGCCGGCCTACACGCCTCCGGCCAGCACCGGTGGTTACGAGCCGCCGGCCATGCCGCCGGCCTACACGCCTCCCCCGAGCACCGGCGGTTACGAGCCGCCGGCACCGGGCGCGTACTCGGCCCCCACCGCCGGCTACTCCCAGCCGCCGCCACCCCCCGGTGGCTTCTCCGAGCCGACGGGCTTCCCGCCGGCCGGCGGCTACGGCCAGCCCGGTTACGGCACCGATCCCGGCGCCTACCCCGGTGGCGGCGTCCCGAACCTCCCGTTGGCGCCGGTGGGCGGCGCGCCGCTGGCCGACTGGCCGAAGCGTGCGCTGGGTGGCCTGATCGACTACGTGGCGGCCGGCGTGGTCATCTCGATCGTCGGCTCGCTGCTGTCGAACATCAACACGGGCCTCGGCAGCACGGTCAACTTCCTGCTCGGCATCGGGTGGATGGCCTACCTCGGGTACAAGAGCGGCACCACCGGGGTCACGTTCGGCCGGAGCATCGCCAAGACCAAGCTGATCTCGGAGTCCACCGGCCAGCCGATCGGGGTCGGCAACGGCATCGTCCGCCAGCTGGCCCACATCATCGACTCGATCATCTGCTACATCGGTTGGCTCTTCCCGCTGTGGGACGTCAAGCGGCAGACCATCGCCGACAAGTTGATGAAGACCGTCGTGATCGACAACTCCGCCGACCCGAACGCCAGTACCTACAACTGGCAGTGACGCGCAGCACTGATTGACGACCAGGCACCGAGCCGGCCCGGGCACCAGCCCGGGCCGGCTCGCTGCTGTCCGGGCGCCGGCGCGGTCAGGGCTCGAAGCGGTAGCCGACGCCGGGTTCGGTGATGAAGTGGCGCGGGTGGCTCGGCGACTCCTCGAGCTTGCGGCGCAACTGGGCGAAGTAGACCCGCAGGTAGTTGGTCTCCTTCTCGTAGCCGGGTCCCCAGACCTCGGCCAGTAGTTGCGCACCCGAGACCAGGGTGCCGGGACGGCGCAGCAGCGCCTCCACGAGGTGCCACTCGGTCGGCGTCAGCCGCACCTCGGTCCCGCCCCTGCGGGCACGCTTGGCGGCAAGGTCGAGGGTGAACCCTGCCGTCGTCACCACCGGGCCGACGGGCAGGTCGTGCACGTCCGCCCGGCGCAGGGCCGCCCGCACCCGCGCCACCAGTTCGTCCATGCCGAACGGCTTGGTCACGTAGTCGTCGGCGCCGGCGTCCAGGGCCCGCACCTTCTGAGCCTGGCTGTCGCGGGCCGACAGCACGATGATCGGCACCGTCGACCAGCCGCGCAGCCCGGCGATCACCTCGACCCCGTCCAGGTCCGGCAGGCCGAGGTCGATGATGGCCAGGTCGGGCGGGTTGGCGGCCGCCGACTTCAGCGCCGCCGTCCCTGTGCCCACCGCGTCCACCTCGTAGTGGCGGGCCTTCAGGTTGATGGTCAGGGCGCGGCGCAGGGCCGGCTCGTCCTCAACGATCAGCAGCCGTTGCATCGGCCACCTCCAGGGTCACGGTCATCGTCAATCCCCCGCCGGGGGTGTGGGACGGCCTGAGGGTACCGCCCATCGCCTCGGTGAACCCGCGGGCGATCGCCAGCCCCAGGCCGAGGCCGGTGGTCGAGCGGTCGCCGAAGTGCTGGAACGGTGCGAAGATCTCGCCCAGCCGTTCGGTGGCGACGCCGGGGCCGTGGTCGATCACCTGTACCGCGACGAGGGCACCGTCCCGGTGCGCGGCGATCCGCACCCGCTCGCCCGGGGGCAGGTACCGGTCGGCGTTGTCGACGAGGTTCGCCAGCACCCGCTCCAGCAGCCCCGCGTCGGCCCGGATCATGGGCAGGTCCTCCGGGATGTCCAGCTCGACCCGGCCCTCGCCGAGCCGGACCACTCCGGCGAGGACTTCCAGAAGTACGGTCGGGACCGGGTGCACCGAAAGGGCGCCGGCCTGCAGCCGGCTCATGTCCAGCAGGTTGCCGATGATGTCGTTGAGCCGGCCGGCGTGGGTCTCGATGGTCTCAAGGAGCTCGGCCTGGTCCTCCGGATCGAGCTGGATGTCGGTCTGCCGAAGGGTGGTGGCTGCGGCGTTGATCGCAGCCAGCGGGTTGCGCAGGTCATGGCCAACAGCCGCCAGCAGGCTGGCCCGCAGCTCGTCGATCCGGCCGAGCTCCTCGGCCCGGCGGGCCTGCTCGGCTAGTTGCTGGGTGCGCCAGAGCCGTCCGGCGGTGAGGGCGAGCGAGCTCAGCAGGCCGCGGTCCTCGCCGAGCCGTTCGGGGCCGCTCAGCTCGAGCTGCAGGTGCTCGCCGGCAGGGGTGACGATGACCAGGTCGTCGGTCTCCGGCCGTCCGGACGCGGCCAGCACCCGGCCGCCCTCGGTGAGCTGGGCCGAGTGCATCCCGTAGATCTCGCGGGCGTCGGCGAGCGCGCGTTCGACCGAGTCCGGGCCGTGCTCGCGGCTGCCGAGTTCGGCCAGCCACTCGGCCTCCAGCCGGCTGCGCTCCGCCCGTCCCCGCACCCGGGCACCCATCTCGGTGATCACCCCGACCAGCACGGCGACGGCGAGGAAGATGATCAGGTCGATCAGCTCATTGTTGTTCTGCACCAGCAGGGTGCCGTACGGCGGGGTGAGGAAGAAGTTGGCCAGGCCGAAGCTGAGCAGCGATGCGACCACAGCCGGCACGACGCCACCGACGGCGGAGGCCGCGACAGAGACCAGCACGTACAGGAGCAGGGCGGTGTCCAGGCCGAGGCTCTCCCTTGCCGGGACCAGCAGCAGGGTGACCAGCGGGGCGGCGACGCCGGCCACGACGAGGCCGTAGAGCTGCCGGCGCCGGGGCAGCCGGGTGCCGAGGCCGCTGGCAGGCACGGCAACGCCGTCCGGCAGATGCTGGCTCACCTGCCTGAGCTTGCCAGAACCTCCGCCTCGGCGGCTGCCGTCCCCGACTTCTCCGGCACTGCCGGGGTCGGCGAGGCCGCCGGTTCGGGGGTCGAGGCGCCGGTGCCGGGCCCGCTGGTCGGTGGGGCCGGCGGGACGGCGACCTCGGCCTCGGTGCCGGGACGGCCCAGCGCGAACGGCTCGGCGGACTTCAGCTGGTACGGCACGCTGGTCACCATCACCCCGGGCATGTACAGCAGCCGGCTCTTCAGCCGCAGCGCGCTCTGGTTGTGCAGGATCGTCTCCCACCAGTGGCCGACGACGTACTCGGGGATGAACACCTGAACCACGTCGCGGGGCCCGATGTGGATCTTCGACAGGTAGTCGAGCACCGGCTCGGTCAGGTCGCGGTAGGCGGAGGTGATGATGGTCAGCGGCACCGCGATGTCCCGTTCAGCCCATTCGCTGACCAGTTTCCGGGTGCGCCTGGAGTTGGTGTCGACCCGCAGGGCCGTGATGGTGCTCGGCCGGATCGCCCTCGCGAAGGCGAGCGCCTTCAGCGACGGCTCGTTGAGCTGGCTGATCAGCACCACGGCGTGGATCCGGCTGGGCAGCGTGATCCCGGCCACCTGTGGCCTCAGCTGCCGCGAGACCCGCTCGTAGTGCCGGTGGATCCGGACCATCAGGAAAACGATCAGCGGCATCGCGAACACGACCAGGTAGGCCCCGTGGGTGAACTTGGTGATCAGCACGATCACGAGCACCACGGCCGTCGCGGCAGCGCCGACGGAGTTGACGACAGCTGCACCCACATGGTTCGGCGTCCAGCCGTGTTCCCTGGCCTGCCGGCGCCAGTACACCACCATGCCGGCCTGGCTGAGGGTGAAGGAGACGAAGACGCCGAGGATGTAGAGCTGGATCAGCTTCGTCACCGAGCCGTCGAACGCCACGATCAGCAGCGCAGCCACCGTGGCCAGGATCAGGATGCCGTTGCTGAAGACCAGCCGGTCGCCGCGGCGGCCCAGCTGCTTGGGCAGGAAACGGTCCTCGGCAAGGATCGAGGCAAGGATCGGGAAGCCGTTGAACGCTGTGTTGGCTGCCATCGCAAGGATCAGCGTCGTGAAGCCCTGCACTGCGAAGAAGCCGAAGGTGTTGTTCCCGAAGACTGCTGCCGAGAGCTGGGCGAGCACCGTCCGCTGGACGTACCCGTCCGGGACCCCGGTCAGGTGCTCGACCGACTCGGCGATGTGAACGCCGGCGGTGGTGGCGAGGAAGGAGATGCCGATCATCATGGAGATGCTCAGGCCGGCCATGATGATCAAGGTTGTCGAGGCGTTGCGGCTCTTCGGCTTCTGGAACGTCGGGACGCCGTTGCTGACGGCTTCCACCCCGGTGAGGGAGGTGCAGCCGGACGCGAAGGCGCGCAGCAGCAGGATGAGCAGGGCAGCTCCGGCCGGGCTGACCTCGACGAAGCCGAAGCTGGCCGATTCCGCTACCGGGGTGCGGCCGTTGAGCACCTGCCAGAAGCCGGCACCGAGCATCACGAAGACGCTGAGGATGAAGCCGTAGGTGGGGATGGCGAACAACGTCCCGGACTCCCGGACGCCGCGGAGGTTCATCAGCGTGAGGACGGCGATGAAGGCGATGCAGAGCCAGACGGTGTACTGGTGCAGTTCGGGGAAGGCCGAGACGAGGTTCTCCACGCTGGCAGCGATCGAGACGGCCACGGTCATCACGTAGTCGACCAGCAGCGCCGAGGCTGCGATCAGCGACGGCATCCGGCCGAGGTTGTCCTTGCTGACCGCGTACGCGCCGCCGCCGTCCGGGTAGGCGTAGCAGGTCTGCCGGTAGCTGATGGTCACCAGGGCCAGCAGGGCCACCACGACCAGGGCGACCCACGGTGTCAGCAGGACCGAGGCGGCGCCGCCGATCGCCAGCACGAGCAGGATCTCCTGGGTTGCGTAGGCGTTGGACGAGATCGGGTCGGAGCAGTAGACCGGCAGCGCGAGCCGTTTCGGAAGCAGGGTCTCGTGCATCTGGTTCGAGCGCATCGGGTTTCCGACGAGCAGCCGCTTGGGCAGCCGGAACGAAGTGGTCACGAATTCAGCGAACTCCGGAGCGGCCTGCCGGTTCCACTTCCTTGACGGATCCTTAGCGCCGCGACCCAGGACCTTGACGCGTCCTTGACACGAGCCACGTCCGCCCCGCCGATTGACCCCCAAGGGCTGGACGGACCGGC
>JADLEH010000261.1 GCA_020846255.1 Propionibacteriaceae bacterium
GTCCACGCCGGCCAGTCCCTCGCGACGCTCGACACCAGCGCGCACAAGGCCCAGCTCGCCGCGGCGAAGGCTGACGCAGCGGTCGCAGCAGCGCAGGTCGGCCTGCTCGGCGACGCCATCGACACCACCTACGACAAGCAGTCCGACGTCGAGGATGCCAAGGCAGAGGTATCCGACGCCATCGACAAGCTGCACGACGGCCGGCGGCAGTTGCTGCGCGCCCGCGCGACCATCAGGAAGAACCTCCCCCTCGCGAGGCAGGGCCTGGCGCAGGTCGAGGCCGCCATCGCCGGCATCCCGCCAGGGGTACCCGTGCCCGAGGAGCTGCTGGCCAAGCAGCAGGAACTGACCGCAGCCATCAAGGGCATGAAGGCCGGGTTGCGCAAGATCGCCGCAACGCTGCCGAAGCTGTCCAGGGGGCTGAGGAAGGCCACCGCCGGGCTGCGGAAGCTCGAGGACGCCCTTGCCGACATCTCCGAGGCCCGCGGCACCCTGCGCGACCTCAAGGAACTGGCAGCGTTGCGGGCAGAAGCCATGCAGGTGCCGATCGACGTGGTGCGGGTGCAGCTCGGCCTCGCTGTGCTCACCTCGCCGGTGGACGGAGTCGTGGTCGCCGCTGCGTCCCCCGGAGCCGTGCTGGCACCCGGGGCCACGGCCGTCAGCATCCGCGAGACCGGCGCCAGCCGCGTCACCGCCTGGCTGTCCGCCGGCCAGCTGGCCCGGGTCTGCAAGGGTGACCCGGCGAGCGTCACCGGCGACTGGCTGCCGGCCGGCGGAGTGGCGGCAAGGCTCACCCACCTCGGCACGAGGGCCGACTACCCCCCCACCTCTGTGGCCACAGAAGAGGTCCACCTCACTCGAGCGGTCGAAGTGGAACTGACCGCGACGGAACAGCTCCCAGCCGGCATGCCGGTGGAGCTCAACATCGACAGCTGCCGGCCGGCAGCAGGCAATCCAGATACGGACAGGTGACGAACATGGCAGGCGAGAAGCGCAGGCACCCCCCGATCCCGGTGATCGTTGTCGTCTTGGTGCTGCTCATCGGCGGCGGCGCCTGGTGGTGGTGGAGCACCACCCAGACGCCGACGACGACCGCCCGGTTGCAGGAGAGCGGATCGGTCGAGGCCAACGAGTACCAGGTGGCCGCGGCCCTCAGCGGACGCGTCACGGCGGTGCGGGTCGCAGAGGGCGACCAGGTCACCAAGGGCCAGGAGCTCGTCCGGCTCGACCGCTCCGCAGCCAAGCTGTCGCTGGAGCAGGCAAGGCAGGGAGTGAAGGCAGCCAGGGCCGCGGTCACCAACGCCAAGGACGATGACGACTTCACCGAAGCCGACATCGCTGCCGCCAGGGCCCGGCTGCGGCAGGCGGAGGCTGCCGTGAAGCTCGCCGAGGTCCAGTTGGGCTACACCATCGTGACCGCGCCCCGGGCCGGGACGATCGTCTCGGTCACCACAAACACCGGCCAGAACGCCGGCCCCGGCCGGACCATGCTGACGATGATCGACCCCGCCGACCTGTTCGTCCGGGTGTTCGTCGCCGAGACCGAGATCGGCAAGGTGAAGCTGGGCCAGGCCGCAACCCTGACCACCGACTCCAGCGCAGAGACCTTCTCCGGGTCGGTCAGCTTCATCGCCACCCACGCCGAGTTCACGCCGAACAACGTGCAGACCAGGGAGCAGCGGGTGAAGCTGGTCTTCGAGGTGCGGGTCCGGGTGAGTGACGCCACCGGCACGCTCAAGGCCGGCATGCCGGTGGATGTGAGCTTCGCCTGACCATGACCGCAACCGCCAACCCGGCCGACCCGGCCATCCGCGCCCGCGGGCTGCGGCGCAGCTTCGGCGACACCCTCGCCGTGGCCGACCTCGATCTCGAGGTGCCGGCCGGGGGCGTGTTCGGGCTGCTCGGGCCGGACGGGGCCGGCAAGTCCACCCTGATCCGGATGCTGGCGACGGTGCTGAGCCCGGACGCCGGCGACGCCTACGTGTTCGGCCACTCGGTGCGCAGCGAGGCCGGCCGGGTGACCCCCCGGATCGGCTACATGTCGCAGCGGTTCTCGATGTACCCGGACCTGTCGGTGGCAGAGAACCTGGAGTTCTTCGCCACCATCCGGGGGGTGGGGCGCGCAGACCGGCGCACCCGTAGCGCGAGCCTGCTCGAGGGGATGGGACTGGCCGAGTTCACCGGACGCCAGGCCCAGCACCTCTCCGGCGGCATGAAGCAGAAGCTGATGCTGGCCACGACCCTGATGCACGAGCCCGACCTGCTGCTGCTCGACGAGCCGACCACCGGCGTCGATCCGGTCTCGCGTCGCGAGTTCTGGCGCATCCTGGCCGGGCTGCACCGGGCCGGCAAGACCGTGCTGGTCGCAACGCCCTACATGGACGAGGCCGAGCGCTGCACCCAGGTCGCCTTCCTCGCCCGCGGCGCGATCCTGCAGTCGGGGACGCCGGAGGAGATCAAGGCCCGCGTCCCCGGTCGCCTCGTCGAGGTCGCCGCCACCCAGCCGCGCGCCGCCCTCGCAGCAGTGAAGGGCGTGCCCGGGGTGGCTTCAGCGCACCTGCTCGGTGACGTCGTCCGGGTGTTGTGGTCGGGGTCGGCCCAGCCGGAGGCCGCCCTCGGCGCTGCGCTCACTGCTGCCGGTGTCAGCGGCGCCGGCACCAGGGAGGTGGCCCCGGACATGGAGACCGTCTTCGCCTACCTGGCCGACCCCTCCTCGGGCTCGGGACCCTTGTCGGGCGCAGGGACCACGCTGGTCGGACCGGACGGCGTCCAGGGGCCGGGGGTGGCCCGGTGAAGCAGGCGATGACCCGGATCGGCGCGATCGTGCGCAAGGAGTTCCGCCACCTCGGCCGGGATCCCCGGATGCTGCTCGCCGTTGTGATCACGCCGGTGATCCAGCTGCTCCTGTTCGCCTACGCGATCAGTTTCGACGTTGACCACGTGCCGACGATCGTCATCGACTTCGACAAGAGCCCGGCCAGCCAGCGCTACCTGCGCCAGTACGAGGCCTCGCCCTTCTTCGACGTGGTGGCGACGGGCAGCTCGCTCGCTGACGTCGACACGGCCTTCGACCACAACAGCGCGCGGGTGGCCATCGTGATCGAGTCCGGGTTCGCCCGCGCCCTCGCCGGCAACGAGGCAGCCCAGGTGGCCGTGATGGTCGACGGCAGCGAACCCAACGCAGCCAAGGTGTCGCAGGCCTACTCGGTGGCCCTCAACCAGCTCTACGGCCAGCAACTCACACGGGACTGGGCCGACGCCCAGGGGATGGACCTGTCCAGCCTCGGCCTGCTGGAGCCGCGGATCCGCACCTGGTACAACCCGGAACGACGCTCGTCGGACTTCCTGATCCCGGGCCTGATGGTGGTGATCATCGCGATCGTCACCGTCCAGCAGACAGCGGTGACCCTGGTCCGGGAGCGTGACCTGGGCACCCAGGAGCAGCTCGAGGTGAGCCCGATGCGGCGGATCGAGCTGATGATCGGGAAGCTGCTGCCCTGGACGCTGATCGCCTTCCTCGACGTCGCCCTGATCACCGGCCTCGGCCGGACCATGTTCGACGTGCCGATGCGCGGCAACTTCTGGGCCCTCGCCGTCGGCGCAGCCCTGTTCGTGTTCGCATCGCTCGGTATGGGGCTGCTGATCTCGGCGATCGCACCGTCGCTGGACACCGCCAACATCATCGCGATGCTGGTGGCCTTCCTGCCGTCGTTCCTGCTGTCCGGCTTCGCCTTCGCCCTCGACCAGATCCCGGTCTGGCTGCAGTGGATCAGCTACGCGTTCCCGGCCAGGTTCATGGTCACGATCTCGCGGGGGGTCTTCCTCAAGGGCGCCGGGTTCGACGAGCTCTGGCCCGAGATGGCAGCGCTGGTGCTGTACGCAGTGGTGATGCTCGTGGTCTCCTCGGTGCTCTACGGACGGCGGACCTCACGATGAGCCTCAAGCGAATCCGGCTGCTGATCTGGAAGGAATTCACCCAGCTGCGGCGCGACCCGCTGCTGATCCGGTTGCTCCTGCTGATGCCCGTCCTGCAGCTGATCATGTTCGGCTACGTCGTGGCCGTCGACGTGCGCAACCTCTCCACAGCTGTGGTCGACCTCGACCGGACGGCCACCTCCCGGAACCTGGAGGCCGCCTTCAGTGGGTCCGGCTACTTCACCGTCACCACCCACGTCGGCAGCGAGACCGACCTGCGCCCGCTGCTGGACAGCGGCGCGGTGAAGGTCGCCCTCGTCATCCCGGAAGGCACCCAGGACCGGCTCACCCGCGGGGAGACCGCGCCGATCGGCATCATCGTGGACGGCTCGGACTCCCAGATCTCCGCCGTCGGCAGCGGCTACGCTGCCCAGATCGTCGCCCAGTTCAACACCGAACGGCGCGACGCCCTCGGCATCCAGCTGGCGGCGCCAGGGATCGACGCCAGGGTGCGGGTCATGTTCAACCCCACCCTCGACCCGATCAACACGATGATCCCCGGCCTGATCGCAGCGATCATGATGATCTCGTTGCTGGCGATCATGAGCCAGGCAGTGGTCAAGGAGCGCGAGTCGGGAACCCTGGAACAGATGTTCGTCACCCCGATCAAGGCCACCGAGTACCTGATCGGGAAGCTCACACCCTACGCGTCCCTTGCCACTGCGCAGATGCTGCTGGTGGCAGCCGGCGGCCTCTTCTGGTTCAGGGTGCCGTTCAACGGCAGCATCTGGGTTGTGCTGGCGGGGCTGTTCCTGTTCATGTTCACCTGCCTCGGCCTTGGCCTGCTGATCTCGCTGGTCTCGCGGACCCGCCACCAGGCCCAGCAGGCCGTGATGTTCGTCATGATCCCGACCATGGTGCTCTCCGGCTTCATCTTCCCGATCCAGTCGATGCCGGCGATCATCCAGCCGCTGACCAACCTCATCCCGCTCACCTGGGCGTTGCAGGTACTCCGCGGCGCCTTCGTGAAGGGCAGCGGGTTCGAGGCCCTGGCCGTGCCGATGCTGGCACTGGTCGGGTTCGGCGTCGTCATCTTCGGCGCAGCCATCGTCGCCACCCGGCGCCGGATCTCGGAATAGGAGCCACCATGCCCGGCGAACCGATCCTCGAGCCCGCTCCGGCGATCTCCGTCCGCGGGCTCACCAAGACCTTCGGCGACTTCACGGCTGTCGACGGCATCGACTTCGACGTCCCGCGGGGCGAGGTCTTCGGCTTCCTCGGCCCCAACGGCTCCGGCAAGACCACGACCATCCGCATGCTCACCGGCACCCTGCGGCCCAGGTCGGGCAGCGCGGACGTGCTCGGCGAGGACGTGGTGCGCCACCCGGACCGGGTCCAGCGCCGGATCGGCTACATGTCGCAGAAGTTCTCCCTCTTCGAGGACATGACCGTCGACGAGAACCTCAAGTTCTACGCCGGGGTGTACGACCTGGCGCCGGAGAAGTTCGCCGCCCAGCGCGAGTACGTGCTGAACATGGCCGACCTGGTCGGACGCGAGAACGAACTGACCCGGAACCTCTCGGTCGGCTGGCGGCAGCGGCTCGCGCTCGGGGCAGCAACCATCCACGAGCCCGAACTCCTGTTCCTCGACGAACCCACCTCAGGCGTCGACCCGGTCGCGCGGCGCCAGTTCTGGGACCTGCTCTACGACCTCGCGAGCCGCGGGGTGACGCTGTTCGTGACGACCCACTACATGGACGAGGCTGCACACTGCAATCGGCTGGCCTTCATCTACCGCGGCCGGATCATCGCTGAGGGCAGCCCCGCCGAGATCCGCGCCGACCACATGGAGCAGCGGATCTTCGACATCACCACGGCACGCGCGGACCCCGTCCTCCAGTGGCTCGAGACTGCGCCCGGCGTCGACGAGGCCTACCTCTCCGGCGCCTCGCTGCACGCCGTGGTGCCGGCCGGCTCGGCCCTGGACGACACCGCCCTGCGCAACCGCCTGGCCGCGGCCGGCTTCGCCGACGCCAGGGTTGCCGAGGTGGACCCCACGATCGAGGACGTGTTCGTGAACCTCGTCTCCCGCCAGCGCTGATCTCGGGGA
>JADLEH010000262.1 GCA_020846255.1 Propionibacteriaceae bacterium
ACCATGCTCACCTCGGTGAGGTTCAGGCCGGTCACCCGGCCCGACTCGTCGCCGTTGAACTCGGTGGTGGAGACCGAGTAGAGCCGCTCGCCACCTTCCTCGTGGGCCGAGGAGACCCGGTAGGTCATCGGGTAGGTGGGCCAGGGCTGGTTCGACGGCCTGGTCTCCGGCGGGGTCGGCAGGATCTCGAGCTGCGTGATCGAGCGGGCGCCCTGACGGATCGACGTGCCGAGGCAGTCGGCGCCGGTGTCCCCGCCGCCGATGATCACCACGTCCTTGCCGGTTGCGACGATCTGCTCCGGAACCTCCTGCCCGAGTGCGACCCGGTTGGCCTGCGGCAGGAACTCCATGGCCTGGTGGATCCCGGCCAGCTCCCGGCCGGGGATCGGCAGGTCACGGGCCACGGTCGAGCCGATCGCCAGCACGACAGCGTCGAACCGCTCCAGCAGCTGCTCGCCGGTGATGTCGACGCCGATGTTCACCCCGGCCTTGAAGACGGTGCCCTCGAGCCGCATCTGCTTCAACCGGCGGTCGAGGACCTTCTTCTCCATCTTGAACTCGGGGATCCCGTAACGCATCAGGCCGCCGATGGCGTCGGCCCGCTCGTAGACGACCACTGTGTGTCCTGCCCGGGTCAGCTGCTGGGCCGCCGCGAGCCCGGCCGGCCCGGAGCCGACCACAGCAACCGTCTTGCCGGTGTGCCACGCCGGGGTCTCCGCCGTCACCCGCCGGTCGTCCCAGCCGCGGTCGATGATCGCGACCTCGATGTTCTTGATCGTCACCGGGTCGCGGTTGATGCCGACGACGCAGGAGGTCTCACACGGGGCCGGGCAGAGCCGCCCGGTGAACTCGGGGAAGTTGTTCGTGGCATGCAGGCGATCCAGCGCGCCGCGCCAGTCGTCACGCCAGATCATGTCGTTCCACTCCGGGATCAGGTTGCCCAGCGGGCAGCCCTGGTGGCAGAACGGGATGCCGCAGTCCATGCAACGACCGGCCTGCTTGCTGATGATCGGCAGCACGGCCTTGCCGGGCGTGCCCGGGTAGACCTCGTTCCAGTCGTGGACCCGTTCGGCGATCGGACGGCGCTCAGCGACTTCGCGCGGAGTGGTCATGAAACCCCTGGGATCAGCCATGGGAAGCCTCCATCATCAGCCTGACCGTGGTCTCCTCATCCAGCCCGGCGAGCTCGGCATCGGCCCTGGCCTTCAGGACCCTGGCGTAGTCGCGCGGCATGAGCGTGGTGAACCTTGACGCCAGCTCGGCATCCGGCAGGGCCAGCAGCCGTTCCGCAACCGCGGAACCGGTCTCCTCTGCGTGCCGGGCCAGCAGCTCCTTCACCCGCACCAGCTCCGCTGCCGTCACCGGCAGGGGGTCGACCAGCTCGGAGTTCAACCGGCACAGGTCCAGGTCGAGCACCCAGGCCACGCCCCCGGACATGCCGGCTGCGATGTTGCGTCCGGTGGACCCGAGGATCAGGGCCTCGCCACCGGTCATGTACTCGCAGGCGTGGTCGCCGACCCCTTCGACGACGGCTGTCGCCCCGGAGTTGCGGACGCAGAACCGCTCGCCGACCTGGCCGCGGATGAACAGTTCGCCGCTGGTGGCACCGTAGGCGATCACGTTGCCGGCGATGATCTGCTCCTCGGCCACGAAGTTGGCCCGGGAATGAGGCCGGACGATCAGGCGTCCCCCGGACAAGCCCTTGCCGAAGTAGTCGTTGCTGTCACCGATCAGGCGCAGCGTGACGCCGCGCGGCAGGAAGGCCCCGAAGCTCTGCCCTGCGGTGCCGCGCAGCGTCAGGTCGATGGTGTTCTCCGGCAGTCCCTTCCCCAGCGTCGCCATGGTGACGTGATGGCCGAGGATGGTACCGACGGTGCGGTCGACGTTGCGGACGGTCAGGTCGGCCCGCACCAGCTCGCCCCGGTTCAGCGCCGGCTCCGCGATCTGCAGCAGCTGGGTGTCCAGCTTCTCGGCGAGACCATGGTCCTGGGTGGTCACGGCGTGCAGCGGTGCGCCCTCCGGCAGCTCCACCCGGTGCAGGATGGGGCTGAGGTCGAGGCCCTGGGCCTTCCAGTGGTCAACGGCCTTGCGGGTTCGCAGTGCCTCGACGTGGCCGACGGCCTCCTCGATCGTGCGGAACCCGAGCGCTGCGAGGTGCTCGCGCACTTCCTCGGCGATGAACTCGAAGAAGTTCACGACGAAGTCGGCGTGGCCGTCGTACCTTGCCCGGAGCTCGGGGTTCTGGGTGGCTACGCCTACCGGGCAGGTGTCGAGGTGACAGACCCGCATCATCACGCAGCCGGAGACCACCAGCGGCGCCGTGGCGAAGCCGAACTCCTCGGCCCCGAGCAGGGCCGCGACCACCACGTCCCTGCCGGTCTTCAGCTGGCCGTCGACCTGCACGACGATCCGGTCCCGCAGTCCGTTCAGCAGCAGGGTCTGCTGGGTCTCGGCGAGGCCGAGTTCCCAGGGTCCGCCGGCGTGCTTCAGTGAGGTGAGCGGCGCCGCACCGGTGCCACCGTCGTGGCCGGAGATCAGCACCACGTCTGCCTTGGCCTTGGAGACGCCGGCGGCAACCGTTCCGACGCCGACCTCTGCGACCAGCTTCACATGCACCCGGGCGCTGGGGTTGGCGCACTTCAGGTCGTGGATCAGCTGCTTGAGGTCCTCGATCGAGTAGATGTCGTGGTGCGGCGGGGGCGAGATCAGGCCGACCCCCGGGGTGGAGTGGCGGGTGGTCGCGACCCACGGGTAGACCTTCTGGCCGGGCAGCTGCCCGCCCTCGCCGGGCTTGGCACCCTGGGCCATCTTGATCTGGATGTCGTCAGCGTTCGAGAGGTAGTCGCTGGTGACCCCGAACCGCCCGGACGCGACCTGCTTGATCGCGCTGCGCCGGACGGGGTCGTGGAGCCGGTCGGCATCCTCGCCGCCCTCGCCGGTGTTGGACTTCCCGCCGAGCCGGTTCATGGCGACAGCGAGGGTCTCGTGGGCTTCCTGGCTGATCGAGCCGTAGCTCATGGCGCCGGTGGAGAACCGCTTCACGATCTCGCTGACCGGCTCCACCTCGTCGATCGGCACCGGTTCCCGGCCGCTGTCGAACTCGAGCAGGCCGCGCAACGTCATCAGCCGCTCGGACTGGTCGTCGACCCGAGCGGTGTAGGTCTTGAAGATGTCGTAGCGCCGCTGCCGCGTCGAGTGCTGCAGCCGGAACACGGTCTCCGGGTCGAACAGGTGCGGCGGGCCCTCCCGGCGCCACTTGTACTCCCCGCCGCCGGACAGCGTCCGGTGCGGCAGCGGGATGCCGTCGGGCGGGTAGGCGCGCGCGTGCCGCTTGGCCACCTCCTCGGCGATCTCGTCAAGGCCGATGCCCTCGATCCGGCTGGTGGTGCCGGTGAAGTGGGCATCCACCAGCTCGCTGGACAGCCCGAGGGCCTCGAAGATCTGGGCGCCGGTGTAGGAGGCGATGGTGGAGACGCCCATCTTGGACATCACCTTCAGCACGCCCTTGCCCAGCGCCTTGCGGACGTTGTAGACGGCCTTCTCCGGCTCGACGGTCACGAGCCATTCGCGCCGGGCGAGGTCCTCCGCCGACTCGAAGGCGAGGTAGGGGTTCACGGCTGCCGCGCCGTAGCCGATCAGCAGCGCGACGTGGTGCACCTCCCGGACGTCGCCGGCCTCGACGATCAGGCCGACCTGGGTGCGGGTCTTCTCCCTGACCAGGTGGTGGTGGATCGCTGCGGTGAGCAGCAGCGACGGGATCGGTGCCAGCTCCGCGTTGGAGTGCCGGTCGGAAAGGATCAGCGTCCGGCAACCGCGGGCGATCGCCGCGCTGACCTGTCCACAGAGTTCGGCCAGCCGCGCCTTCAGCGCAGCTCCCCCGCCGGCCACGTCGTAGAGACCGTGCACGACGTGGGTGTCGAAGGCCGGCATCGAGCCGTCCCGGTTGATCCGGACCAGCTTGGCCAGCTGGTCGGAGTCGAGGATCGGGTAGCCGATGACGATCTGCCGGCACGAGTCCGGTCCCGGCTGCAGCAGGTTGCCCTCCGGCCCGAAGGTGGCGCCGAGGGAGGTGATCAGTTCCTCCCGGATGGAGTCCAGCGGCGGGTTGGTGACCTGGGCGAACAGCTGGGCGAAGTAGTCGAACAGCAGCCGGGGCCGTTCGGACAGCACGGCGACCGGGGTGTCGGAGCCCATGGACCCGATCGGCTCGGCACCGGTGTTCGCCATCGGCGAGACGATCATCCGCAGCTCTTCATGGCTGTAGCCGAAGACCTGCTGGCGCCTGGTCACCGAGGCGTGGCTGTGCACAACGTGCTGGTGCTCGGGCAGCTCGTCGAGGTCGACGCGACCCTCGGCCAGCCACTCGGCGTAGGGCAGCTCTGCTGCCAGCTGCTCCTTGATCTCGTCGTCGTTGATCAGGCGGTGCTGCTCGAGGTCGACCAGCAGCATCCGGCCGGGCTTCATCCGGCCCTTCTTGATGATCTTCTCCGGGTCGACGTCGAGGACCCCGGCCTCGGAGGCGAACACCACCAGGCCGTCGTCGGTGACCCAGTACCGGCCCGGACGCAGCCCGTTGCGGTCGAGCACCGCGCCGATCAGGGTGCCGTCGGTGAAGGTGACCGAGGCCGGGCCGTCCCACGGCTCCATCAACGAGGAGTGGAAGGAGTAGAAGGCCTTCCGGGCCGGATCCATCTCGGTGTGGTTCTCCCAGGCCTCCGGGATCATCATCAGCACGGCGTGCGGCAGGGTTCGGCCGCCCAGGTGCAGCAGCTCCAGCACCTCGTCGAACGACGCCGAGTCCGACCCGCCGGGGGTACAGATCGGGAACGTCCGCGACAGGTCGCCGGGGATCAGGTCGGTGGCCAGCAGCGCCTCCCGGGCGCGCATCCAGTTCCGGTTGCCCTTGACCGTGTTGATCTCCCCGTTGTGGGCGAGCAGCCGGTACGGGTGGGCCAGCTCCCAGGCCGGGAAGGTGTTCGTGGAGAAGCGCGAGTGCACCAGCGAGAGGGCCGACTCCACCCGCTCGTCCAGCAGGTCGGGGAAGACCTCGGCCAGCTGCTGGGTGGTCAGCATGCCCTTGTAGACGGTGGTCCGCCCGGACAGCGAGGCGAAGTAGACACCGGCGTCGTTGCGGGCCCGCTGGCGCAGCGGGTAGACCGCCCGGTCGAGGTCGATGCCGCTGGTCGGCTCGACCGTCGAGACGAAGAACTGCTCGAAGAACGGCATGTTCCTGACCGAGACCGGGCTGAGGGTCGAGTCATCTGTCGGCACCGGGCGCCAGCCGTGAACGACCAGGTTCTCCTCGGTGGCCAGGAACTCGATCGTGCGCTTGGCCGAGGCCCGCCGGGCCGGATCGGTGGGCAGGAACGCCATCCCCATGGCGTAGTGGCCGGGCTCGGGCAGGTCGAAGTCCACGACCTCGCGCAGGAACCGGTCCGGGACCTGCAGCAGCATCCCGGCACCGTCACCAGCGGCGGCGTCTGCGCCGGTGGCGCCGCGATGGTCGAGGTTCTCCAGAGCGGTCAGACCCTTGGCGATGATGCCGTGGCTGGCTTCGCCACTGAGCTGCGCGACGAAGGCGACGCCACAAGCGTCGTGCTCGAAGGCGGGGTCGTAAAGGCCCTCGCCAGGTCGGCCAGGCATCGTGCTCAACGCCATGTGATCACTCCCATCTACGCGAACGCGCTGGGCGCGTGCCAGCCGGTCCGGCTGCACGCCGACGCTGCACGCTTTGGAGCGTGAGCCTACCCGAAACCAATCAGGTGACCACGCGTCCCAACTGCATGATGGACGCCCGCCGCCCGCTGCCGCCGTCCAGAGGCTGGGCGCGACGTCCGGATGGCGGACGAACTCAGGGGCTGTCCACCTTGTCCGGGCCGGGATCGTCCGC
>JADLEH010000263.1 GCA_020846255.1 Propionibacteriaceae bacterium
ACAGCGCTGCCGTTGGGGCCAGACCGCCCGGGACGGTGTAGAAGTCCTTCCACTGATCGGCCAGCGTTCCGCCGATTGCTCCGATAGCCGCCTGAATAAGTCCCATCAAAGGCTCCTTCGTCTGTGGGTTCCTCGTCTGCCGCCGCTGGCAGGTCGGGGTAGGGGCCGTCTCCCCCGCACACGCTCACCCTACTGACCCTGACGGCGAGCGCGGTGAACCTCGGGCAAACCTTTCTGCCCGACAGGCAGGCGCAGTCAGATCCGGCCTCATCCGGCGGATCGTCGAGCTGCCGTCGCCGGGGCAGGGCCGCGGCGGCTCGGTCAGGTGGTCATGATCGCGCTCCACGTTTTCTGCACGGGGTCACGCGGTTGAATCTCACTGCACCACCACGGCCGAGGCATTGCGCACAGATCAGCAGAAGGGGTTCAGCACGCTCAGTTCTGCGACAGCCTCGAAGTCCCGTACGTTGCGGGTGGCCAACTGGTGACCACCGGCCATGCAGATTCCGGCGACCTGCGCGTCGGCCAGGCCCATCGGCCTCCCAGCGGCTTCGGTCGACGCGAGCACTTCTGTCGTCGCCTCGGCGGCGTCGACGTCATAGACCAAAATGGCCTCGCGGAACGCGGCCACCAGGCGCTGCCAGCGCTGCTCGAGCTGGCGCCGCCGCTTTCCCGTCGGCAGCCGACGGATACCGCGCTCGATCTCCTCCACCGTCACCACACAGATCGTGAGGTCCGAGGGACCCAGCGAGCCGGCCCAGGACAGCACTGCGGGGTCGGGCTCGTCACGCATGAACTCCGACACGACGTTGGTGTCGGCGATGATCACGTCAGTTCCACCGGACGCGGCAGGTCGTTCCGCGACTCCAGCGGCAGATCCACCCCGCCGATCTCGGACATCGCCGCACGCAGGGCCAGCAGGAAGTTCTCCTCGGGCAGGTCGACAGTCGCATCAAGGATCGCGCGCACTTCGGCCTCGACCGAGCGGCCGTGCTTGGCGGCCCGCCCACGCAAGCGAGCGTGCGTCCGCTCGTCCAGTTGCCTGATCGTCAACGTACCCATCAGAACCCACCTCCTGACAGCAATGCTAGCACTCGGGCCTGCGGCAAAGTGGCAGCCATTCCCCGTGCTGGGCACCCTCGAGAACGCCCTGATCGAGCGCGAACATCAGGACCAGAGCGAGGTCCCAGCCGATCTCCGTCCCGATCAGCTTGCCGGGATCGGATACCCCACCCCCTGACACCCCGGAGGGGGTATCCGAAGACCTGGGTCGTGGGTTCGAGCCCCACCCGCCCCACCAAGCACGGGCCACCGGCGCAGGCCCACCGGTACGCTACTGCTGCCACGCAGCCAATCGACGCATTGGTGGATCGGAAGGGACTACACCGAGCCCCGCTCCGATGAAGTGGTGCCCGACGCCGTCAGAGAGGACGCTGACCCCCTTTGCTCCACCCCACCGCACCGGGAGCGCCCATGGCTAACCCCGCCGACGCCGTCCACCTTCGCGGGCTTCGCGAACAGACCCTGGCAGTTCTCCGCGAGACGATCGGAGAGGGTTCACCGGTCGCCTTGCTGGACGTCTCCAACCAGGGCAACGCCGGGGACTCGCTGATCTTCGCGGGCCAACTCGCCTACTTCCGTTGCCTGGGGCTTCGGCTGCGCTACGCCGCTGACATGCGCGGCTACGACGCCGCGGCCCTGCGGCGCGCGCTACCGGAGGGCGTGGTGCTGCTGCAGGGCGGCGGGAACTTCGGCGACCTGTGGCGGGGACACCAGAAGTTCCGGGACCGGGTGGCCCGGGAACTGCCGGACTACCGGATCGTGCAGTTGCCCCAGTCGGTGCACTTCGACAATCCGGAACGGGCGGCCCGCACCAACGAGGTGCTGGGCAGCCATCCCGACTTCACCCTGCTGCTGCGGGACACCGAATCGGTGCGCCGAGCAGCCGCAGACACGCCAGCGCTGAAGGCCAGGTTCTGCCCGGACGCCGCGCTGGGCTGGGACCCGCCACGGTCCTGGGTCGCCTCCACCGGGCCGATCACCGAGGTCCTGGTGATCCGGCGCAAGGACAAGGAGGGCTCGTCCGGCCTGAGTTCGGTGAAACCGGGATGGATCCCCGGCGTGCGCCTGCGACGAACTGACTGGACGCTCCAGGGCTGGCAGCGGCGCCGCTGGCTGGCCGCCCGCGCCGTGCTGCGATGGCAGGAGGGAATGGCAGCGGGCTCGGCACTCCAACGACGGCTCCACACCCAGATCCCCAACGGTCTTGCCCGAGGGCTGCTCAGCACGGTCAACCAGGCCAATCTCGACGGCGCCCTGAAGATCTACGCCGGAACCGGGCTGGCAGTGGTCGACCGGCTGCACGCGCATATCCTGGCGTGCTTGCTGGGGATCGAGCACATCGTGCTGGACAATTCCTACGGCAAGATCAGTGCCGTCCACCGGGACTACACCGGCGGGTTCAGCACCGCTCACCATGCCACCAGCCTCGACGAGGCAGCCGCTATCGCAACCAGATTGGTCAACCGCTGATGCTCGCGTTCATCACCTCCCTGAGGCACCCTTCGAATGCCGGGGACTACGGCCGGGTCGAGGAACTACTCAAGGACACGTTGGCCTCGGTCACCAACCAGACCTGCGACGACTGGGTCTGCCTGGTCGTCGGCCAGCAGAAGCCCTCCTTCGAACTGCCGCCGCAGGTGCACTGGGTGCCGGTCGACTTCGTGCCACCGGCGCCGGAGAACGGACCGCATCCGGGCCGCCAGGCTTTCGTCTACGACAAGGGCTCGAAGATCGGTATCGGCCTCATCGCCGCCCGGGCATACCATCCCGACTACGTCATGATCATCGACGCCGACGACTACGTGAGTTGCCACCTGGCCGAGTTCGCCCGCGACCACCCGGGCCGCCCGGGCTGGTACGTCGACGACGGCTGGGTCTACTCCCGCTGGCGGGGTGCCTACCGCGAGACCACTTCGTTCTGGGCGAAGTGCGGCAGCTGCTACATCGTCGAGTGGGCGGCCTATGAAGTGCCGGACGATCTCGATGTCACCGCCAGCCAGGAGGAGGTTCTCGCCGGCTTCGGCAAGAAGTTCTGGCGGATCGTCGGCGCCCACCGGGACGCCCTGACCTACCACGCCACCCAGGATCGTTACCTGGAGCCGCTGCCGTTCCGGGGTGCGGTCTACGTCCAGGACACCGGTGAGAACCACTCCGGCACCACCATGCCCCGGCTGGCCCGCCCACTGACCGACCAGATGCGGGCCGAGTTCGGCATTCCCCGGCACCACCCGCAGTGGCTGGTGCTGTGGCGGACTTACCACCCGCGGCATGCCTTCCAGAGCCTGGTGCGGCAGAAGAACGCCTTCATCCGCTGGTCACGAGCCCCGCGGCAGGCGGTTCGGACGGCCTGGAAGGAGCGGGCTCCGGAGCCGGCGAAAGCCCTGGCGAACCGCCTGGCCGACCTCATTCCGCCGCCGGTGAAGACGCGGTACCGCGAGCAGCGGCAGGCAATGCGGGCCCGGCGCGCGGCCCGTGCCAAGCCACCGACGACCCACGTCGCGCCAACGGCGTCCAACCCTTCCGGCGACGCGAGGCCTTAGCCGCCGCCCTGAGCTGCGCTCGACGCCACGGCGTCGTGCGCAGTCCAGGAGACGGTCGATGACCCCGCCGAGATCCCGCCGACAGCGGCCAAGACCAGTCAGGCTAGGACCGCACCAGCTGGGTCAGCAGCGGTTGGCCCCAGACCGCCAACCCGAGCACGATCAGGTTCAGTGCCGTCGAGCCCACCAGTGAACTCGGCGGAAGCGCCGCAGGGAACAAGACAGAGGCGAGCAGCGAACCGATCGCCGAGACCACGGCGACGTCGCGCCACCACGGCTGCCCGGTCGCCAGCGCTCCGGCGGCTGCGATGAAGCCGATCGTCGGCAGGAGGTACAGCACACCAGCTACCGATTCGCTGATCCGCTGGCCGACCACCGGGTCCAGCGCCCATGACTTGCGCGAGACCTGCTGGAAGCTGGCTAGCCCCCATGCTGGCAGCCAACCGATGACGTGGCCGATCCCGTGGGCGCCGAGCACTGCTCCGCTCACCAGGACAGGAAGGTTCATTTCTCTTCTCCAATCCAACTGCGTACCGTGTACGCTTGCGTACGCGGTACGCTACTTGTAGGGTGCAACTGTGTCAAGTGAGCGTGTGAGCCTGTCCCGTTCGTCCATCGCGTCGGCCGCGATCGAGGTACTCGACGAGAAGGGCCTGGACGGGCTGACCATGCGGGCCGTCGCCGGGAAACTCGGCGCGGGCACAATGTCCCTCTACCGCCACGTTGACAACCGCGATGAACTCCTCGACCTCGTGGTCACCACGTTGACCAACCGGATCGAGCTCGACCCGCCAACAGGTGACTGGCGCGTAGACCTGGCCAGGGTCGCGTGCCGGATGAAGGAGGCACTCGTGCTCCGCCCACAGCTCACCATGCTCCTGACCACGCGAGCCCGAGCAACCGCGTCCAGCCTGCGCGCACTGAACACCACCCTGGGAATCCTCCGCTCCGCCGGCATGAGCGCACGCGAGGCAGTCCGAACCAACCACGCCCTGGGCAACCTCGTGGCGGGAGCCGCGCTGTGGGAAGCCGAGACCCAACGGGCTGACCGGACGCACGACAACAGCCCCCAGCCGGAACTTGAGAACATCGTCTGGGCCGGCGCAGAACTGTACGCAGGCACGACGCAGGAACGATTCGAGCACGGGCTGCACTTGCTCCTCGACGGCATCCAGACCCGTCTCCACGATCGCTGACAGATCCCCTGCACGCAACAGCACCGCCCAACCTGGCCGCTGGCTTGCGAAAGACGCTTGGTCTCGAGCCCTCCCGCGATGATCGCAGCCCACCTTCTTCAGGACGCCGATTGGCCCGTCGCTGACACCTTGACGCCAGTGCTCAAGTCGAGAGGAGGAGCGATCGCGCCCTACCTGATCCCGCCTGCAGATGCGCAGGCTGCCATGTCTCTCTCTCGCCGATTTCGACTTAGGGGTTGTCCAGGTGTATTAGGTATCGGTGAACCCTGAAGAACAACGCCTCGACGACCTCATTCACCTCTTCGCCTCCCAGTGGGAAGGTCTCGGTGACCCCGA
>JADLEH010000264.1 GCA_020846255.1 Propionibacteriaceae bacterium
GATTCGTAGTACAGTGCCAGCCGGACCGGGGACGGTCGCACAACTGAAGAGCGGGCTGTAGCGCAGCTTGGTAGCGCACTTGACTGGGGGTCAAGGGGTCGCAGGTTCAAATCCTGTCAGCCCGACCATTGAATTGCCTTGTGAGAGGCATGTTGGTCGTCTCGGAGTGGCCCGCGTGGAACATCCGTGGAACCGCAGCACCATGAGTCAGCGGGCCGGCCCGTGATGTGTCGTCGCCGAAGGCCAGATTGAGTCGCTATCGTCCCGACATGAGCCTCGCTGACCGCTACTTCTCGGCTACCGAGCTGAATGACCAACTTGGCCTGAAGGTCGTGGATGACCTGTGGCGGTGGCTGACAACGGGATGCCGCCACCCTCGACCGGTGCAGTGGTACCCGACCGACGGGCAAATCCTGTACTTCCGTGGTCAGAGCGACTCTGGTCATGCGCTGAGCAACGCTCTATTCCGACGCATCTCCGGTCAGAAGGGCGGCGCTCGCGTGGTGGAGCGTGAGATGGCGAGGGTCGAGGCCGCAGTCATCAAGTCGGCACGGGACGAGGGGATCGGTCGCCATATGACCGATGGCGAACTTCTGGCGGTTCTGCAGCATCATGGCGTGCCAACCAGGCTCCTGGACTTCTCGATGGACCCCTTGGATGCGGTGTTCTTTGCGTCCGAGACGCACGACGAGCGAGATGGTCGACTCTTCATCGTCTATACGTCGTCGCCCGGAATGAACCTTCGGTCTGGCGATGAGCCTCGTACGTATGCGGCGGGCCCACTGGCTGGTCATGATCGCTCTGCAGTTCAGCAACGTCTTAACCGCTGGCGACACCTGCCCTGGTCGGGGTTCGCAGTAGGCACTGAGCGATCCTCATCGAACTGGACGTGGCGGGTGTCCCCGATTGCCTCGCCCGACATCGACCCACGCATGCGAGCACAGAGCGGCTGTTTTGTAGTGGGGGGCCAGATCCAGGCATACCCGGGGATGGTTGTGAAACTCAACGGTTCGCGGATCGCGGTGGAAGAGTGGCAGGACATCACGACCCTTTCAGTTCACTTTCAGACTCGCTCGACCCGCTCCGGTGACCGGAATACCTCTTGGCCGGCGACCGGCTGGACGGTACGCATCCCAAAGGAGTGGAAGCCCGAACTGCGTAAGCGCTTGGCCCAGTGGGGAGCCACGCCCTGCAACCGTGATTCGATGTACCCGCCGATCGATGAATCGGTGAGGCTCTTGCTCAGAGTGATCAAGCAGGAGACCAACCTGCGCGCGTGATCACTATTGGCCTACGGCACAACTCTCGGAATCGACGTGGAGAACCGGGTCGCTTCGGGTTCCGGTCCAAGGCGCCACAACTCCAGACTGACCATGTCGAAGTAGTCGGAGTGGCGCGCAACCTGCGCTGAGACGTCGATGTTGCGCAGTTTGCGGGCCTTCGAAGTGGAGTCTCGGAGGCCGGCCGCTGCCTGCCCGCCTCACCCAGACCAGTCTCGATAGTGTCGAGTGGGACAGAGCGAACTCCTGGAGGACGAGAATGGACAGCGAACGCAGCACACGACGGATCTGGCTGGTCACTGCTGACCGCAAGGACGGCGTCCCGATTCTCACTTTCGGTCCGGATCAGGACGGCCGCCTAACCCTTACTCCGTGGGCCAAGCCGGTGGCGGGATGGGCGCTGATCGGCAACGACCAGGGCCGTCGACGTGACCCGGTCCTTCTCGCCCCCGAGGCAGAACGGCCTACGCTGAGTTTCGCTCCATCTGGCGTGATCGAGGTGGGAACAGCCTCGCAGCCCAACGTCCACCTCGCCACACAGGTCACGCCCCTTCACTCCGCGCACCGCGTCCAAATCTTCTCCTTCCACCAGAAGTGGCCGGGTTCCCAGCGTCGCCCTGCAAACGAGCTCCAGTCGTTCAGAGAGGGTGACTCTGCGATGATGCTGGACGGCGACCTCCCGCCAGAGATCACCGTTCACGGCGTCCTTTACGACTACAGGAAGTTCGGCGGCGGCAACCTGCGCACGCTTCGTAGACAAGTAAGGGAAGGAGCAATCTTCACCGAGCAGCAGGCCTACGCAGCCCTCGACCTGGGGGACCTCAGCATGGATGCGTTCCTGCTCCTGGTCTGGGGCAGCCCAACGGGCGCCGGAGCGCACAAACTGGCCGAGATAACGCTAGCTGGCATGCTGTTCGACGGGCAGGCCACGCCTTCCAGCGTGGTCGGCATGAGCGCGCAGGACGGAGGCGCTGGCATCCAGTTGCTCAACCCAGAGGACATGCCCGAGCTGAGAAGCCTGGACCGCCGCCCAGAAGGAACCCGGGCCAGGCTTCCCCAGTTCGGTTGACGGAGCGAGTTCGGGACACTTCCAGGCCGCCACCCATGGACCCGCGGTATGCCACGTGAGTCAATGCCGACTCCACCCGCGGAGACGTCCTGGATGAGCCGCGCTTCGCGCGATCGATCTTGCCGAGCGCAGGACGTTTCGACTCGGAAGGAGTGACAGGACAGTCCGGCGGACCATGGCGGTAGCAAGAACGGGCTCAATCGGGCAGTCCCGCCACGCCTTCGTAGGGTGAGGGAGCCAAGGCGTTGGAACTGGCCCGGATCAACTGCGAGCCCTCTTCAAAGATCGCATCATCGAGGTCCGGTCCGTCCTCGCCAAAAGCTGCACCAGCGAACCACGCGACACTGCTGAACCTTGCCCCAGAGAACAAGGTGAAGTCTGCAAACGTCGCGCCGTGGAACCGCGCCTCCCCTTCGAAACTCACGTTGTCAAACCGGGCCTCCCTATTGAAGTCCACGTGGTCGAAAATGGCGGACTTGGCGAAGGTCGCATTGTAGAACCTCGCGTTCCCGCCGAACGTCGCTTCGTGAAACCAGACACCGCTGCCGAAGGCAGCCTCATGGAACACCCCGTCGCCATGGAACGTGGCGCCTTTGAACCACGCCTCCTTAACGAAGATCGCGTCAGTGAATACGGCGTCCGCATGGAATACGGCGTCGGAGAAAACCACGTCCCCGCCGAAGTTCGCGTTAGTGAATCCGGCGCTCCCAGTGAAGGTGCTCCGACTGAACCACGCGTCCTCACGGAACGTCGCCTCTCGGAAGTTCACAGGGCCGATTTCGCAGTCGCTCCAATCGAGATTGTTCAGGTCTCCGCCAGAGAGGTCGAGTTCCATCTCCGACCAGGACTCGTAGCCTGTCGGTCGCTTGCCGGTTCGCAGATGCGCCCCGATAACCCTGAGGATGGTGCTGCGAACTTCGGATTCTCCGCTTTGGTCAGGGTAGCTCCGGGTAATGATCTTGCCGTCGGCGGTGGTTTCCTGCTCCTGGATCGCGCCAATGCCTGGGGAACTTTGGTCGGAGTTCCAAGGCGTGCGCACGTGCGCGCAGAGCACATCAACGCACTGTTGTCGGCGGGCTGTCCAGGCGTCCGCGAGGTTGGCGAGAGCGTAGACGCCCGCCAGGCGTACCGTTGAGTTGCCGTTGGCCAACTGCTCCACCGCGGCTCGATACTGCTCGAGGTGTGACCTTTCGGCCTCGCGCTGAGCGGCAGCCGCTGCCCGCTCCTCTTCAGCGACCTGCCGTGGTTCGTGTCGCTCAGCGAGCCGCTGCTTTCGATACGCAACGGTCAGAGCGACTGCGCCGCCAACGCCGGCGGCAACGGTGAGTGCGACCTTTAGTAGCCCTAGCCATCCTTCGTCTCCGCCGTTGGCGTTCGGAGGAGCCGGCGTCAGCGTGCCGGGTAGGGCACCGAATAGGAACAGCCCCATCGCCCACAGAGCGAGCGCCGTGATGACTAGCCCAAGCAGGATCACGCCGAGGACGACGAGGACCATCGGCCAGTGGGATGTGTGAAAGATCGGGTAACTCAAGGTGCCGCGCGCTCGGTGCCGCACGCCGTCGCCCTGCGAGGCGCCGCCGGACTGTTCATCTGCAGCGGCGTTGGCGAGTGAGTCACCTGGTGCCTGTGAGGCCATACCGGGATACTCCCACAAGTAATCCGTCACGAAAGCTAGGTCGACAGGGCCAGCCGAATCCGGTCGGCGCCGAAGTCCATGCGCGCCGGATCACCGTCGGCATCAACGATCGCCACCCTGCCTCGCAACTCGATCCGAGACGTCCTCAGCTCAGCAGCCCTTGCTGGAGTGTCCCTTTGGTATGAGTTGATGGTCCTGCCCCCAGGCACTGACATGCCGCATGGTGCGCGGTCGATCGTGGCGATGTGCGGGTGTTGGTGAACGCGCGATTCTTGCGATCAGCATGGTGTCGTCAACGCCGTCGACGACAGCTAGGAGCGGGCGCCATTCCCGCCCCAAGGCATAGTGCGTACAACACAGATGGCTTCGTTTATCGAGTCATGTGCATATGCCCAGCCGATGCCGGCTCGAGTCTCCGAATTCGGATCATTGTACCGAAGCGGTTCCCAAACTAGATTGACAGCGAGTTGACGATTGGCTTCGATGGCGCGATGCAAAGCTATGCCTTCATCGACATGCTTGGCCAGATAGTCCACAATCACAGCCAGACCCTCTAGCGCTCCCTCGACCTTTTCTCTGTCGTGAAACGACGTAGCATTCCTTCCATCTTCTGCTGCGTTCCTGGGCAACTCTACCCACCGTCTCGTGCAAGCCTAGGCTGGAGCGTTCGCCGCCGGAGGAGCCGGCAAACCCACGGGCCCATGGGAATCTGGGCAGGTCGGACGAGGCTGCCCAGGTTTGGCAAGGAGGTGGAGGCTGACGAGCCTCCGCGAGCGAACCCGTCCCGAGCGAGGCGGGACCGTCCTGGACGGTTACCGACTGTCCCTGAGCCGGCCGCAGGATGGTTGACGTCCAGACCGAGCATCCGCCGGCGCTGGGTGCGCGCGATCGGGGCGAGGCGCGGGCGCCGGTCTGGCAGGAACTCGTGACTGGCGTTCCTCACCAGCGGCGGTAGCGGTCCTCCGGACGGGTCGTTGGGATGGCCGGAAAGAGGCGATCGAGATCGGAGATGCGTACCCGGATGAGCTTGTAGCCGAGCTTGACGGCCGGCAGATCTCCCGACGCGATGCGCCGGCGCAGGGTGTAGGTGCTGATCGCATAGATCTTGGCTGCCTCGCGTAGCGAGACCCACTCGGGCCCAACTCGGGGGTTCTGGTTGATGGCCATATTGGTTCCTTCCTTGGGGTTGGTGCCCGGCGGGCTCGCCGGGCTGCTGGAGCTCAGATGCCGATACCTGGGCTTCGGTGGTGATCGATGGAGCGCGGATGGTCGTGACGTGGGTCGTGCGTCGGCATCTGCCTCGCGGTGACGGTCTCCCAGACCGGGTTCAGCCACATCTCCAGGCGGTAGCGGAGAGCGTCAGCCTTGTGGTCGTCGGGAAGCGCTCGACTCGCCTCGTGTAGGACGTGCTCAGGTAGCCAGGAGCCGTCCGGATCCGCCTCGGCACACTCGCGGGCGACCCGGATCGTCGCCGGGTCCTCGACGGTGGCGGGCACGGCTTGGTGAATCAACCCGAGCCAGCTGACCACGGCTTCCGACTCGCCGGCGATGAGCGCATCGAGACGATGCTGGGCTCGCGCCTCGACGATGTGGTGCTTCACTGGCCCGGTCGGCCGCAGGTCGGCCTCGGGGACCTGATGCGTAGCACGCCACAACTCGATCCCTGCGATCACCTCCGGCGACGGGGGATGGATGAGTGCCCCAGCCCAGCCTGGAATGGTCTCGATCTTCGCGGCCTCGCTCCTCACCTCGGCGGCAAGGCGCGTGACCAGCCCGAACCTCGCGCCGAGGTAGGTGCGCCACTCCGGGTTATCGGCAAGCTTCTCGGGTATCGCGGGAAGCCAGGGGAGTGGGCGTCGCTCGAGTGCCTCGCGGAGACCGACGATGTCCAGATGGTGATCGATGGCGGCCGCGGGATCGCGGGCGCCCTCGACGCCTTCCGCGCTCGCGAAGTCGACCAGAGCCCTGACCGCGTCGTAGCCGTTGGCGTTGATGACGAGAAGACGCGAGAGCAGGACTGGCCAGGCGTCAGCATCGATCAGGCCGAGCCCGGTGGCGGCCTCCTCCAGCCTCTGGATCAGCTGGGGCCCGGCGTGCTGCTCGGCGGCGACGACGATCGAGTCCTGGTAGCAGGAGACTGCGGCCCCCAGCAGCGTCCGCGGGTCGCGGAGCGCAGCGACCTGGGTGGTGGCTGACGCCGGGACGTCCGAGCGGGAGAGGATGGACTCCAGGCGTTCGGTCGGAGTCGGCGGTGCGATCGTGTCCGGGTCGAACTGAGTGTGCGGGTCGCCGTCTCCGGTGACCTGGACGTACGCGTGGTTCGCGCGCCGGCCGCGACTGAGCATCGTGTAGAGCTGTTGGCGCGACTCCCGTCCGGTGACCAGGCCGTGGCAGGTGTCCGCCGTCAGACCCTGGGCGCCATGGATCGTCGAGGCGTAGCCCAGTTCCACATGGTTGCTGACGTAGCTGGCAGGCAGGGTGAGCCTGCGGTGGGTGCGGGGGTCGTGGACGTCGAGGCGGCCGTCGCGATGGACCTCCAGGACCTGCCAGCGGTCGCCGTTCTTGACCCAGCCTCCGCCGGCCCGGAGCCGGCGCTCGTTGCGGCGGGTCACCACGGTGTCGCCGATCGAGGCGTGGTTGCCGTCGGAGAGCGCGGCTTCGAGTCCGGGCCGGTGGTCGCTGAGCCGGTGGTCGCGCGCCTTCTGGTTAAGGGACGCGACTTGCTCACGGGTCGGGGCGAGCATGATCGCGTCGAGTCCGGCGCGTTTGTCGGCGACCCAGGCGTCGAAGACGTGCTGGGCTGCGGTGGTGGCGTCGCCGGCGTGGACGCGGTCGTGGTCGAGATAGAAGCCGAGCGCGGCCGGATCGCCATCGCGAAGCGCGAGGGACGCGTGGGCCTCGGCCGGGTTGGCGAACCGCATCACCTGGTCGAGCCTGACGGCGCCATGGGCGGCGGTGATGTCGCGCAGGATGCCGCCCGCGGAGACCGCGCCCAGCTGCTGATCGTCGCCGACGAGCCGGACGCTCGCACCCTGGTCGATCGCCCACCCGATCACGGAGTCGAGGCGGAGGGTGTCGGCCATCCCGGCCTCGTCGATGATCAGCAGCGTGTTCGCACCGACCGCTCGCACCCACTCGGCCGGCTCGCTGCCGCCGATCTCGTAGGCGAGCTTGTGCAAGGTATCGGCGTGGATCTCGTCACCGAGTTCTTCGGCGAGCTGGGACGCTGCGGTCGCCGATGGGGCGAGCGCGAGCACGTTCCCACCGCTGTAAGTCCAGGCGCTGCTGAGTGCCCGCATAGCGGTGGTTTTGCCGGTGCCGGCCGGCGCAAGGGCGAGTTGGACCCGACGTCCGGAGGTGGCCATGTCGCGGACGAGCTGAGTCTGCCCGGCGTTGAGGCTGGTGCCGTTGGCGACCTCGGCGAGCAGGGCGGCGTCCACGGAGTTGTGGTCGGCCGTGCGTCCGCCGGTGCTGCCGGCGGCGTCGATGATCCGGCGTTCGGCGAACAGGATGCGCTGCGATGTGTACCGAGTCGAGCCGGTCAACCGGTACACCGAGGTCCCGTCTGCTCGTCGCAGGACGTCGGGCTCGCTGATGCCGTCATCAGGGGGAGCCAGGCTGACGCACATGCCGATCGCGGTCGTCACGAGCCGAGTGGTCGCGTCCTCCAGTTGATCCCACTTCACGCCGGTCCCGCGCACGACGCGTAACGCTTCGGCGCGAAGGTGAACGTCCTGCCATTCACCGCGGTGTTCTTCGACGGCGCTGATCACCTTGGCGGCCGTCCCCCGTAGCCAATCGTCATCGAGGGCCAGTCTCGCCGGCCTCTCGTGCCTCATCACCTCGCGAAGCATCCTGTCGATGCCGTGCTGACCCAGTAGGGCGACGGCTTGGGCGTGCCAGGTCGCGCGCTGCTGATTGCGGGATCGAGGTTCGTGCTTGGCCTCCCGGGTTTCGAGGGTCGCCACTTGGTACAGCTCCTGGCGTTCCGCGGGCGTCGGCGCTCGGCCGTGCTCGTCCTGGAAGGTGCGCGCCAACTCGCCGGCGCGACGGGTGATCTCCTGGCGGCGCGCGGACCACAGCTCGATCAGTCGCCGGTCGACCCCGTCGATCTCACGGACGGGCCGCCGTCCGTCGGTGCGTGGGACGTCGACGAACCGCAGTCCGAGGACAGCATTGAGGTGCGCCTCGAGAGCGGTGTTGTAGGTCTCAGAGGCGGCTGTGATGGCCTTATGCATCGTCCGGCCGTCGATGGCCCGCCACTGCCCATCGACAACGGCCTGCACCTTGTTCGCCAAGGCGACGTGGGTGTGCAGGTCCGGGTCGCCAGCCCGGTTGTCACGATGAGTGAACGCCGCCGCGACCAGACCGCGCACGTCGATCTGCTCGACGCCGGCATGGCCCTTGCGGGTCTTGAGCACCTCGGACTCGATGAACCTCAGCGCATCCTCGACCGCGGCCCAATGGGCGGCTTCGATCAGGGCGGCAGTCTGCCGGTCGGAAATCGCCCACAGCGAGGACACGGACTTCACCGGTGAGAACGTGAGGTCGTAACCCGACACCGGTGTGGCCGGCGGGCGCGACATCCGCGCGCTGAACCCTGACAGCTCTCGCGGGTTCGGCGCCCGGTGTTCCATGGCGATGAACCACTCGGTGGCCAGTTCGGTGCGCAGCTTCGCCCGTACCTCGTCGGGGAGCTTCGCTGTGGGCTTGATGTCGTGAGCCTTGTTCCAGGTGGCGTAGCACCGGCCGAGTTCGTGCCGGAACAAGCTGGTGCTCGTGTCAGGCTCGCGGTACGGCCTGCCGAGCCGGACCGCGTGGCGCTGCTGCTGCGCCGTCGCGTCCGCCCCCAGCGCAGCGAGCCGTTCGACGGCGAGCGGGTGGAGCCCCTTACCGAACAGGGCGTCCATCTGGGCTGCGGTCACCGTGTCGCCGGCGTTGAGCCCGTCGATGCCCACCAGGCCCGAGCCAAGCCAGACCCCCGGCACCTCGCCCTTCTCTTCGTAGTAGTCGGCAAGGGGAGTGCTCGCCGGACGGGCCGAGTCGTTGCGGGCCACCTGCCGGGTCAGGTAGTCGTACCCGGACCCCGCCGTCAGCTTGTGCATCCCCATCACGGTGATCACTCCTTCCACTAGTACAGGCAGATGGCCGAGCCTTGCGTGGCCACGGCCGATGTTCGCTGTTGTTTCCTTAAGCCGAGAGATCGGGAGTATTCGGTCAAGATGGGTGCCGAAGTAGGCCCTTCTACCTATCCCTAGGCCCCGAAAGTCGTCGAACCGGACGATTTGGAGGTAAATCTGCGCAAGAATTCCGCGCCACTGTCCGGATCGGGCACGAGCGGACGCGTGGGCCGGGCGCAAGGCGTCTGACTAGGCTCGGAGCACCTGAGCGCGGTCGGATGCTGGTCACACGATGTGCACGATCGGACCTACGCACCTTCAGGCTCTATTCATTGCGGACGTGGGCAGATATGTGCGCGAATAGGCAGTTGTGGGCTATTCCGTGGTGCAGTAGGTGTGTTCTAGGGGATTTGTGGTTGTTCGGGGGAGTGTGCTGTTCGGCGGTGTACTGGCGAGGAAGTGCGGGGTCGGGAAGAAGGGGAAGGGGAGCGGTTCGGGGGACGGGGCTAGAGGTGGTCGGTGTCGCGGGGTTTCGACAGGTAGGCTTCGGCGAGTCGGAAGGTGTCGGCGAGCGCCATCCGCCAACTGGCGAGGTCGCGCGAAAGCGTGACCCACGTGAGTGCGCGGTCGATCTCGTCGTACTGATGGATGAGCCAGTTGCGGTTCGCAATGGCATCCGTCCAGACCATTCCCGACGGCGGTTCGAGTTCTGCCCTCGCGAGTCGTCCGGCGGCTTCTCCGAGCTTCATCATCAACGAGTCGCCGGCTTCCTGCAGGAGCCCGTCCGCAGAGTAGGCGTCCCGACCTCGCATGACGATGTCGTCAGCCAGGGACAGCCAGTCTCGGATGTGGAGAAGCTCCTTGGCCACCCTCCGGTCCATCAAAGCAGCACCGCTTCGGACCGAATGTCGTCGTCGATCACAGCCTTGAGGCCGCCGTAGGTGATGAGGTCCACCGGTCGGCCGAGGATCTCGCGGAAGGTGTCGCGAAGCTCACCTAGGTCCTTGATGGCCGAACCAGCGGGTGCCTCGACCAGTAGATCGATGTCGGATTCGGGGCGCGCCTGGCCACGAGCCACCGATCCAAATACCGCCAATCGATCAAAGCCCTTGGACCGGGCGACGTCGACCAAGATCGGAGAAGCGGCCTTCAAAAGGACTTCCGGGTGCACGTCGGCGAAGTCGCGTGCCGCCTTCAGCTGCTGGCTCACGGCGGACTGGCTGACGCCCAAGGCCGTGGCGATCTCCCGTTGGCTGGAACCGGTCGCGGCAAGCGCCCGCAAGGCCAATAGGCGCCGCAGCCGCGCAGAATCCTCTTGGGACCGCGCGTCTCGATACTCGACTACCAGACTCATAAGGCAACCTTATCGGCGCGGTCAACAGTGCACCTTCTAGAGTTTCCTTGATCTGCTGGTAGGCGTCTGCGGCGGGAACAGCCGGTGCGGTCACGTTCTGGGGCAGCCGGGTAGATGGTGGCGAGTGTCGCAGGCGACCTCTGACTACGCCTGGCAAGTTGCGCCCGAGTTCAGTTCGCTGGCCCGCGCATGTGTCCGGTGAGGTCCTTTAGGCGGACCCCGAAGCGGTCGGGAAGCGCGTCGTACACCAATATGAAGTCCGAATGCCCGTCTTTCCAGCTTGCGCGCATCTTCCGATAGTCCTTCATACCCTGCTGCTCAACGGGGTCGTGGTCTGGGTGCCAGAAGACATGGCGATTCGCCTGATCGAACACGCAGGAGTTGAGCCCCTGAGCCATACCGCCATCCAAGAGGAGGCGGTGGTCCTTGCGAATGAGCCAGGGACGATCCACGTGCTCCGTGCCCGGGATGAACAAGAATCGGTGAGGGTCGAGAGGCAGGTAGATGTCCCATAACCCTGCGGCCATTGCCGGATCTTCATCGGGGCGCCCGCGTAGGAGGATCGCGGGATTGTCGGAGGTCATCAGGCACTCTCCCGAAACGCCGAAGGCCCATGCTCGATCCGACAGCAGGAGCGCCAGGGGGACGACGGCCTCCGTCATTTAGCGGAGATGCATGTTTGGAAGGACCCAGTCGGGCAGGCCCGAGTTCGTCGCCGATCCGAGGAGTCTGCCCAGCCGTTCGCGTTGGGGCACTGTTCGGACCACTTGGGCGGCCACGAACAAGGCGAGGCTCATCCGCAGGGCAGGATGGCACGGCCACAGGGGGTAGGCATCGTCGCTGGGGTCGTCGCGGTCGAGGAGCGTCGACATGGCCTGGGTAGCGCCTGTTTCCACGAGTCCCAAGGTGTCTTCCATCGAATGATCCCAGGAGCCGTCCTCCAGCAACGCGAGGTGGAAATCCTGTTCGGCAGCAATCCTCTTGGTCCTGGCGCTGAAGCGCACCTCCGGGTTGTCCGCATCCATCACCTCGACCAGGTGTCCGTTCGAGCCGCGCTTTCCGAATCTGCGCAAGTACGTCTGCGGAACCACGTGGTCTCTGGTTGACGCCATCCTTGATTGTCCATCCTCGCTCAGATCGGCGAGCGCAATGGAGCCATTCGGTAGTTCAGAGCATGGGCCGAGTGGTGCGGCCTTCGCCAATGCCGCCCCGGGTCTACCTGCCTCTCCTGTACAGCTGCCTACCGACCCGCTCGGGATGCATCATCAGGTCCAGTAGGTACAGATAACCAAGTAGGCCGATGTCGTGCGGGATGTGACCGTCGTGATGGGCGAGCAGCGCGTCGGTCATGGCTCTCGAACCTTCAGAATCGGAGCCGTGGCCATGGGTCGCGTCACGCAAGACCTTGAGGTACTTGGCCGCAGCCTCATCCACGGTGAGCTCCTGGACACGCCCTCCATCGAGTTGCAGCTCAACCTTCGTTGTCGCGAGTTGTCGACGAATGAAGAAACCATCCTGCATTGCACGGAGAGCGTCGACAGCACGGCGGGCGGCGGGGAGTAGGACCTCCGCGGCGTCGGCCGGCATCTCGGCCTCCAGCGCGGCAAGAACCTTGGACGCATGACTGAGCCTGCACATTGTGAGCAGGTTTGCGCCCCGCACACCCTCAAGTGAATCCAGGATGGTGAACAGGAGGGGCCGGCGGGCGCCCCCGTCACGGTGGGCGACAAGCATCGAGGTCGTTCTTCTAAAGATCTGCTCAATCGTCAGCAAACCTTCAAGGTGCTTCGCTGGACGGTAGTTGCCCTCAGTGTCGGTGAACGTTGAGAGGTCACTCAACACGCCAAAGAGCAGGTTGAGCTTCTCGGTCCACCACTCAAGCGCCCCGAGACCGGCTGCTGCCGAGACCTTCGGGAACTTGACTGCCTCGATCGCTCCGGGCACGCCGATGAACTGGAGCATCTCGACAGCGTCCGCGTCGGTTCCGGAGATGAAGGTGCCGAGATTGAAGATCAATGAACCGAAGGATCGCACGACGTTGATCGCCCAAATCCCAGGGCTTCCCGCGGCAAGGAGGGGGGCGACGTAAGCGTCAAACAGCATCACTCCCTCATAGAGTCCCGCGGATGACGCGAAAACGTCTTCGTGGTCGGCGTTCATGGCCACTACGTGCGAAGCGTCCCCGCTGCCAAGTCGGGCATCCTGCTCAAGACGCAGCCAGACCGACGCGATCTTCAATCGGCGAAGGAGGGAGTGGTCGACTTCGAGCACGTGTACTCCGGTGTTGGGAAACGGGCCGGTATCGCTGTCATCAGAGAAACGAACTGAGTTGAGGAACTCTGAAAAGTAGCGTGCTTGGGTTGGGAGCTCTGCGATCGGGAGGACAGTCAGGAGGAGCCGTTGATAGTTGATGGCGTCGATGAGAGCTCCGCTCTGTTCCGCCTTCGCCCTGCGCCGCTCAAGGGCGTCTTGCACATGCTTCGGCAAGTCCACCTCGGCTCTCTCCCTGAGGCTCGACAATTCGTGCCAACGCGGCGAAGCCTCGCTGGACGTCGCGATGGTCCTGAGCCGGACAAGATCAGGGCGGCGCCGTCGATACGTCTCGTTCGGCTGGACAAAAAACGCGCCACTGTGGTCTCGGCCGTAGTGGTAGTCCGCCTGATCAAGCAGCCCCATGGGACTTCCGCCCCAGATCCAGGCCGGCATCGTTATCCGTGCGCGGGTCGGAGGCTCGTCGGGCATAAGAGCAACCTACCGACGGAAGCATCCCCTCGCTGCCACGCGCGTGTGGACGACACGGTCAGATAGCGCCCGAACTCAGCGCCAGATCCGGTCGTTCCGGCCGGTCATTCGCCGGGCCAGCGGGTGTTCGCCCGGGCCCCGTGGGCAGGTGATCTGGCACGACGTCGGCGCCTCCTGCGTGGTGGACGCTCCTACCCCAGAAGGCAACTAACTGGACATCGCCCGTGACGGTTGGACGGACCGAACGGGCTGGTCTCAACAGGGCAGGTCAAGCTACTTGCAACGGACCCGGGTCAATCCGCGTGGATAGGGAATCGGACAAGGAAGGACTTGGCGATGCGCCGACTTGTGATCCTCGCGTTTCTGCTCACCGGCTGTGCCGCCATCCCTGCCGTGCCGGCGGCCTCGCCCAGCCCGGAGCCGGTGGTGCTGCTGGTTAAGGCCGAAACCAGAGGGGGCCTGTGCCTTACCGGGACTACCTGCGAGTCAAGCATCACGGTGATGAGCGATGGCAGCTGGACACACGTCATGAACGACGCCCAGCGCACGGGAACTCTTCCGGACGGTCGGGTCGCCGCGCTGACCGACGCCGTCGAGCGCACGGATCTTGCCGCTGCGCCGGCGTTCACCGGCACCTGCCCGATCGCCTACGACGGCCAGGAGCAGGTGCTCACCTGGCTCCAGGACGGTAAGCCGGTCACCGTCGCGTCCTGCGAACAGCAGTTTCACCCCAGCGACCCGCTGGTTGTCGCTGCCACCGAGCTCTCGGCCGAGCTGGCCTGAACCGCCCAACTTGGACGGCTCTCGGTCAATCTGGCGAGATGCTTTTGCCCGCACGCGCGGGGCGCGGCAAAGTCATGCGTTCAGGACACCCAGGGCAGAGCGCGTTTTAGGTGGTCGATCGAGGGTTCCATCCCCTTCGTCGCCATTGTCCGGACCCACTTCAAGCGGGGCAGGGAGAGCAGCGCTGAGTAGTCCCGGTCCTCGACAACGATGGTGTGCAGGAGGACCTTTTCCAGCTGGTTCAGTTCCCGCAGAAACCCGATCGAGGTGACGTGCGCGTTCCGAGGTGACATCCAGTCCCCACCCAACTCGAGATCGGTGAGCTTGACGAGGTGACCTAGGGGCGTCGTGTCATCGATCCGCCGGAAACCCTCGATTGCAAGCGTCCTCAGCTTGTCGAGCGCCGCGAGCGGGCCAACCTGGGTGACGGCGGAGGCGCCACCCACTTCCAGAAGCTTGAGCTCTTGCAGCCCCTCTAGTGGCGTCAGATCGTCGTAGTCACCCCACTTCACGACCAGCCGCCGCAACTGCGTCTGGCCAGATAGAGCGTTGAAGAGCCGCTTTGGTGTGCGAGTGAGGAACTGCAGATCAGTGATCGCTGTTGGCTCCCCGGACAGGAGGTCGACCCATTCGGCCACGACGCGACGCGCCTGAGTGGGGGTGTAGCTACTTCCGAGCTGGGTGCACGCGACGTGAATAGCCGCCTGGCCTGCATACTCCGAAGCCTCCGTGAGTTTCGGGACCTTGGGGATGGGCACGCCCGAAGTGTAGGAGAGGAACAGCGAACTGGGCGGCAGGTCCCCTGCTCGACTCCATGACCGCTTCAGCCACACCTCACCCACTGCGGGGCGGGCGTTTCCAATGGCGTGTCGTTGAGCGCTGATGCAGCCTGTGTACTCAATCACGGGCGACGTGTGGGAGGGACTCTCATACCCCAGCCACACGGCGGACCCGGCAAAGCTCTACTCTCGGCGATGTGACTGCTGACCGTTGGTGGAGACAGCTGCTTCCAGCGACCGTTCGTCAAGCCACTGAACCCATCTACCACTACACCAGCCCTGCCGGGCTACTGGGACTGGTCGAGCACAACGAACTTTGGGCGACCGAAGCGGCCGCGATGAACGACGTGGCCGAAGTCCGTCAGGGGTGGCAGTTCATCCGCGACTGGGTAGCCCGCCAGAAGGGCGACGACCAAACAATGGGTGTGCTCGAGCTCATCGCGGAGCACGCTGGAATGAACGAGGCCGACGAGACTCCATTCGGTTACCTCGGAACCTCGCCGGAGCACATCTACTTGTGCTGTGCCTCAACGCGTGGCGATGACGCAAATCAGTGGCGTCTGTACGGCGCAGAGGGGCGCGGATACGCCGTCGAACTGGACCCGTCGCTCAATCTGAGAGCTGTCGTGTCGGGCGAGCGGACAGCAGGCCAGGTGGAGTCCTATGTCGATGATGACGGAATCGACCGCTCGTTCGTGTGGCCGACCGACATGGTGGAGGTCTCACCATGGCTCCATGTGCTGTACACCGAGCAGGAAAAGTCCGAAGCCCTGGCCGGTCTCGTTGCCAATGCAGTTGCTGAGTTCGACAATGTTGAGGGGCTTGCAGCCCGGTCTCGAGCGGGTGAATACGAACGGGCCCACGAGGACTTGCTCACTATCATCGGCCAAGACCTTGCGCGACTTGCCCAGCTAATGAAGTCATCCGGGTTCGCCAGCGAGAGCGAGGTGCGGGTTCTCGCCGTGGACGACCTTCTTAATGGCGGTTCCAGCCGGGCAGCCAAGTTTCGGCCGACGGCCTTTGGCATCGCACGCTATGTGCGCCTGAGCGCCTCGGCAACATTCATCAGCGATGATGCAGAGCCGTCCGTGGATCCGCGCGCGACTTTGTACGACAGCGACAAGGGCAGGCAGCTCCCGATAGCCGGCGTGCGCCTTGGCCCACTCATCCGCGCCGACAACAATAGATCTACGGTCAAGGCACTGCTAGAATCCGCCGGACACATTGACCTCGCCGTTAAGACGTCAGACATACCTCTCAGGTGACTGATCGATTTTCGTGCCCTTGGTGCGGGGGCGTAGCGCTGTGTCAAAGCGAAAAGGACAAGCGAGGAGGGTGAACGCAAGAAGCGTGCTCAGCCCGCTTCTTCGGCGTCACCGACCGCTTCGCTGAACCTGTGACGAGACCTTGTGTAGCCATGCGATGCGCTGGTGAGTTGAGTCATCCACAACCTCTCTGAGCCGTCCCCAATCTACTCTGAAGTGAAGGTAAGGTGCGTTCGGTGGGGCTGGCCGAGAGAGCCGCGCCGGCGGCCCACACCCGTTACGAATGGAGTGTGCGATGGATTGGTGGCAGTTCCTCATCCCAGTGATCGTGATTGCACTAGTGGTACGGCTCGAAGCGCTCCTGATAGGTCCGTACTGGTCTTGGCTCGAAATGTTTCCCTACATGCTCGGGCAGGCGGATGAGGCCAAGGTCAGGCGTGCATCACTCTGGCGACGCGTTGCAGTTCCGGGCATCACAAGTTTCGTTTTGTTCACTTTCTGGCCGACGGACTACGGCTTATGGGACGCTCCGATACTAGGTGCTTTTGGTGGGCTGCTAACCCTTTGGTCACTTGTATATAGCGGCCCGCCCTTGGGGGTGACCGCCATTCGAGGTTTCCTCCTCTACGCCAGCATGGTCGGCTCCTTCAGTGCATCGGCCCTGCTAGGGGCACACATTGCACAGTTCGCGCGCTCACAGGGAGGAGTGTGGCAATATCTGCAGGACAACCTGTTTGGGATAATCATTGGAGCCGTCCTGACGACCTTCATGACGGGCATAACTTCCCGCGTCTCCGCGAGTCTTGCCCGAGATTCGGAAAATGCCTAAGGGGCCGACTGTCCCTCGCGGGTCGCCAGCTTCGCGACTACGAGCTGTGATCTGGCGGATCTCGCGAAAACGGCGAACCCGGAGATGGGTAGAGGCCGTGGTGTCGCAGGAGCCCAACATGGCGACTCGGTTGGCGCTTGTGACGATTCTCTTGGTGGAGCTCTCCGCGCGGCCAGGGCTGGTCCGCGCGGTTGAGTGGTGTGCGGCCACTCTCGGTCGTTCACGCTTCGCCGGCCCTCTTCGACGGCGGGCGTCCCGTATCACAGTTGGGCCGTTCCAGATTCGGGGTGGGGCCTGGTCCCGCGAGCTTGCGGTGGCCCAGGCGCGCGAGCACCTGGCCGCGTCTTGGCCTTCCGCGCGATCGGCCGAGGTGCTGGCACAGGTATGGAATGGACCGCGATGGGCCGAAATGGGCGGCCCTATAACGTACGCCGACGCACTTCGCGTGGCGCGGCCCTACGCCCTTAGGCTCTTGGAGTCGCCCGCCTATTGACGCTCCCGGTGGCTCCCTAGGCGTGCTGTGGTCGGAACGGGTGTCCGCAAGCTTCAAGGCCATGGACTGGCGGGCACCGCATCGGCACGTCAAGGCATCCTCAACTCGGCTACGTAGAGACTTCACGCAGGATCGGTGTCCGGCCAGACTCGGTCTAGGAGTCCGATGGGTCGCTCTCTCTATCGGCTACGTAGAGACTTCACGCAGGATCGGTGTCCGGCCAGACTCGGTCTAGGAGTCCGATGGGTCGCTCTCTCTATCGGCTGCCCACTTGAGGGTGTGGCTCTCATCTGGACTGCGATCCCTCGGATGCCGCTGGTGATGGTGTGGCTCAAGAGGGGACTGCCCAGCTCGTCGTAGCACTGCCCACCTCGCCAACCCATGGAGTCAGCGAGGTGAGAGGCAGGGATATGTGATGGCTGTGGTCGACGACGTGATCATCGGGGTGGATCCGCACAAGCTGTCGGCGACGATCGAGGTGGTGAACCGGCGCGGCCTGCTGGTCGGTGCCGGCCGGTTCACCACCGACAAGTCGGGCTATCGGGAGATGCGCCGATACGTGGCGGTGTGGCCGAAGCGGTTGTGGGCGGTGGAAGGCTCGGGTGGTGCGGGCCGGCCGTTGGCGCAGCGGCTGCTCGAGGCCGGGGAGCCGGTGGTGGATGTGCCGGCGAAGCTCGCCGCGAGGGCCCGGCTGTTCGACACCGGGCACAACCGCAAGACCGATGCGCTGGATGCGCACTCGATTGCCATGGTCGCGGTGCGCACGTCGAACCTGCGCCAGCTCAGCACCGACCCGAGCCCGGAGGCGTTGCGGATGTTGGCCGACCGTCGCGACGAGTTGTCGCACCTGCGGGTCCAAACCGTCAACCGGCTCCAACGACTGCTCAGCGAACTCGTCCCTGGTAAGGCTAAACGAGACCTGTCAGCGCTTCAGGCGAAAGCGATCCTGGCAGCCGTCCGGCCGCGCGACATCGCCGGGAAAACCCGGCGCAGGATGGCCGCCGAACAGCTGGCCGACCTGGTGGTGGTCGACGCGAAGTTGAAGAGAATCAAGGCCGAACTCAAGGCCGAGATCGCTGCCCGCGGCTCCACCCTGATGGAGATCGCCGGTGTCGGACCGGCCGGTGCCGCCAGGATCCTGGCCGACGTCGGCGACGTCACCCGGTTCGCCGACCGGAACCGGTTCGCCTCCTGGACTGGCACCGCCCCGATCGACGCCTCCTCCGGAGAGCAGATCCGCCACCGGCTGTCCCGGGCGGGCAACCGGCGGATGAACCACGTGCTGCACATCGCCGCCATCGTCCAGCTCCGCCACGACACCCCGGGACGGGCGTACTTCCTGCGCAAGCTCGCCGCCGGCAAGACCCGCATGGAAGCCCTCCGCTGCCTCAAGCGCCGCCTCTCCGACGTGGTGTATCGACACCTCGTAGCCGACGCAACGACGCTCACCGACGATCATGACGAGCTCGCTGGCGCGAGTCCGGGAGGGCATTCCGGGGCGGCACTTCAATCCAGCGCGGTCGACTCACACCCGAACATCGACACTTCGGATCAGCCACTTCCCGGACCCGCAGCCAAGACGCTACCCGCCGCCGCACCCGGCCGGAAGACCACAAATCGGAGACGCCTCGAACCCGCCTATTGACACAGAGGGGAGCCAGATCCGGTCGTATCACGTGCATATCCGGGGTGATTGCGCGGATGCCGCAGCTAGGCCCCCGAGTCGGACGACCCTGCCCGAGGTGCGAAGGCTCACAGTGGAGGTCCGACGGTCATGCGACCTGAACGGCGTCCTTCATCTCGATGGGGACTCGCTCGGGGAAGCACAACACCAAGTGGCGTCCAAGCGCGACCGCCACACGGGCGAGCTGTCAATGCAGTTGCGTGCCCCGCCGCATTCCTCGAGGCGGGAGATCAACGACTGCGTCGTCCGCATCCGTGCTGCCAGCTCGCGCTGGCTGAGGCCGACTTCGGTGCGCAGGTCGTAGATCAGCTGTCCGAGCGCGGGGCCCTGTTCGATGTCCGAGCGACGCTCCGCGGCCACGGGACCAGGCGTTCTCTTTCTCGTCGTTCCAGCTTGAGTAGCCCATTTCGTCCTCCATCGATGGCACGAGTCGCGTCACTCGAGCTCGCCCGCGGCCATTGCAGAGAGTCGTGCAGCAAGCTGGGCTTGGCGGTCGGCCGCGGCGTGCTGGTAGATCAGGGCCGCTTGTGGCGTCGAGTGGCCAAGACGGTCCATCAGTTCGCGCATGGTGGCTCCGGCCTGGGCTGCCATGGTGGCGCCGGTGTGGCGGAGGTCGTGGAAGCGTAGGTCGGATCGGCCGATCGCCTTGCGCGCTCGCCTGAAGACCTTGTACATGCTGCCGTGGTGCATGTGACTGCCTTCGGTGTTGGGGAACACCAGTCCGTCAGGGCCTGGCACCGCGTAGCGCTCGATGTGAGCCCGGATCAGCGGCACGAGGTGGGGCGGGATTGCCACGTCCCGGATGCCGGCGTCCGACTTCGGTGTCGACACCACCGGAGTGTGCGCCGTGGGCCAGGTGACAGCTCGGCGTATGTGCAGCCAGGCCGCGCCGTCGTCGTCAGCCAGCTCGATGTCATGCCGTCGGAGTTCGGTGAGTTCTCCGAAGCGCAGCGCGCACCAGGCTGCAGTGAGCACGAGAACGCGATAGCGGTCCGGCAGTTCAGCGACCAGGTTCGCGAGTTGCGCCAGAGTGGCGGGCTGGACTTTGCGTAGGCGTTTTGTGGTGCCGGCCGCCCTGATGCGGCACGGGTTGACGTCGATGAGTTCGTCCTCGACGGCACCGTTCAGGACGTTGTGGAGGAGCGCGTACAGATGCGCTCTCGCTGCCGGCTTCGTCCGGTCCAGGGTGGCGTACCACTCTCGGATGTCGGCTCCCGCGATCTCGTCGACGTATCGCTTGCCGAACGCCGCAACCAAGTGCTTCATGATGCCGGTGTACTCGCGGATGGTGGATGGCTTCAGTTCACGTCCGGCGAGCCAGCGGGCCGAGTACTCGGCGAAGGTCTGGGTCGGTCGCGCAGGTGGGGGAGCGGGTCGCCAACGGCGCTCGATGATCTCGGCTTCACGCGCGGATACCCACGCGCTGGCGTCGCCCTTTGTCAGGAAGGTGGTCGGAGCGTTGATCCAGGGGGCTCGGTCAGGGCCGCGGTAGGAGGGGTCCGGGTAGCGCGCCCGCCATCTGCCGGACGGGAGCTTCGACACGTTGCCGAAGACCCGGCGACTGTGCGATCGTGCGGGCCGTGCTCGAGGAGCCTCGACGGCCCTGAGCTGGACAACATTCTCAGTCCTCCTGGCGGCGCTCTGTGGTGACATGCTCTGTTCATCTCCCCTTATCAGCAGCTATTGCGTGGAACAACGATCTGCCGGGACTGACAGGTTTCGGTGGCCGGGATGCGCGTTCGGCCGATGGTCTATGGTTGGCCCACGCCCGGTTGGGTTGAGGGCTGCCATAGCCGAATTCTGTCTGTCGAGAACCGAGAATAGGCGTGGAACGTGCATGTTACAAGGCGCGTGAAAAACAGCCATAGATAGCTCACTCCTGCACACGTCAGCATAAATAGAACCGCTAGTCAGAGGCATGTGTGCCCTAGTCAGACCGTGTTTTGGCTCCTATTCAAATCCTGTCAGCCCGACTGTAAAAGGCCTAGTGGATGCACATTTAAGTCACGATCACCAAACTCGATCACCGCGATCCTCGCTCTATGTGTACACCGGTGTTTGCGAGCTGGTCCGCGATCGCGCCGAACGTCACCCGCTGCTTGCCGCGCTTCATGTGTTTGTGAACCTCGTCAGTCACGGCGGTGCTGCTGTGTCGTAGCGCCTTGCTCACGGCAAGGAGGTCGCCGGTCGCGTCCCACATCAGTGACGCCGCCAGGTGACGGAGGCCGTGGGTCGCGAGTTGGGGCAACTACCCCCGAGTGACCGCGTCGAGAAGGACGCGGCCCCTCGGGGTCCGCGGGTTAGTTGTGGCCGAGGTGCTTCTTGAAGGGGCCGGTGATCGCGTAGGTCGCGGTCGATTGGATGCTGGCGTAGAGCACCGATCCGTCGCTGGAGAAGGCTGGGCCGGCCCATTCGCCTCGGTCGCCCAGGTCACGGACGAGCTCTTGGGAGCCGCCCTTCGGCGTCCAGGAGATCAGGCTGCACGGGTTGTCTCCGTCCTCGGCGATCACAATCGTGCCGAAGGGGGAGACGGTGATGTTGTCGGGACCATGGAAGCCGTGCGGGTTGCCGTTGGCGTAGTACTCCTTGAGCGTGAGTGACTGCGCCTTGTAGTCGTAGAAGAGAACCATGCCGGAATCGCCGGTCATGCCGAGAGTTGGGTACGCGGCCAGTTGGGCGGCGTTGGTGTAGGAGACCGCGATCCACAGGCCCTTCCCGTCGGTCCAGCAGCCCTCGATCTTGGCGTGCACCGTGGCTCCGGGGAACTGGGCGCGGAGGTTGCTGTTCTGTGCCTGTCGGTCGGCGCCGCCGTCGATCCACTTCACCGGGTAGGGCCGGTTCAAGTCGGCCTCGGTGAGCTGGCCGTAATGCACCAGCGGTGTCCCGTTACGGATGAGCTGGGCGGCCTGCAGGACGCCGTCGTTCTCATCGAACTGCAGTGCGATGCCAGGCTTGATGACGGTTCGCCTGGGAGCGGTCCAGCGGTAGAAGAGACCGCCGCTGGTGTCCTCGGTGAGGTAGGCGTCCCTGCGCTGCGGACCGATGGCCGCACCCTCCCAGACCGCTCGCCCCCAGGCCTTGATCGGCACCGGGATCTGCTTGGTGGGGGCGGCGGGGAACACCTCGAAGACGTAGCCGTGGTCCTTCTGGGTCGTGAACGACTGCCCGGCGCCGTTGGTGACGGTGGTGCCCGCTTTGGTTGTGTCTTCCTCGCAGGCCAGCCATGAACCCCAGGGGGTCTCACCGCCGGCGCAGTTGCGGATGGTGCCGGACAGCCCGACCCACTGCTGCACGAAGTCGCCTTCGCGGGTGACCTCGAGGATCGAGTTGCCACCCATGCCGGTGGGGACGCCGGCGTCGTACACGGTCCCCGCGACCAGGGGGACCGGGGCGGACGCGTTGGCGCGGCACTCGTGGTTGACCACCAGGAACGTTCGGTGTCCCTTCTCGAAGCAGCCGGTGCCGTCCAGATTGCTGGCCGTCCTGCCGACGACGGCACCGCCGGGGCCGTCGAGCAGCGGTTCGACACCGATGGTTGCGACACGCTTGGCAGAGAAGCCCTTGGGCAGGCCAACTGGTCGGGGCCTGGCAGGAGGGCCCCGAACGGCTTGCCGGTGGTGTTCGGATTGACCTTCTGGTGTGCAACGGCGGGTAGCCCCGTGGCGGCAATGGCGCCAACGGTGACGCTCGCGCCAAGCAGGGTGCGGCGGCTGATGCTCATGTGAACCTTCTTCCCAGGTGGTGACCCTCCGGCCACGGCACTCCCAGACCACACCCGCCGAGTGGAAACCACGCAAACGGTCGACGACCATTCGGTGACCGTCACGCCACGAACGGTGAACGGCGCCAGAGTCCAGCGGTCGGCTAGGCCACCGACCAGGACGCCCAACTGGAAGCCCTCAGGTCGCGGGACCCGGCGCTGCACTGAGTCGGGGTGGACATGGCCGAGGTCGACAATCCCGAGTTCCCGGTCACTGACGTCGCGCCGGCAGCGGTGGATCCTGCTTACCCGGTGGGAATGAAGGCGCTCTTCGAGCGGTACCGGCCCGACCTGATCATCCCGACCGGCTCCGAGGAACTGCCACAGCTCGCCGTGCTGGCGGAGGCGTTCAAGCCCTACGCCGGACCGAGTGCGCCGCACGGGCGCATCGTGATCTCGTCCGCCTGGCCGACGTCGATCGCCGGCGACAAGTACCTCTCCATGCCCGCGCTCGAGGCTGCCGGTGTCGCGGTCCCACGGTATGCGCCGGCGACCGACTTCCCTGCCTGGCCAGGGTCAGTGCCCGTTCGGCCAGGTGGCTCACGCTGACGGGCTTGATGAGGAACTCGTCGGCCTCACCGCGCAACGCCCGGATCGCATAACCGGTCTTGCCGTAGGCCGTGAGGACGATGACCGGCACCCCTGGGGCGAGCCGGTGGACGTCGGGCAACAGGTCGAGCCCGGACATGCCCGGCATCTCGATGTCGCTCACCACGAGGTCGAAGCGTTGCTCCTGCAGGGCGACCAGCGCCGACGGCCCGTCAGTCGCCACGACGGTGCGCATCCCGGCGTGCCTCTCGAGCACCGATTTGGTGAATGACGCCGAGTCAGGGTCGTCCTCGATGACAAGCGCCCAGAGTTCTTCTGCCACGTCGCCTCCTCAGGCCGGGGGGCCGGTATGCCTGACGCAGCCTCCATCATCCCCCGTCCCGGAGATCGTGGATAGCTGGCACATCGTCCGCAACGAGGCGACCCTCGTGGCCCATGACGCCGCGCCCGACGACGACAACTCCGCACGCGTCACCGTCCGTCTTCCCGAGGCCGTCAAGAATCGCGGTCAAAAGCCATTTCTGGGGTCATTGACGGTCATTTCCGGACAGTTGTTCGCCGCGCCCTGGACGTACTTCAGGGCCAGAGGTAGCCCCTTGACGGGGAGGGGTGGGGCGCTCAGGCCTTGTCCAGGGCGTCGTGGACGAGTGGCACGACGTCGCTGCTCTCCGGCATTGCCATGATCGCCGAGAAGTCGGTGACCGTGTTGCCGTACCGAACGAAGACATCTGTCACCGGAATGTTGTCCATGACGCCCGCGACCACCAGCATGTCGGGGGCGTTCTCCTTGAGTTCGGCGACCACGTACCGCCCCCTGCTGCCGAACTGGTAGCTGCATGGTCGGTCCATCATCAGCCGGACGGCGGCGAGCTTCGCGGCCGCCCGTCCGGGGTTGGCGAAGACGTAAGTTCGCAGGCCTGTCCACTCGAAGTGGCTCACACCGGTGTAGTGGGTGCCGGCCTCGAGCAGGACATGCGCCGGCGACGGTGAGCCCCCTTCAGCCTCACGTCCGGTCAACGTGCCAGTTGTCACACGGTTCGCTTTGCCCTCTTCGCTTGCCCGCCAGGCGTTCTCGACCCGCTTGGCGGTGAGCGTCGGCCCGTCGGCCCCGGAAACCGATGCGGGCGCGTCGGTCGGGAGCGCGCAAGCCGCCTCCGCCGGTCGGGGCTGGTTCGGGAATCCGGAGGGAGCGGCCTGCCCGGGCCGGGTGGGCCCGGCCGCCGTGGGCGTTGCCGAAGTGGGCGACGGGGACGGTACGACCGTGCTGGTGGAGGGTGTGGGCGTGACGGACTCGCTGGCCGGCCCCGTGGGCAACAACCCGCATCCCGCGGTCACCAGCGGGACCAATGCAGCGGCGATTCCACCAGCCCGACGGGACGGGCCTCGGCGCCCGGGGGGTGGCTCCATGTCCGGAAGCTACACCGGGGAAGCTTCCACCGCAGGCGAATCCCCGTCCCCGTACTGGCCGACGCCATCTCGGACTGCTCCCGGCTGTTTCAGCTGGACCCCGACCCCTGTCACCGTCGCGAGAGACCGCTACTTGATGCGGCCAGCAAAGGCGAGGCTCCCGAAGCCCAACCTCAGCGGACGGCACCCCTGATCCAGCGGCTCCGGTCCCTCCACGCTGTTCTGGAGGAAGAATCACTCCATCACCTTGGTGGCCTCGGCGAGGTTGAGGCGGAGGATGCGCAGGATGGGTGGGATCTCGGAGAGGAGCATCACGGCGAGCAGCCCGGCGAGGATCACCCCGATCGAGGAGGGCTTGATATAGGCGGTGAGGGTGAAGGCCTCGGAGGAGAGCTGGGAGTACAGCAGGTCGGCCGTCCTCAGTCCCAGCCATACCCCCAGTGGGGCCGCTGCAAGGCCGAGCATGAGATTCTCGAGTGTGACCATCCAGGCGATGCGTCCCGCTCCCTCCCCGATCGTTCGCATGGTGCCGATCTCGCGGGTCCGTTCCGTCACATTCGCGTTCAGGGTGTTGTACACGACCACGAAGGCCATGGCCAGGCCGAAGCCGAGGAGCAGGCCCTGGTAGAAGTCCATGAAGCCCATCATCTCGGTGAAGCGCGCGAGGGTCTCGGCCTTCACCGACACCGAAAGGGCACCCGGCACATCGCCGAGTCGGACTTTCACTTCGGGCGCGGCCGCGGCTGAACTGGTCACATAGAGCGTGTTGTAGCGCTCCGACAGACCGGTGAGCCGCCTGCCGACATCGAGGTTGGCAAAGATCGGGGCCCCAAGGGTCTCCTTGCTGATGGCAGCGACGGGGAGGTCGACCCACTGGTCACGGAGGGGCGTCTTCACCCTCGTGGAGTCACCGACGCCGATGCCCAGCTTCTCAGCGAGGGTGCCGGTGATCACCAGTCCGCCAGAGGCCAGCGCCTCCTGCGCTGGTGGTCCATCGATGATCTGGAAGCCGTGGAACCGGGCCGATGGTTCAGCGCAGGTGAGGGCACCTTGGTAGGACCCGCCGTCGGTGCGCAACTCCGCCGGCAGGACAAGCGCTGTCTCCACACCCTTCACGCCGGGCCAGTGCGCCACCTCTGCAGCCCGGCCGGTGCCGAAAGGCTCGGCGAAGACAGCCTGCACGTCCCACCGCTCGCTGAAGTTGTCGAAGCGGTCCAGCATCTCGTCCATCGCATCGAACATCGACTGGGTCGTGACTGCCAGCAGCATTGCGAATGCCACCCCGACGATCGTGTAGAAGCTGCGCCGCTTCTGGCGGAAGAGGTTTCGCAGCGGGATCCGCAGCAGGAAGGTCGATGGAAGCACGGGGGAGAGGGCACGCTCAAGGAGCGGGATCCGGCCACCCGCCAGGGCGATGTTCGGGTCGGCGTGCATCGCCTGGGCGGGAGGCAGGCGCGAGGAGCGCAACGCCGGGACGATCCCGGACAGCAGGCAGGCAAAGGTCGAGATGACCACCGACCCGGCCACGATCTCGGGGTAGACGTGGTGTTCCAGGAAGGGCACGCCGAGCATGGCGACGTACTGCTGCGCAATCGCGCGGGCGAGCACATCCCCCAGCACAAAGCCGAGCACGGCTCCGAGCGCGGCTATGACCACTGCGAACGAGAGGTACTGGCACAAGATCTGGCGGTCGCTGTAGCCCAACGCCTTCTCCAGCCCGATCTCGCGCCGCTGCGAGGTCACCAGGCGGGACAAGGCAATGAACAACGAACTCGACGAGATGGCAAGGATGACGGCCGGCAGGAACATGGCCATCACCCGGTTCTGCTCGATCTCCTCTGCAAGCATGAAGCTGGACGGCTGGTCGGCACGGAGCGTCGAGGCGATCACCCGAGATCGGCCCAGCTCCTGCTCCACATCGCGGAGCACGGAGTCGACGTTGGCCTCGGGCTCTGTGATCACAGCGACGTCAGTGATGACCCCTGGCCGCCCGAGGAGTCGCTCGGCGTCGTCGGCGCGCATGAACAGGACGGCGAACTCCCGTGGCGAGGGCAGCGCGCCCTTCTCTGGCACGGCATACATGTATTCAGCGCTCGCGGCGATACCCACAACCCGGACGTGCTTGTGTTGGCGCCCCATCAGGATGGTGAGCTCTGTGCCGGGCTTCGTGCCGGTCTCCTGTGCGAACTTCGTGTGCAGGATCGCTTCGGCACCGCCGCGCCGGGGCCAGCCGCCCGACAGCAGGAGCAGATCGTTCACCACCGGTCGGCCGGTGTTGGGCAAGCCGACCACCCTCGCCACGGCAGTCTGGTTCGACTGTTCGTCCACCTCGAGGGAGACGTCCTGCACAAGCCGTCCCTCGGCTGCGACGACGCCAGGGAGAGCGGCGACAGCTGCCACCTTGATCCTGGCCGTGTCGCTCACGGAGATCGAGAAGTCCGCGAACCTCAGCTCACGGTTGGCTCGCTCGACCGATTCGGTCAGGTCCAGATATCCGGCCTGGAACGCGACGAAGGTCGAGATGCCAAGTCCGACAACCACGATGAGTCCGGCGAACTGCCCCTTGTGGGCCAGCACGTCGCGCCACATCTTCAGCAGGAGCATCCGCATTGCGCATCACCACTCGACGTCCTCTGGCGGGACCGGGTGGGCATTGACCTCGATGCGCGAGATACGTCCCTCCCGGAAATGCAGGACCCGGTCGGCCGCCGCCGCGAGCGGCTGGTTGTGGGTGACGATCACCACAGTCGTGCCCAGCAGCCGGTTCACCTCACGCATCGCCGACAACACCAGCTTCCCTGTGCGGAAGTCGAGGTTGCCCGTCGGCTCGTCCCCCAGGACCAGGGCCGGCTTCTTCGCCAGTGCTCGAGCCACGGCCACCCGCTGCTGCTCACCTCCGGAGAGCTGGGACGGGAAGTGCTCCAGGCGCTCGGAAAGGCCCACCTTCGCGAGCAGTTGTGCGGAGGTCTCCCGGTGCTTGCCACTGCGGCGGTCGCGATCGGAGAGTTGGAGGGCGAAGTCGACGTTCTCCCTGGCTGTGAGCGTCGGTATCAGGTTGAAGAACTGGAACACGAACCCGACCGTCCGACGCCGGAACATCGTGAGCTCCCGCTGCCTGTAGTGGGAGATGTCCTCACCGTCGATCACGATCCGTCCGGCCGTCGGCGAGTCGATCCCCCCGATCAGGTTGAGCAGAGTCGTCTTCCCCGAGCCCGACGGCCCGAGGATCACGACGAACTCGCCACGGTCCAGGACGAGGTCGGTGTGGTTCAGGGCGGTGACGTCCACTTCGCCCATGTGGTAGGTCTTCACTACGTCTTCGAGGACGACGAGCGACTTCGGCGTGACGGTGACCTTCGACATGGGACCGACTCCCTGCTGGCAGGGCGCAGACGGCCAGATCACGGGCGCCGATGCCTACCAACGATGGTAGGCCACCCAGCCCGAGGGCAGTCCCGGAATGCCGGAATCGGCCGGCTCAGTCACTCATACTGACGGGGAGTCCCCGCAGCCATGCCTCCCAGGCCGGCTCCTCGCGCCGCACGTAGTCCGCAGCGTCGGGGGAGAACAGGTAGGCCCGCACCCCAGCTGTCGCCGTGCCGGTCGCCGTGCCCTCGTCCTCGCCGTAAGCGAACACGTTCAGCATCCCCGGCACCGGCGCGGTGAGCCGGACGAGTGCCTGCCGCTCGC
>JADLEH010000265.1 GCA_020846255.1 Propionibacteriaceae bacterium
CGTCCGCACTGGCGACTACCGGATCGTGTACGAGATCCACGACAACGTGCTGCTCGTTCTCGTCGTCGCCGTAGGACACCGACGCGAAATCTACGACCGCCGATAGCCAAAGGCCCTGAAAAGCCGCGAGTCCGGCGGACGACTTGGGTGTCGAGGCCGGTCAGTCCTTGCCGAAACGCGGTTGCGCGGCCTGCCGGGTGGTGTCTAGTGCGGCGGCGATCAGGGTCCACGAGTCGCCAGCATCGCGGGCGGCCCTGACGGCATCGCGAAGCTCGGCCTCTGCATTGGTGATGTGTTCGCGCGCTGCAAGGATGCGCCGGAAGTTCACCGCGTCCCGAGCCGGGTGAACAGCCGGGTCGAGGTTGTCGAGTCCGGTGGTGTTGTGGCTGGTGTTGATGCTCATGTGGTCACCTCATCTCAGGTAGTCGTGAAACTTCGGGCGAAGCAGGTCGGCATGGATGATCCGGGTCGGTGAACCCGCTGGCACCGCGACCAGTTCCAGAAGCCGGCCGTGGCGGTCGGCGCCGATGACCAGCAGCCGCTCCTCACCGTCGTAGTCGTATTCGACCAAGCGGATCGCGTTGAGCCAGGCGTGCTGGGTTTCGGCGTCCTCAAGCCCGTGCTTTCGCGCGGCCCCGAAGATCTCCATGTGTCAAGACTATCTTGACATCCAGCGTCATCGTCAAGGCTAACTTGACGCACGATCATCAGCGTGAGGCGTTTTGCGTCAAGGGGGTCGGGGTGCCTGACACGGCACCCAGCGACCCGGTCGCCAAGTAGCACGCATACCTTGCCGCACTTCGCGCGCGGATCGACTCTGACGAGGGCGTGCCCTGGGCGTTCCGATGGGAGGATGGCGCGCCGAAGGCGTCCGGGCCGATCTCGACTCCTTCTGGCAATCGTCGTGGAGTCCGCTCGGCGGTCAGGCGTGCTGGGTCTTCCCGGCGATCATGTCGACGAGGGTGTCGGTGAGGTCTTCGGCGGAGACGCCTCCCCACTTCGGGTCGTTGAGCTGGCCGCTGGCCTCGAGCCCGGCGATCCCGTTCGCGCTGCTGATGAGCAGGGCTGCGTATCGGCGGGCGTCCTGCTCGCCGACCAGGTCGGCGACGACGGCCAGGAACTCGGTCTGGCTTCGCTGCGCGGCCCGGGCGAGTGCCGTGGGGTCGCCGGGCGGGTTGCTGAACATGAGCTTGTAGAGGTGTGGCTGAACGCGGCCGATGTCGATGAGTGCGATGAGACCGCCACGCACCTTCTCGGCGGTGGCTAGGCCCGGTTCCACTCGAAGTGCTTGCATGCGGTCTCCCAGCGCGTCCCATGCCCGGGCCCCGACGGCGATCAGCAGGTCCTCCTTGTCGAGGAAGTGCCGGTAGGGCGCTCCGCGAGTCACTCCGGCGCGCGCCCCGACCGCGCGCAGCGTCACGGCGTCGAGGCCACCGGAGTCCAGCAGCTCAGCGGCCGCGTCGAGCAGGGCACGGCGCGTGGCCGCCGCGGATTCGGCACGGCTGATCACGGGAATGATCCTAGCCGCCTTGTGATGACTAAGTCACTCGAACCGGTTGACAGCGTCACCTGGGCGCCGCATACTCGAAAGATGACAACGTCATCTGAAACTCGCGGGCTCGTGGTTGTGACCGGAGCCTCGACCGGAATGGGCGCGGCCACCGCGCGGGAACTGGCCCGTCGCGGCTTCCACGTCCTCGCCGGCGTACGGAGCGACAGCGACGGGATGCGGCTGCGGACCGACGGCATCGAGCCGGTGATCCTCGACATCACCGACCCCGACCACATCGCCGCGCTTGTCGCACGCGTCGAGCAGGACCCGCGGCCGCTGCGGGCGCTGGTCAACAACGCCGGCATTCCCGGCGCCGGCCCGGTCGAAGTGATGCCGCTCAACCAATGGCGGCGCATCTTCGAGGTGAACGTCTTCGGCCACGTCGCCGTCACCCAAGCCCTGCTCCCTGCGCTGTTGCGCGACAAGGGACGCGTCGTGAACATCACCTCCCTCAATGGCAAGGTCTCCATGGCCGGCTACGGACCGTACTCCGCCAGCAAGTTCGCGATGGAGGCGATCAGCGACGCGCTACGCAACGAACTGGCCCCCCACGGTGTACAGGTGGTTGTGGTGGAGCCGGGCGGCGTCAAGACCGAGATGTCCCGCACCGGCCTGGCCGCGCTCACTCGTCTGGAAGAGGGGATGACGCCCGGGCAGAACGCGCGCTACGGCGCTCTGATGCAGGCGATACCGCCCCACGTGGCCGCGTTCACCAATGCCGGTGTGACCTCCGACGTCGCCGCGAAGATCATCGCCAAGGCGGTGACCGATCCAAGGCCCCGCACCCGCTACACCATCGGCGCAACAGCCGCCTTCCTCATCCGGGCATCCCGCATCCTTCCCGACCGAATGCTCGACCGGATGACGACCTCCGACCTCCGCAAGCACTACCCGGCCCAGGACCGAGGCCAAACGGCAGCGACACATACCGACTAGCGAGAACCGCCAAGCAGAATCTGAGACGACGGCCATGTCGACGTCCTCGTTGGCTTAGCGACGGCCCTAGTCAATGCAGCGAATATCCGCACATGCGCAGACGGCACGGTTCCTTTCTTTGGTTTATGCCGTTACCTTCTCGGCGGGAGCGGACACTACGGGGTGTGGACAATGTCACTGACGAGCAGGTCTGGCTTGGCGTGCTCGAGGGTGATTCGGCTGCTTTCGGCCTGATCTGGGATCGGCATCGTGATCGGGTGTTTCGCCACCTACTGGGTGCTGGTGCCGAGGTGAGCGATGCCGAGGAGTTGGCCGCTGTTGCGTTCCTGGAGTTGTGGCGTCGCCGTGGCTCGATCCGGTTCGTGGACGGCTCCTTGTTGCCATGGCTGCTGGTGACCGCCAGCAACGTGGCTCGGAACGCTCGGCGCAGTCGGGGGCGGTACCAGGCGTTCCTCGCGCGCCTGCCGAGGCCGGATCAAGGGATCGACACCGCCGACGTCGTGCTGGGCCGCACTGGTGATGGCCGTAGCGATGGGTTGGTCAAGGCGATGAAGTCTTTGGGCCAGGTGGATCGGAGGCTGTTGATGTTGACCGCGGTTGAGGGGTTCACGATCGTTGAAGCCTGCCAGGTGCTGGGCCTGAGCGATGCGGCGGGGAAGATGCGCCTCTCACGCCTGCGGCGCCGGCTGCGGACCTCGATCGGTACCCAAGTGGCCATGGAAGGAGAGCGGACATGAACGCAGGGTTCTCTGAGCAGCGGTCGACGGCGATCCGGGCCGGACTGGTGGCCGAGGTGGCCGCACCGCGCCGGCAGCGACCCCACTGGTGGCGGGCAGTGGGACTGTTAACGGTCGGCGTGCTGGCTGGTGCAGGGGCAACGAGCGCCGCTTTCGCCGCCGGCGGGGTCGCCCCGATCGCCCATCCAGCTGCGACTCCCACCGCTTCTACCAGTGATGGACTCATAACAGCTCCCCCAGGCGTCGTTCCTGGGACGCCGATCATCTCACTGCTGGGTTCACCAAGGAGCCTCGTGGTCGACGGCTCGTCATCAATGGACGTTTCGACCGGCCCCGAAGCGGCGACCCATGTGCGAGTCACGGTGACCTGCCTGACTGCAGGGACCACGACCTTCGGAACCGACGCGGGGGGTAACAACGCATCCTTCAACTGCGAGGAGGCCGACCTGGCGGACTCCCACGGCCCCAGCTGGCAGGACTTCGAGATCACGAGTTCTCGCGGGCGGCTCTACTTCACGACCTCGGAGGCAGCCAAGGCGGCGGTGTCGGTTCAGTTCGTGAACCAGGTGCCGACCAGGTTCGGCGTGAACGCCAACGGAGAAACCTTCGGCGCCATCAACGACATCCAAGGCCAGCCGGACCTGGTCTGGATGAGCGGCACTGACAACACCGGCCAGAACATCGTTGGGTATGGCAGAAGCGCCGACCTCGACGCCTTCAGCCCCGACCACCCCGGCCAGCCAACCAACCCTGCCGAAGCCGTCCGACTTCAAGCCGAGCGCGACCAGAAGTACCCCAACGGATGGGACTTCCCTCTCTACGAGTCAGACGGGGAGACACAGATCGGAACCTTCCACATCGGCTAGCACACAACCCCGGCAATCGGCAGGAAAGGGAACCGCCTGGGCAAACAGCCGCGAACGACCGGATCTGCCGCCGACCGCGGGTCTCCGCGCCGCTTGTTGTGATGCCTCGGGGTGTCGAGTCCCTGTGGTCCTTGCTATCCGGCGCCGGCTGCGGTCAGGAGTCGAGCTTCCAGGTGCGTGCTGCCACCCACACGATGGCGATGGTCGTTGCCACCTCGATGACCGAGAAGTACAGGTAGTGCAGGGTGGGTGGGGTCCCGAAGACGAGGGTGGCCAGCTGGACGAGGGTCATTAACGCCGCCGCCGCGATGCTCTCGATGCGCGCGAACCGGTGTGCTGCGATCCGGGAGATGAGTACCGACGCCATCGGCACGGTCATCAGGATCGCAGCGTAGAGCAGGAATTGCTGGTCTATGACCAGGCCTCCGACCTTGCCGTCCAGGAAGCCTTGCAGGTCCTCGGGGTACATCAGCCCGAGCAGGTCGCAGTAGAGGTAGTTGAGGATGGCGAAGAGCCACAGGGACGAGACCACCGTGCGGGGGCCGATGTGCGGGGCGACTCCGGGAACGACTGGCGCCAAGTGCGTCGTTGGGATGGTCACAACAGATCCTTTCTTAGTCTGTAAGATGCATCTTAGGACGTAAGATAGAGCAACCGCAAGGGAGGTGGGAGATGCCCGCTAGAACATCCAAGGAGCCACTCAGCCGCGAACGCGTCCTCGACGCTGCCCTCGCGGTAGCCGACCGGGAAGGCATCGGGACGCTGACGATGCGGCGGGTGGCAGACGAGCTCGACTGCGAGGCCATGTCCCTCTACTACTACGTCAAGGACAAGGCAGGACTCCTCTCCGCCCTGACCGCCGTGATCATCGACGAAGTCATCGCCGAGACCCTGGCCGACGGGCCAGCCGAACCCGGCTCACCCGAATCCGGCGGAACCTCCGATGCTCCACGCGCTCCGGCCGGCGCCGCAGACTGGCGGGCAACGATCCGCGACCGATGCCTTGGCGCCCGCCGAGTGATGCTTCGCCACCCCTGGGCGCCCCCACTGGTAGCCACCGAGTCGAACATCCCACCCCAGACGATGATCATCTTCGAAGCCCTCGTGGCCACCATGATTCAGGCAGGCTTCGACTTCGAGATCGCCCACAGCGCCATCCACTCCCTCGGCTCGATGATCATGGGCTTCAC
>JADLEH010000266.1 GCA_020846255.1 Propionibacteriaceae bacterium
GACGGCCCGAAGAACCGTCTGCGCGAGCAGGACATCCACCGGATCGTCGACACCTTCGCCAAGCAGGCCGAGATCCCTCGCTACTCGCGCCTCGTGCCCGTGACCGAGATCGCCGACCCGAAGAACGACTACAACCTCAACCTGCCCCGCTACATCGACTCCAGCGAGCCCGAGGACCTGCAGGACATCGACGGCCACCTCCGGGGCGGCATCCCAGATCGCGACCTGAACGCCCTGGACGCCTACTGGCAGGTCCTGCCCAGCGTGCGTGCCGCGCTCTTCGAGTCCGCCGGCCGGCCCGGCTACTCCCGCCTCAAGGTGCCAATCGCGGAGGTGAAGGCGACGATCCTCGGCCACCCCGAGTTCGCGGCGTTCAACGAGTCGGCCACCCGCTTGTTCGACCAGTGGAAAGACGCCACAAGACCCCGGCTCGAGAGCCTGAAGAAGGGCGACCACCCCAAGGCGCTCATCGAGACCATCGCCGAGGAACTCCTCGCTGCCTTCCGCGGCGCTCCGTTGCTCGACGCCTACGACGTCTATCAGCACCTCATGGACTACTGGGCCGAGACCATGCAGGACGACTGCTACCTCATCGCCGCCGACGGCTGGAAGGCCGGTGCCCAGCCGCGCGAGATCGTCCAGACCAAGAACAAGGACGGCAAGCTGGCTTGGCCGGAGGGCCACGACTTCAAGAAGGGCAAGCGCCGCTTCAAGTCGGACCTGATCCCGGCCTCGATCCTCGTTGTTCGGAACTTCCGCGCGCAGCAGGCGGGCATCGGGACGCTGGAGGCTGAGCTGGCGTCCATCGAGCAGCAGCTCGAGGAGCTGAAGGGGGAGCAGGGCGGCGAGGAGGGGCTGCTGGCCGAGGTGGTCGAAGGTGAGGGGGACAAGCAGAAGATCACCACCAAGGCGATCAAGGCGCGGCTCAAGGACATCGGCCTGGATCAGGAGTTCGCCGAGGAGCGCGCGGCGCTGGAGGGCTACGCGGCGCTTCTCGACAGGCAGGCCCACCTTCGAGCCAAGGTCAAGGAGGCTCAGGACGACATTGAGGCGAACCTCGACGCCAAGTACCCGAAGCTCACCGACGACGAGATCAAGGGACTGGTCGTTGGCGACAAGTGGCTGAATGCGCTGACAGGCGCTCTCCAGGGCGAATTGGACCGCGTCTCGCAGACCGTCACGGGACGCGTCCGGCAGCTTGCCGAGCGCTACGCGACGACCCTGCCCGAGCTTGGGGAGAAGGTCACGGCGCTCGCCGAGCGCGTGGACGGGCACCTCAAGAAGATGGGGACAGCATGGAGGTGACGCCGGCCTACAAGCGGACCGACGTGGGAACGATCCCAGTGGAGTGGGAGGTCGCGACCGTGGGCTCGCTCGCATCGTTCACGTCGGGTGTTGGCATCAGCGTGGCCTCACTCGGCGAGGAATCAGCAGACGACCCGGTGCCCGTCTACGGCGGCAACGGCATTGCCGGCTTCACACACGAGGCCTTACTGCACGAGCCGTCAGTCGTGGTCGGCCGGGTCGGCCAAAGATGCGGCGAGGTCCATGCCACGGGTGGGCCAGCATGGGTCACGGACAACGCGCTGTACCCATCCAAGGTGCACCGCCCACTCGATCTCGGCTTCTTCGCGCTGGCGCTGCAGCGGGCAGGACTCAACGACCTGAAGAACCGGAACGATCTGCCGCTTGTCACTCAGTCGATTCTTCACTCCGTCCGCCTGCCGTGGCCTCCGGATGCCCGAGAGCAGCGCGCCATCGCGGAGGTGCTCGGTGATGTGGATGCGATGCTGGCCGGCCTGGCCCGGCTCATCGCCAAGAAGCGCGACCTCAAGCGGGCCGCCTTGCTGCAACTCCTGACGGGGAAGACTCGCCTTCCCGCGGCCTCTCGAAGGGCCTCACGACCCCGGCTGGAAGGCGCCCATGCATCCTCTACGGTGAGCTGTTCACCGCGTACGGCCGTGTGATTTCGACCGTCCTCAGCCGCACCAACGCTAACGACGGCGTCGAGTCCATCGCTGGCGACGTCTTGATGCCGGGCTCAACCACAACGACGGGAAGCGATCTAGCGACCGCGACTGCTCTCTTGCAGGACGGCGTGGCCATCGGCGGGGACATCAACATAGTCCGGAAACGAGGCAACGAGTACGACCCGGCCTTCTTGGCCAATCAGTTGAGTGCGGTGCGGCGGCGCGACATCGCGGCGTTGGCTCAAGGCATCACCATCTACCACCTATATGCCAGGGACCTCGGAACGCTCACTGTCTCACTGCCGTCTCTCCCCGAGCAGACCGCCATCGCCGAAGTCCTCACGGACATGGACGCCGAGCTGGCCGCCCTGGAGGCTCGCCGCGAGAAGACCCGCGCCCTCAAGCAGGCCATGATGCAGGAGCTGCTGACCGGGAGGATCCGGCTGGTATGAGGGAGCACCAGCAGATCGAGTGGAAGGAGTCCTGGCGGGACGAGTACCTCCGCTGGATCTGCGGGTTCGCGAACGCCGAGGGCGGACGGCTCCACATCGGGCGGTCCGAGCGGGGCGTCGTGGTCGGCGTGGCCAGCGCGGCTCGGCTCCTGGTGGACATCCCGAACAAGGTGCGCGACATCCTCGGCATCGTGGTGGGAGTGAACCTCCACGAGGAGGCCGGCAAGGAGTGGCTCGAGATCGTGGTCGAGCCCTACCCGTACCCGGTGAGCTACAAGGGCGAGTACCACGTGCGCAGCGGCAGCACGAAGCAGGAGCTGAAGGGCGCGGCCCTCGACCGCTTCCTCCTGCGCAAGCAGGGCCGCACCTGGGACGGCGTGCCGGTGCCGCACGTCGCGAGCCGGGACTTGTCCCGGGACGCGCAGGCGGCGTTCCGCAAGCTGGCGCGCCAGAGCGGACGGCTCGACC
>JADLEH010000267.1 GCA_020846255.1 Propionibacteriaceae bacterium
CCGCGTACTTGAAGCACCGGGTGCGGAACTTGCAGCCGGACGGCGGGTCGGCCGGGCTGGGCAGGTCGCCGGACAGGACGATCCGCTGCCGCGACCGCTCCGTGTTCGGGTCGGGGATCGGGATCGCCGACAGCAAGGCCTGCGTGTAGGGATGGACGGGGGCCGAGTACACCTCGTCCACCTGGCCCATCTCGACGATCGAGCCCAGGTACATCACGGCGATCCGGTCGGCGATGTGCCGGATCACGGCCAGGTCGTGGGCGACGAACAGGTAGGAGAGGCCGAGCTTGGCCTGCAGGTCGTCGAGCAGGTTGATCACGCCGGCCTGGATGGAGACGTCGAGGGCAGAGACCGGCTCGTCCAGCACCATCACCTTCGGCTCCAGCGAGAGGGCCCGGGCGATGCCGATGCGCTGCCGCTGCCCGCCGGAGAACTGCTGCGGGTACCGGCTGGCGTGGCTCGGCTCCAGCCCGACCAGGCGCAGCAGGTCGGCTACCCGCTTCTCGATCTCGGGCTTGGGGACGCCGTGGACGCCCATCGGCTCGGCGATGATGTCGAAGATCGGCAGCCGGGGGTCGAGGGAGGCCATCGGGTCCTGGAACACCACCTGCAGGTTCCGGCGCAGCGCCTTCTTCTGCCGCCGGTTGAGCGCGGAGGTGTCCTTGCCGAGCACGGCGATCGTGCCGTCGGTGGGCTTGCCGAGGTTCAGGATCTCCAGCAGCGTCGTGGTCTTGCCGCAACCGGACTCCCCCACCAGGCCGAGCGTCTCGCCCTCACGGATGTCGAGGTCGATGCCGTCAACGGCGTAGACGGTGCCGATGCGGCGGCGGTAGATCGCGCCCTTCATCAGCGGGTAGTGCCGCTTCAGGCCGTGCAGCTCCAGCACCGGCGGCCGCTCGTCGCGCGGGATCCGGGCCAGCTCGGAGGTCGCCAGCACCGGCGCGGGGAAGATGTCCCCGTGCCGCAGCTCCTGGCGGATGATCTCGGCGGTGCGGACGCAGGCGGCGACATGCTGCGGGTCGTCGGTGGGCACGAGCTCAGGCTCGGCGCCCATGCAGGCGTCGATCACCATCGGGCACCGCGGCGCGAACGGGCAGCCCGGCGGCAGGTCCACGACCGAGGGCGGGTTGCCCTCGAGCACCGGCAGCGCGCCGTGGGCGGCCTGGTCGAGCCGGGGGACGGTTCCCAGCAGCCCGATCGTGTACGGCATCCGGGGCCGGTAGAAGATGTCGTCGACGGTGCCCTGCTCGACCGGTCGCCCGGCGTACATCACCACGACCCGCTCGGACATGCCGGCGACGATGCCCAGGTCGTGGGTGATCAGGATGATCGCAGCCCCGGTCTCCCGCTGGGCGGTCTTCAACACGTCCAGCACCTGCGCCTGGATGGTGACGTCGAGGGCAGTGGTCGGCTCGTCGGCGATGATCACGTCCGGGTCGTTGGCGATCGCCATGGCGATCATCACGCGCTGCCGCATGCCGCCGGAGAACTCGAACGGGAACGACTTCACCCGCACCTGCGGGTTGGGGATGCCGACCAGGTCGAGCAGCTCGATCGCCCGCGCCCAGGCCTTGGCCTTCGGGATGTCGTAGTGCGCCTGGATCGTCTCCACGATCTGGTCGCCGACGGTGTACACCGGCGTCAGCGCTGACAGCGGGTCCTGGAAGACCATCGCCAGGTCGCGGCCGCGCAGCTTGGACAGGTCGGCGTCGCTCTGGCCGAGCAGTTCGGTGTCGTGCAGCTTGATCGAGCCGGTGATCCTGGTCGTGTTCGGGTGCAGGCCCATGATGGCCAGCGAGGTGACCGACTTGCCGGAGCCGGACTCGCCGACGATGGCCATCGTCTCGCCGGCGGCCAGGTCGAAGCTGAGCCCGCGGACGGCGCGAACCTGGCCGGCCTCGCTCGGGAACGTCACGTGCAGGTCCCGGACGGACAGGACGGTGTCGCCGGCCTTGGTGCGGCGGTCCTTGATCTGGGTCTGGATGCTCACTTCTGGGCCCCCTCGGAGTTGTTCGGAGGAGCGCAGCGGAGGAGAAGAACTTCGTGGGGTGATCTCATGCGTGGCCTCCGGAGGCTGAACTGGGATCGAGCGCGTCCCGCAGGCCGTCGCCGACGGCGTTGACGCACATGACCAGGAAGACCAGCACCGCCGCCGGCCCGAGGAAGATCCACGGGTAGGTGGTGGCCATGCGGGCGCCCTCGCCGATCAGCGTGCCCAGTGAGGTGTCCGGGGGCTGGACGCCGAACCCGAAGTAGGAGAGGCCGGTCTCGGAGAGGATCGCGTAGCCGACCCCGAGGGTGGCGTCGATGATCAGCAGCGAGGATGCGTTGGGCAGGATGTGCCGGACGATGATCCGGAACGACGACAACCCCATGAACTTGGCCGCGAGCACGTACTCCCGTTCGCGGATCGAGAGCGTGAGCGACCGGACGACGCGGGCCGACAGCGGCCACGCGAACACCGCCAGCAGCACGGCGAGGATGATCCAGGCCGCGTCACCCTCGGGTGCCCCACGGGAGGCGACGGCGATCAGGAAGAAGCTCGGGATGACCAGCAGCAGGTCCACGATCCAGAGCGCGAACTTCTCCCACCAGCCGCCGAGGTAGGCGGCGGACGCTCCGACCAGCGCTGCGATGGTCGTCGACATCAGGGCGACCATGAAGCCGATCAGCAACGACTTGCCGAGGCCGCGGGCGGTCAGCGCGAGCACGTCGCGTCCGGCCCGGGTGGTGCCCAGCACATGCGCCTCGCTGGGCGCGGCCAGGAAGCTGGAGGTGTCGATGTCGTCGAACTTCCAGTAGAGGAAGGACGGCCCGAACACAGCGAGGAAAACCAGGAACAGGATCCCGAGCGCGCCGACGACGGCGGTCTTGTTGCGCAGGAACCGCCGCCAGACCAGCCGGCCACGGCTGAGCCGCTTGGCGTCCTTGGCGACCTCGACCTCGGTCTCGACCTTGACAGCTGCCTCGCTCATTGGAGCCTCACCCTCGGGTCGAGAATGGCGACCATGATGTCGGACAGGACAGCTCCGACCAGGACGCAGACGCCGGCGAAGGCTGTGACCGCCACCACGCCCATCACGTCCCGGTTGGTGATGGTGTCGACGCCGTACTGGCCGATGCCTGGGAAGTTGAAGATGCGTTCGGTGAAGGTCGCGCCGACGAACATGGTCGCGACGCTGAAGGCAACGTAGGTGCCGGTCGGGATCAGGGCCGTCCGCAGGGCGTGCTTCATCACGGCCTTCCGCTCCGGCAGCCCCTTGGCCCGCGCGGTCCGGACGTAGTCGGCGCCGAGGGAGTCGAGCATCAGGTTGCGCTGGATCCGGCTCATCGAAGCAGCTCCGAGGACGATCAGCACCAGGGTCGGCAGCAGCAGGTGCTGCGCCCGGTCGACCAGGTCGGCGAACGGGTAGTCGCCGACGTCCCCGGTCTCCCCGATGAACTCGAAGGTGCGGGTGCGGCTGATGTTGTTGTAGGTGGTGGCCCCGATCTGGGCCAGGTGGCCGATCACGAACGCCGGCGTTGAGATGATCAGCAGCGAGATCGCCGTCACCACGCGGTCACTCACCTTGTACTGCCGGGTGGCGGTCCAGGCGCCGAAGGCCACGCCGATCACGATGCCGGCGAGGGTGCCGATGACCAGCAGCCGCAGGCTCACCCACATGCGGGTACTGATCTGCTCTGCGACGCTCACGCCCAGCGGCGAGTAACCCCAGTTGCCCTGCAGGACCCCCGAAAGCCAGATCCAGTACCGCTCGAGGATCGGCACGTTCTCACTGAGGTTGTACTTCAGCAGCATGTTCTCGACGATGACGGGGTCGATCGGCGGCTGGCGGAGCTGGAACAGCGCCCTGGGGTTCAGCTGTGTGGCGGCCAGCACGAAGGTGAGCGAGACCGCCACGTACAGCAGGACGACGTAGTTCAGCAGGCGTCGTCCGATGTAGCGAAGCATGGATGGAAACGTACCTCAGGCGTCCAGACCGCCCAAAACCGGGAGGGTGGGCCCCACTCAGCGCAGATTCACCACGACCGAGTCGAGGACAAGGTCGTTGAGGGCCCGCCGCTCGGCCCCGATCACCACCGTCGGCAGGACGAGGCAGATCATGGTTGTCCTTGCCAGGGCCCGGATCCAGCCGAGCGGACGGCCGTCGAGCCGGCGGACGCCGATGCGCGCCAGCAGCTGGCCGAAGGTGCTGCCGGTGAGCGCCGTCAGCACTGCGCTCTGGACGAAGAAGACCGCGAGGATCATCCAGGCCCGCCAGCCGCCGTCCCGCAGCACGCCGGGACCGAACAGAAAGCTGGCGACGATCATCGATGCGCCCCAGTCCAGGACGAGGGCAGCGATCCGCGCCCACCAGGACGCCAGCGAGCCGCGTCCGGTCTCGGGCAGGCCGATGGTCGAACCGGGGTACTCGGCTGCCTCGCTCGGGACGCTCACGAGCAGAGCTTAGGCCGAACAGCTGGTCGAACCCGTCGAGACCTGCGACCACACCCCGACACTCAGGGGTTGGGGACAACGGGTCAGCTCGTAACTCCGCTGAAACAAAGACGCAACGCGGGGGTTACGGCTGGTCCCTACCGTAAGCAGAGTTAAATCCCCTGACGTGTGGAGGAAAGATGTTCCAAGGCGCCGACGACCTGTTGGCCTTCATCAAGGACGAGGGTGTCGAGACCGTCGACGTCCGCTTCTGCGATCTTCCTGGTGTGATGCAGCACTTCACTGTGCCCGCCCAGTCGTTCGGCCCCGAGGTCTTCGAGGACGGGCTCTCGTTCGACGGTTCGTCGATCCGGGGCTTCCAGAAGATCCACGAGTCCGACATGACCCTCATGCCCGACGCGACCACCGCGTACCTCGACCCCTTCCGGAAGTCGAAGACGCTCGTGGTCAGCTTCTTCGTGCATGACCCGCTCACCAAGGAGCCCTACAGCCGCGACCCGCGGAACATCGCGCGGAAGGCCGAGAACTACCTGGCCTCCACCGGCATCGGCGACAAGGCGTTCATGGGCCCCGAAGCCGAGTTCTACGTGTTCGACTCGGTGCGCTTCGAGACCAAGCAGAACGCCGGCTACTACTACATCGACTCCGAGGCCGGCGCCTGGAACAGCGGCACCGAGAGCGAGAGCGACGGCCGCGGCAACCGCGGTTACAAGGTCAAGTACAAGGGCGGCTACTTCCCGGTGGCCCCGGTCGACCACTTCGGCGACCTGCGCGACGACATGGTGCGCCACCTGATCGACGTCGGCCTGACCATCGAGCGCGCACACCACGAGGTGGGCACGGCCGGCCAGGGCGAGATCGCGACCAGGTTCGACTCGCTGCTCGCAGCCGCCGACAACCTGATGAAGTACAAGTACGTCATCAAGAACACGGCGTGGGCGGCCGGCAAGACCGCCACCTTCATGCCGAAGCCGATCTTCGGTGACAACGGCTCGGGCATGCACGTGCACCAGTCGATCTGGAAGAACGGCGAGCCGCTGTTCTACGACGAGGCCGGCTACGCGGGCCTGTCCGACATCGCCCGCTGGTACATCGGTGGCCTGCTGCACCACGCCCCGTCGCTGCTCGCCTTCACCAACCCGACGGTGAACAGCTACCACCGCCTGGTGCCCGGCTTCGAGGCTCCGGTCAACCTGGTCTACAGCAGCCGCAACCGCTCGGCATCCATCCGGATCCCGATCACCGGCAGCAACCCCAAGGCCAAGCGCATGGAGTTCCGTTGCCCCGACCCGTCGGCCAACCCGTACCTGGCGTTCGCCGCCATGCTGCTGGCCGGGCTGGACGGCATCCAGAACAAGATCGAGCCGCCCGCACCCGTGGACAAGGACCTCTACGAGCTGCCGCCGGAGGAGCACGCCAACATCCCCACCGTCCCCGGTTCGCTGGACGCGGTGCTGAACGCTCTCGAGGCCGACCACGAGTACCTGCTCGCCGGCGACGTGTTCACCGCTGACCTCATCGAGACCTGGATCGAGATGAAGCGCGCCGACATCGACGCCATTCGGCTCCGTCCGCACCCGCATGAGTTCGAGATGTACTACGACATGTGATCGCTCCGCGATCACCTCTTGTGCACGCCGATCAGTGGCCCGGGGCTTCGCCCTGGGCCATTGGTCCGCGTGGACGACCACATGTGATCTGACGGTCTCTGGAGAGGGCCCCGGTGAGCCGGGGCCCTTTCGCTTTCCCCAGCGGGCCGTGCTCAGGCTCCGGTGGGACCACCGGGCGCGCGGGGCTGGAGCTCGCCGGTCTCGGCCAGACGGCTGGCCACCTCCCGGAGCTTGACGTTCAGGTGCTGCGAGGAGTTGCGCAGCACGTCGAAGGCATCCTCTGGGGAGACCCGCAGCCGTTCCATCAGGATGCCCTTGGCCTGGCCGATCACGTCCCTCGACAGCAGCGCCTCCTGGAGGTGCTGGCCGAAGCCCTCGAGCGTGGTGCGCTCGCCGACGGCGCGGGCGGCGATGGAGGCGTGCGCGGCCAGGATGAAGCCGATCTCCTGGGCTGCGTCGTCGAACGAGTCCGGGACCGAGCCGTACGTGTTCAGCGAGCCACCTTCGACGACGTCGTCGCGGCCGACCCCGAGCTGGTAGGAGACCGCGGACTGCACGCCGGACTCGGTCGGCTGCGCCGCGAGGACCGGCCAGCGCTCGTCGGGGAACGACTCGGCGTAGACCTGCGGCACCTGGAGCGCGTCCAGGCCCGGGCCCTCGTCCGCCTCGTACTGCGCCTCGTCAACTGCGACGGCGCTGGCACCGGTCGAGGCAGCGGTTCGGTACTCGCCATTCTCGAGGAGGGTGACGCTCGCGACGTCGCAGCCGGTCACGGTCGCGACCGCCACTTCGACGATCCGCTGCAGAACCTCGTCGAAGGTCTCCGAGTCGTACAGCTCCTCGGCGATCCCGGCGAAGGCCAGGGCCAACGGGGTGGGACCGGAGTCGGCCAGGCGCTGCTTGGTGGCCTTGTCCCGGTCCACGGTTGCGCGCTGCCGCTCGCGCCCGAGGATGGTCCGGCCGGCGCGCGCAAGCCGCCTCCCGGCCACGGTCTGCTTCGGATCCGCAACGGGCGCCGGCGCCTCGCCGGGAAGGCCCAGCTCGGCAGCTTGTTCCTTCAGCCGTCGCTCCCAGGCCTCGAGTTCGGCTTCCCGGACGTCGGCTGCCCGCTCCCTGGTGTCGGCATCTGAGCTGCGCCCGTCAGCGACGTCGTCCCGGGAGTCAGCAACGAACTCGCGCTTGTCCGCGTCCCAGGCCTCTTCGTCCATCCCAGCCGACATGGCCGGCTCCGTTCGCTAGAAGCGGGATCGCACGCGTGAACGATACGCCCCGCCACCCGGCCCAACCAGAGGCCCGGTCCTCGCGACGCCGTCCCCACCCCGCCCCGCCCCAACCCCACCCCCACTCCGCCGAGGGCCAGCCTTGTTGCCGAGAGCCGGCCCCCGGGGGCTGGCTCTCGGCATGAAGGCTGGCCCTCGGCGGTGGGGGACGGCGGCGGGACGGCGGGCGGGGCGGTGGGCGGCACGGGAGCGGCACGGGGGCGGGACGGCGGCGGACAGGGGGCGGGACGCGGGAACGCCTCCGGTGATAGCGTCGATTTCACCGACCTATGAAGGTGAGGCCGTGATGCCTGCTTTCTCGCTCCCCAGGTGTGAACTCGGCGTGGCCACAGCTGCCACCCAGATCGAGGGCGGTGAGCCGGACACCAACTGGCACCGCTGGGCCGCGGCCGGCCGAATCCTGGACGGGTCCTCACCGGCGCGGGCCACGGATCACTGGAACCGGGTGCCGGAGGACATCGCCCTGCTCAGCGAACTCGGCATCCGGCACTACCGGATGGGCCTGGAGTGGGCCCGGCTGGAGCCGGCCCGCGGCAAGTTCGACCCCGAAGCCGTCGCGCACTACCGCGACGAGCTGACCAGGCTGCACGAGGCCGGCATCAAGCCGCTGGTCACGCTGCACCACTTCAACCTGCCGGGCTGGTTCGTCGACGACGGCGGCTGGCTGGCCTCGGACGCGCTCACCACCTTCCTGCGGTTCGTCGAGTTGGCCGTGCACGAGTTCGGCGACCTGGTCGAGGAGTGGATCACGATCAACGAGCCGAACGTCTACGCCACCAAGAGCTACCTCTACGCCGAGTGGCCACCCGGGGAACGCTCCTACCCGAGGATGCTCCGCGTGATGCAGGTCCTCGTGACGGCGCACCTCGCCGCCTACGTCCGGATCCACCAGCTGCAGCCCAACGCCATGGTGTCCGTGGCCCACCACCTGCGGATCTTCGAGCCGGCGAAGCCCCGCAACCCAGCTCACGGGATCGCCGCGGTCACGTCCCGCTACCTGTTCCAGAGCGCCGTCGTGCACGCCACGGCCACCGGCAGGTTCGCGCCGCCGCTGCTGGCGTCGAAGGGGTATCCCCCCGGCCGCTACTGCGACTTCCACGCGATCAACTACTACTCGCGCAGCACCGTCCGCGGGTTCGCCGACGGCGTGGCGGCCGACGTGGACGTCAACGACTTGGGTTGGGAGATCTACCCGGCCGGGCTGATCCAGCTGGCGGTCGCCCTTAACTCCCGCTACCCGGGCATCCCGATCTACATCACCGAGAACGGCACCTGCGACGCCGCCGACGGGTTCCGCTCGCGCTTCGTGTACGACCACCTGGCCCAGATCGCGGCGTCCCGCCTGCCCATCGTCCGCTACTACCACTGGTGTTTCACCGACAACTGGGAGTGGGCCGAGGGCGAGGCGGCCAGGTTCGGCCTGGTGCACGTCGACTACGACACCCAGCAGCGCACCGTCCACGACTCCGGCCGGTTCTACGCCGACATCATTGCCAACCGCGGCGTCACCGAAGCCGCCTACGACCGCTACGTCGCCGACCAGCAGTACCCGAACAACTCCCTCGGAGGACGGCCATGAGCGAGGCCCGGCCGGCCGCCACCGGCCGGCCTGCGCAAGCCGACCTCGACCGACGCAACCGCTGGACCTTCGGGCTGGGCACCACCGGCCGCGACATGGTCTACACCCTGGTCAGCATCTACCTGGTCTTCTTCCTCAGCGACGTGTTGAAGCCGCCGCGGGAGGAGTTCCTCTGGGCGAGCTCGCTGATCCTGGTCGCCAGGCTCTTCGACGCGGTCGCCGACATCGTGATGGGCGGCATTGTCGACAACACCAGGACACGTTGGGGTCACTACAAGCCCTGGATCGCCGCCGGCGCGGTCGCGTCCGCGATCTTCACCGTTCTGCTGTTCACCGACCTCAAGCTGACCGGGGCTGCCTTCGTCATCGGCTTCGCGCTGGTCTACCTGCTGTGGAGCCTGTCCTGGACGGCGAACGACATCCCCTACTGGTCGCTGCTGCCGGCGCTGACCCTTGACCAGCGGCAGCGCGAACGCTTCGGGTCGCTTGCGAAGATCTTCGCAACGATCGGGCTGTTCGCAGTAGTGGTGGCGGTGATCCCGGTGACCAGGGCGCTCGCCGGCAGCGTCGGCGAGGTGCAGGCGTGGACGTGGTTCGCGATCGCTGTCGTGGTGATCATGCTCGCCAGCCAGTCGGTGACCCTGTTCGGGGTGAAGGAACCCGAGATCGTGGTCGACCAGGAGCGGACCAGCATGCGCGAACTGGCGCATGTGGTGTTCCGGAACGACCAGTTGCTGTGGACGGCCGTGGCGATGGTGCTGTTCATGACCGGCTACCTCACCACCACAACCTTCGGCACCTACTACTTCAAGTACGTCTACGGGGACGAGAGCATGTACTCGCCCTTCGGGGCGGTGCTGGTGGCCAGCCAGCTGCTCGGGTACGCCATCTTCCCTGCACTGTCCAGGCGGTTCTCGAGGCGCACCCTGTACACGGCGGCCACCGCGCTGATCCTGGCCGGCTACGTCATCTTCTTCTTCAGCCCGACCCACATCGGGTTCATCGCGGTCGCCGGGCTGCTGCTGTTCATCGGCGACTCGTTCATCACCTTGCTGATGCTGGTCTTCCTCACCGACACCATCGAGTACGGGCAGTGGAAGCTCGGCCGCCGCAACGGCGCGGTCACCTTCGCCCTGCAGCCGTTCATCAACAAGGTCGGGGCCGCCCTCTCGACCCAGATCGTGGCGGTCGCCGTCGTGATCGCCGGGGTGAACCCGGACCGTCCCGCCGACACCAGCGAAGCCGGCCTGCTCACCATCAAGCTCGGCATGCTGGTGCTGCCCCCGGTGCTGATCCTGGCCAGCTACCTGATCTACCGCGCCAAGTACCGCATCGACAAGGACTTCTACGCCCGGATCGTCGCCGACCTGCGCGAGCGCGGCGACCTGCGTCCGGCACCCTGACGCTCGCCCTCCCCGAGGGCCAGCCTTCCCGTCCAGAGCCAGCCTTCCCGTCCAGAGCCAGCCCCCAGGGGCTGGCCCTCGGCGTTTGGGGTGGCCCTCGATGGGCCGGTCGGTCAGCGGAGGCGGGGGAGGCGGGCGGAGGCGGGCGGAGCCTGGCCCGGAGGCGGCGCAGAGGCGGGCCTATGGCCGGGCGGCTTCCGCCCGCCAGGTGAGGTGGGTGACGTGTGGCGTGGTCCGGCTAGACACGGGGGTCAGGCGCACGTCCGGGGCGTTGTCGAAGATGCGGATCCCCTCACCGAGCGTGAACGGGACAACGTGCAGACGCAGCTCGTCGAGCAGGCCGAGCGCAAGGTAGGCGTCGATGGTGGACGGGCCGCCTGCGATCGAGATGTTCCTCGTCCCGGCGGCGGCGCGGGCGCGCTCGAGCGCTGCGACCGGTCCGTCGGTGACGAAACTGAAGGTTGTGCCGCCGTCCATCACCAGGTCGGCCCGGGGACGGTGGGCGAGCACGAAGACCGGCCCGTGATAGGGCGGCTCGGGCCCCCACCAGCCCTGCCAGTCGAGATCCCAGTCGCCGCGATCGGCGCCGAACATGTTCCGTCCCATGATGAAGGCTCCGGCGTCGACAATGGCGTCCACCTCGGCCCGGTTCTCCTCGGCATGCTCGAACATCCACGTGTGCAATCGTTCCCCGACGTGCGGGCCGAAGGGGTGCTCCCGGCTCTGGTCGTGGCCGGTGGCGACCCCGTCGAGGGAGACGGCCAGGTCGGCGAAGACGAGCGGCATGGTTTCCTCCTCAGGGTTTCAACCGGGTTCCAGCCTGCATCGACGCCACCCCTGAAGTCGAGGGCCAGCCTTCACGTCGAGGGCCACCCCCTGGGGAGTGGCCCTCGACGGCAACGCTGGCCCTCGGTGAGTTTGGGGACGTTGGGGCGCAGATTCCCTATGGTGTCGCTGTGACTGATCGGAAAACTCAGGTGGTGGCCGTCATGGGACGCGGCGTCGTGCCGCGGGACACTCCCCTACTGATCGCCGACGACCTCGGGTTCACCCGCGGCGACGGCTGCTTCGACGCGGCTCGCGTCGTGGTCGTGGACGGCTCGCCGCGCGTCGACCACCTGGACCGGCACCTGGCGAGGTTCGCACGGTCTGCGGCCGCGCTGGACCTGCCGGCACCCGCGGAGGCGGAGTGGCGTGACCTGATCGCGGCTGGGCTCGCCGAGTGGGCCGGGCCAGGGGAGGCCGTCCTGAAACTGGTGCTGACCCGTGGCCCCGAGCACTCCCCCACCGGTGTCACGGCCCTGCTCACCATCACGGCTGCAGCGGACGCGTCCGCCGCCCGCCGGGGGGTCACGGCGGCGACCCTGCCTCGCGGCTTCACCAGCACGGCCTTCGCGGAAGCGCCCTGGCTGCTCGGTGGGGTCAAGACACTCTCCTACGCCGTGAACGTCGCGGCCAAGCGGGAGGCGGCCCGCCGCGGGGTGGACGAGATCGTGTTCACCTCCAGCGACGGGTACCTGCTGGAAGGTCCGACAGCTGGGCTGCTGGTCGCGGCCGACGACCAGCTGTGGACCACACCGGTCGGCGGCACCGGGGTGCTCGCCAGCGTGACCATCGACGTGATCATGGACGCCGCCCGCTCGCAAGGCGTCGGTGCCACCGAGGCGCTGTTCCGGCCCGGGGACCTGCCCGGTACGGACGGGGCGTGGCTGGTCTCAGCCGTCCGCGGGGTGCTGCCGGTGCTGGAACTGGACGGCGTGAAGCTGCCCCACGACCCGGCGCTGACCGCGCATCTGGCCGCCACCGCCGGATTCTGACCACCTGGCCTCGTGAGCCCCGGTCGGGCCGAGCCGGCGATCAAGCGGCCGGGGTCGCCACCAGCACGCGGTTGCCCCATGGGTCCTCCACGCTGAGCGAAGCCGCCGCCGGTCCCGAATCGACAGCCACCGCGAGGCCGCGTCCGGTGAGCCGCTGCGCTGCGTCCAGCACATCGCCGACGGTCGGCACCTCGATGGCGACCTGGC
>JADLEH010000268.1 GCA_020846255.1 Propionibacteriaceae bacterium
CCTGTGATCGGGAGCAGTGTTGACCACCTCCAGAGCCGGGGACTCCCCACCCGTCGTGGGACGTGCTAGCGTGCGCCAACCGTGCTGGCCGTCGATCGCCGCAGGCGTCGCGTCCGGGTGCTGGGCGAGGGGGAACTGTGCGTTGGTTGTGGTGCCTGATGTCGCTGGCGGTTCCTGCCGGCTGTGCCGGCACACCCGACATCTCCACATCGCCGGTGTCCCCCCCGGTCCGCACCCCGGTGCTCACCACGACGCCGGTGACCGCAGTGCCGCCGTCACAGCCTCCGCAGGGTGCTCCGGCGCCGGAAGGGTCGCAGTCGCCGCTGCCCCAGGGTGCGAACGCCGGCCCGTACCCCGGGATCTACGACGCCTCGGCTGCGGCCGCAGCGACCTACCGCCTCTGGCTCAACTACGAAATGGACTCCGAGACCGATCTCGCCCGCGGCTTCGAGTCGGACTCCTACCCGGACGGGGTCTCCGTCTGCGCCCAGCTCGCGCTCAACACCCCGCTTGAGAGCATCGAGCGGAAGCTCAGCGAGACCAAGGGCTGGTCGGTCACCGGTGCCGTCGCGATCGTCAAGGGGGCGCTCAACGCCCTCTGCCCGCGGTACAACCAGGGGTACAAGACCGGTTTCGACCGTACCGTCGACTCGGTCTCTGCAGTGCTGGCGCGCGGGGTGACCTGGAGTGGCGTCGCGCCCGGCATCTATGAGACCGGCTACTTCATCAAGGAGGCCTGCGGCTACCTCAAGAAGCTCGGAACCGCTGACGGGCTCGAGGTGCACCTGCACTCCTTCCGGCTGAACGCGCCAAACCAGACCGCGCCGGCGGCGGCCTTCATCCAGCGCGTCGCCGACGATGTTCAACTGCGTCGGGCCACCAACCACGCCGTCTTCGCCGGCTGCCTTGGCCACCACCGTCTGCTCAACGCCTACTGGACGATGGCGTGAGGACATGACCGACGCACCTGAGGAGACCGGCAAGCCGGTCACGACCCGTCGACCGGGAGCCTGGCGACGGACCTGGCTCTCCCCCGCCGGCATCTCGGGGATCGCCGCGGTGGTGGCGCTGTTGATCGGGTTCGCCACTCTGCTGGTTCAGCTGCGCGAGCCGGCAACTCCCCAGTCCGGCACCCCCGCGGTGTCAACGACGCCGGGTGACGAGCGGCCGGCACTGTTCGTGTACGGATCCTCGATGCCGGGCATGTCCCGCTACGACTCGATCAGCCGGTACGTCACCGGTTCGGTTCGCGACTCGGTCGACGGCCTCCTGTACGACTCGGGTCTGGGCTACCCGCTGGCGAAGTTCGGGCCAGGTGGCGAGGTGAGGGGCTTCATCCTGTGGCTGGACCCGGCCACGGCCGAAGCAGCGATGGCCGAGATGACCCGGGTCGAGTCGGGGCTCTTCCACCCGGTCAGCGTACGCACCCGCGGCGGCGTCACCGCGCGTGCCTTCGAGTGGCTGGGACCGACGGACGACCTGCCCAGAACCGAGGTGTGGGACGGAACCACGGCCGACTTCGGGCAGGCGCTCGGTTGGGTCGACCTGCAGGCCGGTGACTGCTTCCAGCCCACCGAGGACGAGAGCACCGTGATCCTGGTGTGGTGCGAGGCCCCCCACCCGTGGGAGGTGTCCTTCGCCGGCACCGTGAAGCCGTCCGGCGCCGGCCGGCGCGAGGCCGCCGAGGCTGCCTGTGACGAGGCCCACCTCGACTACATCGGACGACCCAGATCGGAGTCCGAGCTTGCCGTCCGGGTGTTCGACGCCCCGCCCGACGAGAACGGCGAAGTACCGGTGCTCTGCAGCGTGGGCGAGGCGGGCCAGCTCGTTCGGGGCAGCCTTCGGCAGAGCAATCGGTGACGTCCCGGACGGTGGCCGGGCCCGGCCACTCACACCGGCCAGCGAGCCGGCAGACAGTTCTTTCGGGAGGTCAGTGCGCCGGCCGTTCATCGGCCCAGTTGCTCGTTGAGCCGTGCGGCCTGCCGCGTCAGGTGGTCGCGCTCGGGAAGGTTGGGCGCTGATCGGGCTGCCTCGGCGTAGAGCCGGGCAGCTGTCGCCGGGTCGCCGGCACGCTCGTGCAGGAAGGCCGCGGCGGCGGCGTGGCGAGGCAGGCCCGGGTCAAGTCCAGCCAGGGCGGCCAGGCCGGCCCGCGGGCCGTCGGCCTCGCCGATCGCGACGGCGCGGTTCAGCCGGGCCACCGGGCTGTCGGTGAGGCGAACCAGTTCGTCGTACCACTCGACGATCTGCACCCAGTCGGTCTCCTCCACGGTGCGGGCGTCGGCGTGCAGCGCCGCGATGGCGGCCTGGGCCTGGAACTCGCCGGGGCGGTCCCGGGTGAGGGCGGTCTGGAGCAGGTCGACACCCTCGGCGATCTGCCGGGGATTCCACAGGCTCCGGTCCTGCTCCGCCAGCGGCACCAGCCCGCCGTCGGCTCGGGTGCGGGCGGGGCGCCGCGCGTGGTGCAGCAACATGAGCGCAAGCAGGCCGGAGACCTCCTCATGGTCGATCCTCGCAGCGAGTTGGCGGGTCAGCCGGATCGCCTCCTCGGCGAGGTCGACCTCGCCGGAGTAGCCCTCGTTGAACACCAGGTAGAGCACGCGTAGCACCGTTTCGACGTCACCGGGTTGGTTGAACCGGACGCCGGCGACGGTCCGTTTGGCCCGGCTGATCCGCTGCGCCATGGTCGCCTCCGGCACGAGGTAGGCCTGCGCGATCTGCCGCGTGGTCAGGCCGCCGACAGCCCGCAGCGTCAGCGCGACGGCCGAAGCCGGGGTCAGGGACGGGTGAGCGCAAAGGAAGTACAGCTGCAGCGTGTCGTCCACAGCCTCGACCGGTCCGGGGACCGGCTCCGCCTCGATCCGGGCCTCGCGCCGCCGCCGGGAGCCCTCGGCGCGGGCGGCGTCGAGGAACTCGCGCCAGGCCACGGTGACCAGCCAGCCCTTGAGGTCGCGCGGAGGGTCGTCGGACCAGACGCGCACGGCCTCGACCAGGGCTTCCTGAACTGCGTCCTCGGCCGACGCGAAGTCGGCCCCGCGTCGGACGAGGACGCTAATCACCGCGGGCACCAGATCCCGCAGCAGCGACTCGTTCACTCGTTGGCCGGGGGCGATTCGGTCAGGAAGGGACGAACCTCCAGCCATTCGTGGATCGGCCTGCCGCCGGGCCCGGGGGCCGCCGACAGCTCCCCCGCCAGCTCCACCACGCGGTCCCACGACTCGACGTCGACGATGTACCAGCCGGCGATCAGGTCCTTGGTCTCGACGAAGGGTCCGTCGGTCACCGGCGGCCGTCCGTCGCCGTCGTAGCGTACGAAGGCGCCAGCGGGGGCCAACGCCTGCGCGTCGACGAACTCGCCGGTCTCCTCCAGTCTGGCCCCGAAGTCGTGCATGAACTGCATGTGCGCGTCGACCTCCGCCGGCGTCCAGCGGTCCATCGGCGCTACGGGAACCGCGGGGACCGGGCCACCGCGGTAGTGCTTGAGAATCAGGTACTTGGCCATGACGTCCTCCTTCGGCTTACGGCCATTGTGGCCGTGGTTCGCTTCTGGGACGGAGCCGGCCCGGGCTTCTCGACACGGCACGGGAGAAGTCGGGGACGCTGCGGCCCAGGAGCGTCGAGCGCCCCGCGGCGTAGGATCGAGGTATCCGGGGGGATCTGGATGACAACGATGATCACTACCCAGTTCCAGGTCGATGTTCCGTCCTGGGTCGCCACCGCCGTGGCGGCGACCGGCGGTTTCCTGCCCAGCCTCGATGACCGGATGGCCCTGGCCATCCACCTCGCTGAACGCAACTTCCGCGACGGTGGCGGCGGCCCGTTCGCTGCCATCGTTGTCGAGCGCTCCAGCGGAAGGATCATCTCGGCGGGCGTGAACCGGGTGCTCGCCTCCAACCTCTCGGTGAGCCATGCCGAAGTGGTTGCGCTCAGCCTCGCCCAATGCCGCCTGGGGACCTGGGACCTGGGTGCGAAGCCCGGGGCACCCACGGAACTGGTGGTGAACTGGCGACCGTGCCTGCAGTGCTGCGGTGCGGTGCTGTGGTCCGGCATCTCCCACCTGGTGATCCCCGACGACTCCGACGAGCTGGAGCGGCTGACCGGCTTCGACGAGGGACCGGTTCCAGCCGACTGGGTGGAGCAGTTCGAACGCAGGGGCGTCGCGGTCACAAGGGGTGTGCAACTGCCTGAGGCGCTCCGGGTCTTCAGGGACTTCTCCGAGTGGGTCGACCAAGGCCGGGCAGTTGTCTACAACGCCCGTGGGACCGGCGTCAACGTCGGAAGAGGGACGCCTGCATCGGAAAGCGGCGCGGCCGACTCCGGGTGACCGGACGCCTGACCGGGCTCTCAGCCGGCCAACCGTCGCACTTCGCGCGCGTACAAGGCACCTTCGGGATGCTGCCTGACTGCCTCCACCAGCGTGAGCTGCTTCCCCGGAGCCACTTGCCGGGCAGCCTGCGAGGGAGTCCATTCGGCGGCGGCGAGGGCCGCGGCGAGTTGGGGCTCGTCAGCGCCAACGCCGGCCGTCAGCCATCGGGCCAGTTCACTGGGCCCGAACCCGTGCTTACGCCAGCCGGAGGCCAGTTCCTCGATCTGCTGCAGCCCGAATTCGCGCAGCATCCTCTCAAGCTCTTCATAGCCGTCAACACCCATGCCGAACTACCCCCCAGTAGCCACGTGCCCGGAGTCCAGCTTGGTGCCTGCCGGGCGTCGAGTCGAGCAGGAGGAACAGGCGTGTCGCGGCTGAAGTGGGCCGACCGGACTGCCGGGTGCCACGGCCGTCATCCTGTGATCGGTGCCGAGCGGAGTCGCTGTACCTGGTGAGAAGGCCAGGCAACAAGGAAGGCCATCCGCTCCGCGAGTTCGCGGTCCAGGGGCACACAGGCTGCCGATCTGGCCGATCAGGCGCCGCCGAGCCCTTCCCCGATCACGAAGATCCCGAAGAATGCGGTGGCGGCGACCGTCAGGACGATCGCGACAGTGTTCAACGTGGACCGCTGCCTGCCGAGCCAGTAGGTCAAGACGTTGGTGATCGCCGCCAGCACGACCAGGACCAGGCCAATGATGGGCATCACCACCGTGTCAGTCACCGGGTAGCTGTCCCGGAAGACCGTGGTGACGATGGGCAGGACGATCCAGGACCCAAGGCCGACTGCTGCCGCGGCCAGGGCCAGCCAGCCGCTGCCTGCCGTGGGCCACAGTGCGGGCTGTGACGCCTTCGGCAGACCGGTGGCAGAACCCGATGAGGATGTGGATGGGTGTGACATGTCGTTCACCTCCATAAGGGCAAGCGTGCAGGCGCCCTCTGGAGTCGGGTGCTCTCCCTGCACGCCGGAAGGATGCAGACCCAACTCAGGTTGGGGTCAGGCGGCTGACGAGGCTCGGCCCTCCACGCCGGTCTTGATGGCAGCCAACATGCTGTGCATGTTCTTGGCCATGATCGCCGCACTGACCGACTCGAGGAGGTTCTGCCACCAGCTGAGGTCCTCCTCGACGACGACGAAGGACAGCTTCGTGCCCCCGCCTTCGGCTTCGAACAGCCACGTGAAGATCGGGCCGTTGGCGACCTCAGTGGTCCGCCCCGCGAAGCTCACCCGCGCATGGGCTTTGCTGACGATCCGCTCGTCGGGCACGAACTCGGTGTACTCGCGCTCGATCTGCTCGACCATCAGCCCCTTCACGAATCTACCCACGATGTGCGCCTTGGTACCGACGCCCTCAGGTGTCATCACGACGTCAGTGACCTCGAGCTGGGGCCATCCTTCGAAGAGATGCTTCGGGTCGCGGCAGTACTCGAAGACATCGTGCACGGGAGCGTGGATCACGATCTCGTAACTACGCGTGAAATCCGTCATCACCTGCCCTCCCTCCGGGCCGTGCGGGGACGTTCTTCTCCGCGGTTCAAGCCTAGTTCCGCGGGTGATGAAGAGCGCTTGGA
>JADLEH010000269.1 GCA_020846255.1 Propionibacteriaceae bacterium
CTGTTCTCGAACGCGATCCGCGAGGACGTGCTGTTGCGCCACGCTTCCGGCGGGCTCGTCTGCCTGCCGGGGGCTGCCGGAACGGTGCAGGAGGTGTTCCAGGCGGTGACGCCGCGGTTCTACGCCCTGCCGGGAGACCCGGTGCCGCCGCTGGTGCTGGTCGGGGTGGACTACTGGAAGCGGGTCCAGCCGGCCTGGCCACTGCTGGCAAGCCTCGCGGACGGACGCCAGATGGCCACAGCGATCCATCTGGTCGATTCGGTGGTCGAGGTGCCGGCGCTGCTGGGCTGATGGCAGGCTCTGGGCGTGGGTCCGCTCCGGGACTCCGGCGTGCTGGTGGTCGGCGACCAGGGCAGGCTGGGGTGCGGGGCCCCCGCTACCTTGGCTTCACCAGCGAGCTCATTGCTTTGAGCCCGACCCTGAAGGAGATGCATGCCTGACTACCTCGCCCGGCCGGACGGCCTACCGCCGGCCAACGGCTACAGCCATGTCGCCGTGGCTGCCGGCACCATGGTCTTCGTCTCTGGCCAGGTACCACTGACGAGCGACGGCACGCTTGCCGGCGAGGACGCAGAAGCGCAGGCCGACCAGGTCTTCCGGAACCTCTCCAGCGCTCTCCGTGCGGCCGGGGCCGGCTGGGCACAGGTGGTGAAACTGACGTACTACCTGACAGACATCGCCGACCTGCCGGTTGTGCGAGCCGTCAGGGACCGTTACATCGACCCGGCGCTACCGCCGGCGAGCACCCTTGTCCAGGTCACTGCGCTCATCAACCCGCTCTTCAGGATCGAGATCGACGCGATCGCCATCCGGGAGTAGCGGGCTGCTCGGCTCCGCCAAAGGCCGGGTTCGCCGGCGGAGGTGGGTCACGACCCGGGGTTGAGGTCCGCCTCCGTGGCAGCCAGCTGACCGCAGGCGCCGTCGATCTCGCGTCCGCGGGTGTCGCGGACGGTGGTCGGCACTCCCCTGGCCTCGAGCCGGCGGACGAACTCGATCTCGTCCGCGCGCCGGGAGGCGGTCCACATCGACCCGGGGGTCGGGTTCAGCGGGATCAGGTTCACGTGCACCCAGCCCCTGCCGTAACGGTTGAGCAGGTTGGCCAGCGCGTCGGCCCGCCACCCCTGGTCGTTGATGTCCCGGATCAGCGCGTACTCGATCGAGACCCGCCGTCCGGTCACCTCGAAGTACCGGTGCGCTGCGCCGACCACCTCTGCCACCGGCCAGCGCGTGTTGATGGGGCACAGGGTGTCCCGCAGTTCGTCATCGGGAGCGTGCAGGCTCACCGCCAGCGTCACCGGCAGTTTCTCCTCCGTGAGCCGCTGGATCTGCGGCACCAGGCCGACGGTCGACACCGTCACCCCGCGAGCCGAGATCCCCAGCCCTTCCGGTGCCGGCCCGACGATGCCGCGAATGGCCCGCAGCACAGCCGTGTAGTTGGCCATCGGTTCGCCCATGCCCATGAACACGATGTTGTTGATCCGTCCCGGGCCGCCGGGAACCTCACCGTCGCGCAGGCGGCGGGCGGCGTCGATCACCTGGGCGAGGATCTCTGCGGTGCTCAGGTTCCGCTGCAGTCCACCCTGGCCGGTCGCACAGAACGGGCAAGCCATCCCGCACCCCGCCTGGGAGGAGATGCACACGGTCGCCCGCTCCCTGCCCTTCCCGCTGGCGCGCAGTCCGGGAACGCCGTAGCGCATCAGCACGCTTTCGACGAGCGAGCCGTCATGCAGCCGCCAAAGCGTCTTCACCGTCGTGCCGGCGTCGGCGGAAAGGTCCCGCACCCGGTCGAGCAACGGCGGAGCGAAGCGCTCGGCCAGAAGTTCCCGCTCGGCCTTGGGGATGTCGGTCCATGCGTCCGGGTCGTCGCTCAACCGGTCGAAGAGGTGTCTGGTCAGCTGCCCGGCCCGGAACTTCGGAAGTCCCAACTCGGCGATGGCCTCCGCACGCTGGCCGGCGTCGAGGTCGGCCCAGTGCAGCGGTGGCTTGCCGCGGCGCGGCGTCTGCAGTGCCAGCGGCACCGTGCGTCCCGCCTGGGCTGCGGCAACAGTCGCAGCGTAACTCGCCTCTTCCTCCGGGGTCAGGCCGCTCATGGCAGCACCGGGAGGAAGGTGAACAGCAGCCAGGCCGCCGGTGCTGCCACCAGGGTGGAGTCGAGGCGGTCCATCACCCCGCCGTGGCCGGGCAGGAAGGAACTCATGTCCTTGATGCCGACGTCCCGCTTGATCATCGACTCGATCAGGTCACCGGCGGTTCCGAAGATGACCACGACGGTCGCCAGCAGCACGCCCTGCCACCACGGCTGGTGCATGACGAACTCGAAGTGCAGCACGCCGACGACTGCTGCGAGCAGGAACGAGCCGGCGAGCCCCTCCCAGGTCTTCTTCGGGCTGATCGTCGGCGCCATCGGATGGCGTCCGAGGCTCGCGCCGGCAGCGTAGCCGCCGGTATCACTGCCGGTGATGCACAGGAAGACCGCCACCACCTTGGCCACGCCGTGCTGCTGGGCGAGGATCAGGCCGACGAACGAGGCCAGCAGCGGGATGTAGCCGATGATGAACAGGCTGGCCGCGCTGTCGCGGGCATAGCCGGCAGCCCCGTAGAACATCCGCCAGATCAGCGCCAGCAGGACGCTCCCGCCGATCGTCCCGAGCAGCACAACGTGCCACGGGACGTTGGTCACCTTCTGCAGTTCCGCAGCGGCGTAGGACCCTCCGATGATCGCGATGTTGCCGATCACCACCGGAACCAGCACCGACGTCATCCCGACCCGGCGCAACGCCTGGTGCACCTCGAGGGCGCCGAGGCTCGTGAGCACAACGAGCAGGACGATGAAGCCGGGCGGCCACCACACCAGGGTGGCCACCACGATGCCGAACAGGAGCAGCCCAACCGCGATCGCGGCGGGCAGGTCCCTGCCCGCCCGCGACTTGCGCTGCGCCGGCTGTTCGCTGTCGGTCATTCAGACCTCCAGCAGTTCGGCTTCCTTGGCCTTCAGTAGCTCGTCGACGGAGTCGATGTGCTTCTTCGTACCGGCGTCCAGTTGCTTCTCCGCCCCGCGGGCGTCGTCCTCGCTGACTTCCTTGTCCTTGACCAGCCTGTGCACACCCTCGATGGAGTGCCTGCGGATGTTCCGGACCGCTACCCGGGCCTCTTCTGCCTTGTGCCGGGCGAGCTTGATGTACTCCTTGCGGCGCTCCTCGGTGAGCTGGGGCATCACCAGCCGGATCACGTTGCCGTCGTTGGCCGGGTTGACCCCGAGGTCGGAGTCGCGGATCGTCTTCTCGATGTTGTGCATGGCGCCCCGGTCGAACGGGGTGATCAGCACGGTCCGGGCCTCCGGAACCTGGAAGGTGGCCAATTGCTGCAGCGGGGTGGGTGCGCCGTAGTAGTCCACCATCAGCTTGTTGAACATCGCCGGGTGCGCGCGGCCCGTGCGGATGGCGGCGAACTCCTCGCGGGCGTGCTCGACGGCGCCGGCCATCTTGTGCTCGGCGTCCTTGATGATCTCCGGGATCACGGAATCTCTTCCCTTCTGGTTCTCCCGCATCGCCGGCTAGGCGTGCAGGGTGGTACCGATCTTCTCACCTGCAACCACCCTGGCGATGTTCCCGGGTGTACCCATGTCGAAGAAGACCATCGGCAGGCTGTAGTCGCGCGCAAGGCTGACCGCGGTGGCGTCAGCCACCTTCAGGTCGCCGGCGAGGAACTCATCGTAGGTGAGGCTGTCGAACTTCTTGGCATCGGGGTTGGTACGGGGGTCGGAGTCGTAAACCCCGTCCGTGCCCTGCTTGGCCATCAGCAGGACGTCGCCGTGGATCTCGAGGGCGCGCTGCGCCGAGACGGTGTCGGTGGAGAAGAACGGCATGCCGGAGCCGGCGCCGAAGATCACGACCCGGCCCTTCTCCATGTGGCGGATGGCTCGCAGTGGCACGTAGGGCTCGGCGATCTGGCCCATTGCGATCGCTGTCTGCACCCGGCTCGGCGCACCGGCCTTCTCGAGGAAGTCCTGCAGTGCCAGTGCGTTCATCACTGTGCCCAGCATGCCGATGTAGTCTGCGCGCGCCCGGTCCATCCCCCGGGTCTGGAGCTCGGCTCCGCGAAAGAAGTTGCCGCCGCCGGTGACGATCGCCACCTGGACGCCACTGGCGACCACGTCTGCGATCTCGGCGGCGATCCCGGAAACGATGTCCGGGTCGACGCCCAGTTTGCCGCCCCCGAAGGCCTCACCTGAGAGCTTCAGCAGGACACGGCGGTAGGGGCTGGTCATCTGGTCTCCTCAGTGCGAACGTCAAGGAACGAGTTGGGACGGTTCGGGATTCGCGGCACCCACACTAACGGAAACCACGGGTGCCCGACCTCCCCTGCCACGGTCTCGCAACGCACCATTGGCCGGACGGCCTCGCCCGGGATGCAGGACGGCCGCCCAGCGAGGCTGGGCGGCCGTTCTCGGATCTGGCTCAGGAGCCGGCTGCGAAGCGGACGAAGCGCTTGACCTCGACGCCGTTCTTCTTGAGCAGCTGGCCGACGCTCAGCTTGTCGTCGGAGACGCTGGCCTGCTCGACCAGGCAGACCTCCTTGAAGAAGCCACCCAGGCGACCTTCGACGATGCGCGGGATGATCGCCTCGGGCTTGCCCTCCTCCTTGGCGGTCAGCTCGGCGATCTTGCGCTCGTTCTCCAGCACGTCGCCGGGAACCTCTTCACGGGTGACGTACGCCGGGGACATGGCCGCGATCTGCATCGCGATGCCCCGCACGAACGACTCCTCGCCACCTTCGTACTCGACCATGACGCCCACCTGCGGCGGCAGGTCAGCTGACCGCTTGTGCAGGTAGATGCTCACCGGGCCGCCGAAGGTGGCAGCAGCTGCCAGCTCCAGCTTCTCGCCGATCTTGACGCTCAGCTCGGCCACCGCCTCGGCGACGGTCTTGCCCGACGCCAGGCGAACGGTCCCGGCAGCCTCCACCCCGTGGGCGCCGGCGGCGTCCACGGCGGTGGCGATCTCGTCGGCAAGGGCCATGAACTCGGCGTTCTTGGCCACGAAGTCGGTCTCGGCAGCCAGCTGGATGACCGTCTTGCCGGCAGCGGCGACCAGGCCGTTGCTGGCGTCGCGATCGGAACGGTTGGCCATCTTGGCCTGACCGGTCACCCGGAGGATCTCGATGGCCGCATCGAAGTCGCCCTCGGCTTCAGTGAGGGCCTTCTTGGCGTCCATCATCCCGGCGCCGGTTGCGTCGCGGAGCTTCTTGACGTCCGCGGCAGTGATCGTTGCCATTCTCTGCTTTCCTTACTTGGTCTTCTTGGCGGGCTTGGGGGCGGCCTTCTCGGCCACGACCTCGGCGACGGGCTCGGCGGCCACGGCCTCCTCGGCCACGACCTCCTCGACGACCGGCTCCTCAGCGGCAACCTCGGCAACGGGCTCCTCAGCCACGGGCTCCTCAGCGGCGACCTCGGCGACCGGCTCCTCAGCCGCAACCTCGGCGACCGGCTCGACGGGGGCGACCTCGACGACGGACTCCTCAACCGCGAGCTCCTCGGCCACGGCATCGGACACCGGCTCGACGACGACGATCTCCTCGACGACCGGCTCGGCCGCCACGACGGCAGGAGCGCCGCCCAGCAGGTCACGCTCCCAGTCGGGCATGGGCTCGGGCTCTTCGCCGGTGGCGGCACCGGCGGACCTGGCGAGCAGGCCCTCGGCGACCGCGTCGGCGAGGACGCGGGTCAGCAGTGCGACGGAACGGATCGCGTCGTCGTTGCCCGGGATCGGGAAGTCGACGTGGTCGGGGTCGCAGTTGGTGTCGAGGATGCCGACGATCGGAATGTGCAGCTTCCGCGCCTCGTCGATCGCGAGGTGCTCCTTGTTGGTGTCCACGACCCAGATGGCCTGCGGCACGCGGTGCATGTCGCGGATGCCGCCAAGGGTCTTGGCGAGCTTGTCCATCTTGCGCTTCTGCTGGAGCAGTTCCTTCTTGGTGAGGCCAGAGGCAGCGACGTCGGTGTAGTCGAGGCCCTCGAGCTCCTTCATCTTCGCGATGCGCTTGCTGATGGTGCCGAAGTTGGTGAGCATGCCACCGAGCCAGCGCTGGTTCACGTAGGGCATTCCGACCCGGGTGGCCTGCTCGGCGATGGCTTCCTGCGCCTGCTTCTTGGTGCCGATGAACAACACCTGGCCGCCCTTGGCGACGGTCTCCTTGACGAAGGCGTAGGCATTGTCGATGTAGGACAACGACTGCTGCAGGTCGATGATGTAGATGCCGTTGCGCTCGGTGAAGATGAACTTCTTCATCTTGGGGTTCCAGCGACGGGTCTGATGCCCGAAGTGGACGCCACTGTCCAGCAACTGGCGCGTGGTGACGACGGCCATGGCCGTTCCTTTCTGCGCGGGTTCGGACTTGCCGGATCCCGCTTGGGTTCTCCGGACCGAGCTCTTCGGTCCGCCTGACACAGTCGCCGGGTGCCCACCTACGAATAGGACCTCGGGTCCGGCCCGCCAGCCTGGCGGTAGGACTGCGTGCGAAGTCGACCCGGATCGGCCGGGTCGCTGCGGTGATTCTACGCTCCCTGCCACTCCGGTCGCCAACCGGGCCCTGTGCACAGGTCACCGCCTCGTCCACAGGCGACAGGGACGGTGACGCGACCCGCAGGGCAGCTGCCGAAGGTGTGGGCATGGTGAAGCTGCGGGGGCTGCTCGTCGTGGTGCTGGGCTGGTGCCTGTGGTTGGGGGCGGCACCGCTTGCGGCTGCGGCCACGGTCGCGGTCCCGCCGCTGCCTGGTCCGGTGGCGCGCGGCTTCGACCCGCCCGACCGGCCATGGCTGCCCGGCCATCGAGGGGTCGACCTGCTCGGCGCCGTCGGTGGCCGGGTGGTGGCAGCCATGGCTGGTCGGGTCGTCTTCGCCGGCAACCTCGCCGGCCGCGGCGTCGTCGTGGTCTCCCACGGCACCCTGCGGACCACCTACCTGCCGCTGCGGCCACTGGTCTCGGTCGGCGAAGCCGTCAGTGCCGGGCAGGTGATCGGACGACTGGCCGCCGGCCACCGCTGCCCCGGCGGCACCTGCCTGCACTGGGGGCTCAAGCGCGGCGACGCCTATCTCGACCCGCTCAGCCTGCTCGACCTTGCACCCATCCGGCTGCTACCGGCCGGGACGGTTCCGCAGGCGACGTCAGGCACGCGGATGGGCCTGCTGGTAGGCGCGGCGCAGCCGGTCACCTGAGACGTGCGTGTACAGCTGGGTGGTGGCGAGGGACGAGTGCCCGAGGATCTCCTGCACCGAGCGCAGGTCCGCGCCGCCCTCGAGCAGGTGGGTGGCCATGGCGTGGCGCAGGCCGTGCGGGCCGAGGTCCGGCGCGTCCGGAACCGCTGCCAGGGCGCGGTGCACCAGGCGACGCACCACCCGCGGGTCGATCCGCCTGCCCCGGTCACCGACGAAGAGGGCCGGACCGGCCCCGGGAGCGGCGAGCCGGGAGCGGGTGGCCAGCCAACCGTCGATGGCCCGCAGCGCCGGACCGCCGAGCGGCACCGTCCGCTGCTTCCCACCCTTGCCGAGCACGCGCAACAGGCCGCGCTGGGTGTCGAGGTCGCCGAGGTCGAGCCCGCACAGCTCGGAGACCCGGACGCCGGAGGCGTACAGCACCTCGACGATGGCCAGGTCCCGGCGGCGGCGGGCGAGCCCGTCGGGATCGTCGGCTTCGACCACCAGCGCAGCAAGGCCGTCGAGGAGGATCCGCACCTGGTCGGCCTCCACGGTCGGCGGCAGCCGCCGGTCGACCTTCGGCGACCGCAGCGCCTGGGCCGGGTCGCCCGGCAGGCGGCCGGTGCGCCCGGCCCAGGCGAAGAACGTCCGGGCTGCGGCTGCCCGACGCTGCAGGGTCGCCCGGTCCGAGCCGCCGGCATGCTGGTTGGCCAGCCAGGTCCGCAGGTCGGCGAGGGTCACGTCGCCGGGGCCGCCCTCGCCGACGCGGGCCAGGTGGGCGAACAGGTTGGTCAGGTCACCGGTGTACGCCCGGACGGTGTGGGCCGACAGCCCGCGTTCCAGCCTCAGGTGGTCGGCGAAGGCGCCCAGCAGTTCCTTCGCCTCGGGCGTCAACAGCTCGGCCAACGGCTCCACCCGGCCAGCGTCGCCGCGTCCGGCCCTTGGCGCAAGCTGGCGCGCGGTGGCCCCTAAGATGGCGGCCGTCGGAACTACAGGAGATGGCAGGCATGGGCATCGAGGAGTTGACGAGCGGCGGCAAGCTGCGTCCGGTCACCCGCTGGGGGGAGCCGGTGATGCACGCGAAGACGCGACAGGTGACCGCTTTCGATGACGAGCTGCGCCAGCTGGTGCGCGACATGTTCGCCACCATGGAGGCGGCCCACGGCGTCGGCCTGGCGGCCACCCAGGTCGGGGTCGACCTCGCGCTGTTCATCTACGACTGCCCCGACGCCGACGACATCAACCGGGTTGGCGCGATCTGCAACCCGGTGGTGACCCTGCCAGAGGGCGACAACCGGAACCTCGAGTCCACCGAGGAAGGCTGCCTGTCGCTGCCCGGCGGCTACCAGCCGCTGGCGCGCCCCGATCACGCGGTCTGCACCGGCCTCGACCCGTGGGGCCAGCCCGTAACGGTGACCGGCACCGGCACCCTTGCCCGTTGCCTCCAGCACGAGACCGACCACCTCAACGGCACCGTGTTCGGCGACCGGCTCTCCACCCGGATGCGCCGCAAGCTGTACGCCCAGGCCGAGCAGCTGGCCCACCTCTACCCGGCCGACTGGCCCGTCACGCCGAAGGCCACCTCGGCCGGCGGCACCGCCTCGGCCAGCGCGTAGCAGGTCACAGCAGCAGCCGCAGCAACGTTCAGCGAGTCGATGCCACCCAGCATCGGAATCCGGACCGCGACGTCGGCCTGGGCGGCCCAGGTGTCGCTGAGGCCGTGGCCCTCGGTGCCCAGCAGGATCGCCAACCGCCGCGGCCGTGCCGCCAGGTCCGCCGCGAACTCCGGCAGGCTCACCGAACCGGGGGCCAGCGTCAGGGCTGCCACGACGTAGCCGGCCTCCCGCAGGGCCGGGACGGCCCCAGCCCAGTCCTCGAGGCGCGCCCAGGGGAACGAGAGCACAGCTCCCATCGAGACCTTCACCGAACGCCGGTACAGGGGATCGGCGGACCTGGGACTGAGGAGCAGGCCGTCCCAGCCGAGACCGGCTGCGCTGCGCACGATGGCACCGACGTTGGCGTGGTCGACGATGTCCTCGGCCACCACCAGCCGGCGCGAAGCCGCGATCAGCCCCGGAGCGGTGTGCCGCTGCTGGCGCTCCAGCGATGCCAACGCCCCGCGGTGTACGTGGAAGCCGGTCACCCGCTCAGCCAGTTCCTCGCTCACCACGTACACCGGCACTTCCGGGCACCCGGCGAGCACCTCGGCGAGCTCGTCCAGCCAGCGCTCGGCGAGCAGGAACGAACGCGGCCGGTAGCCGGCCGCGACCGCTCGCCGGATGACCTTGCTGCCCTCCGCGATGAACAACCCCTGCTCCGCTTCGAGACTGTGCCGCAACGACACCTCGCGCAGCCGGACGTAGTCGGCCAGCCGCGGGTCGTCAGCGGCGTCGATCTCGATCAGCACCGGCCGATCATAGAGCCGTGCCAGACACCGGCCCTTCCCCGCCGGCGGGGTGGCCCTAGGATGAGCGCAAATGTCCTGGCTCTCCCGCATCCCGATCGATCGGTTCCTGCTCGCCATCGTCTCGGCCGCGGTGCTGGCATCGCTCCTTCCGGCCACCGGGGTCTGGGTGGAGATCCTCGACTGGGCCACCACGGCCGCCATCGCGATCCTGTTCTTCCTCTACGGCGCCCGGCTCAGCCCGGGCGAGACGCTCGCCGGGCTCAAGCACTGGCGGCTGCACCTCACGATCCTGTCGTTCACCTATGTGCTGTTCCCGCTGGTCGGGCTCGCCGTCGTCGCCCTCACCGGCTCCGTCCTCAGCCCCGGCCTGCAGGCCGGCCTGCTGTACCTGACCCTGGTGCCGTCCACCGTCCAGTCCTCGATCGCGTTCACCTCGATAGCGAAGGGCAACGTCGCCGGAGCGGTGGTCAGCGCCTCCGCCTCGAACATCCTCGGCGTCTTCCTGACCCCGTTGCTGTGCTGGCTGCTGATGAGCAACACCGGACGGGTCGCGTTCACCACGTCCACGATCGTCGAGATCGTGTTGCAGATCTTCCTGCCCTTCGTCCTCGGCCAGCTGTCACGCCGCTGGACGGCCGGCTACATCGCAGCCCATCCGCAGCTGAAGCTCTTCGACCGCGGCTCGATCGTGCTGGTGGTGTACTCGGCCTTCTCTGCCGGGATGCGCGAGAACATGTGGTCCCAGACCACCTGGCAGTCGCTCCTGGTCCTGCTCGGGGTCAGCCTCGTGATCCTCGCGCTGATGCTCGGACTCACCTGGTGGACTGCCCGCCGCCTCGGCTTCAGCCGGGCCGATGCAATCGCCATCCAGTTCTGCGGAACCAAGAAGTCCCTTGCCAGCGGCCTGCCGATGGCCGGAGTCCTGTTCGTCGGCCAGCCCCTGGGACTGCTGATGCTGCCCCTGGTCCTGTTCCACCAGGCCCAGCTGATGGCCTGCTCGGCGCTGGCCGGCCGGTACGCACGGGTCGAAGCCGGCCGGACCGGCGGCGCGGAGAGTGGCGCGAACTGAGTCCGGCCTCCGGGGGGTGACCGGCAGGCCGCTACGACCGGTGGCAGCTCCGCCGGCCGACTGACTTTACGATGGGTCCGTGCCCCGACCCACCCGGTATGCCAAAGGCCTCGCCAAACGCGAGGAGATCCTGACCGTCGCCCTCGAAGTCATCGCAAGGACCGGCTACCGCCGCACTTCGGTGAAGGAGCTGGCCAACGCCGTCGGGCTGAGCCAGGCCGGGCTGCTGCACTACTTCGCCTCGAAGGAGGAGCTCTTCGCCGAAATCCTCGCCCTGCGGGACGTGGTCGACGAGAACGCAGCCGGCGAGCGGGGCGAGTCGCCCATCGACGCCCTGGTCTCGGTCGTCCGGCACAATGCAGAGGTGCCAGGCCTGGTGCAGCTGTTCGCCCAATTCTCGGTGGCGGCCGGGGACCCCGAACACCCGGCCCACGACGCCTTCGTCGACCGCTACGCGCGGATCCGGAAGTCGCTGGCAGAGGACATCGCCGAGCGCCAGCAGGCCGGAACGCTGCCCTCGAACCTCGACCCGGTCACCGCGGCGAACCTCGTGATCGCCGCGGCTGACGGTCTGCAGATCCAGTGGCTGCTCGACCCGGAACTCGACATGGCCGAGCACCTCGCCGGTCTGGTCAGCCTGCTGGGTTCGGCTCCTGTTCAGGCGACTCAACCGGAACAGCCTCGCTAGCCGGGTCGGTCACGCCGGTCGTGATCGCGTTCCCGCGTTCGGTGACCAGCCGGGCCGCCCTCCGGCCTTCGAGCTTCTCGGCTTCGGCGATCGCCTGCTGCACCGACCTCTCCGACTGGGCGGCGTCCTGCGCCTTCTGCTGCTCGATCTCGGCGAAGACGTCGACCCGCTTGGGAGCGCTGAACTCCCCCTCGTCGTCGGGCTCGGCATCGTTGGACGCCTCGGCGCCCACTGCCCGACCGGCGATGTTGCCGAGCCCCTTCAGGGCGTCGTTGAGCTCGCTGGGGATGATCCAGACCTTGTTCGACTCGCCACGGGCGAGGTTCGGCAGCATCCGCATGTACTGGTAGGCCAGCAGCGACTGGCTGGGCTTGCCGGCGTGGATCGCCGCGAAGGTGGTGGTGATCGCCTGGGCCTCGCCCTCGGCCCGCAGCATCGACGACTGCCGGTCGGCCTGCGCCCGCAGCACGGCCGACTCCCGCTCGCCCTGGGCGCGCAGGATGGAGGCCTCCCGGTCACCGGAGGCGGACAGGATCATCGACTGCCGCTGGCCCTCCGCTGTGAGGATGGCTGCCCGCTTGTCCCGCTCGGCGCGGGCGCCCTTCTCCATCGCGTCCCGGATGGTTGCCGGCGGCTCGATGGCCCGCAGCTCGACCCGGTTGACCTTGATGCCCCATTTGCCGGTGGCCTCGTCGAGCACGGCGCGCAGCTTCTGGTTGATCTCCTCACGGCTGGTGAGGGTCTGCTCGAGGTCGAGACCGCCGATGATGTTGCGCAGGGTGGTCATGGTGAGCTGCTCGATGGCCTGGATGTAGTTCTGGGCCTCGTAGGCCGCCCGGACGGGGTCGACGACCTGGAAGTAGATGACCGAGTCGATGCTGACCATCAGGTTGTCCTCGGTGATCACGCCCTGCGGGGGGAACGGGACCACGACCTCCCGCATGTCCATGGTGTAGCGCACCGAGTCGATCACCGGGATCAGCAGGTGCGGGCCGGGCTCGAGCTTGCGCCGGAACTTGCCCAGCCGCTCCACGAGGCCCACCTGCTGCTGGCGGATCACCCGGACGGAGCGGAGCAGGATGGTGACCACGACGATGGCCACCAGCAGTCCGACGATCGTTGGGAAGTACTCCATGGTTTCCGGTTCTCCTCGGTTTTCAGGGCAGGGCTAGGTGTCTTGGGTAGACGATCGCGATCGGACCGTCGATTCGGTAGACCTCGATCTCGGTTCCGGCAGCGATGTTGCCCTCGAGGCTGTGCGCCGACCACACCTCACCGGCAACCTTCACCTCGCCGCCGGCAGCAGTGATCTCGGTGAGCGCGACCCCCGGGCTGCCGACCATCTTGTCGACGCTGGAGCGGTAGCCGGGCAGGGAGCGGATCTTCGCCAGCAGGGTGGGCCGGAGCAGGGCCAGCATCGCCACGGCAACCGCGACCGCGACCGTGATCTGCAACCACAGGACGCCCGGCAGGGCGATGGCGACGAGGCCGCCGGCGAGCGCCCCGACCGCCAGCATCAGCAGCGTGAGGTCGAGGGTCATCATCTCGGTGACGGCCAGCAGCGCGGCGAGTGTCAGCCACGCCACCCAGAGGTGTTCAGCCAGCCATTGCCACATTGCAGTCCCTTCTCGTACCACCCATCATGCCAACCGCGCGGGAAGCCGGTGGCCCGCGCGGGCAGCTGCCCGTGCCGACCAGCGCCCGTCGGTGCAGGTGACCTCGAGGAGGATGTCGAAGGTTGCGCTCATCATCGGCCCGGTCAGGGTCTCGGCCAACGGTCCGGCTGCCACCACCCGGCCGTGCTTGAGCAGGAGGGCGTGGGTGATTCCCAGCGGGATCTCCTCCACGTGGTGGGTGACCAGGACGGTCGCCGGGGCGTACGGGTCGCTGCAGAGATCCGAGAGGGTGGTGACCAGCGACTCCCGTCCCGTGAGGTCGAGCCCGGCCGCCGGCTCGTCCAGCAGCAGCAGTTCCGGGTCGGTCATCAGGGCACGGGCGATCTGCACCCGCTTGCGCTCGCCCTCGCTCAGGGTGCCGAACGTACGGTCACCGAGGTGCTCGACGTGCAGCTGCTGCATCAGCTTCCTCGCCCGGGTGTGGTCGAGGTCGTCGTAGTCCTCCCGCCAGCGACCCATCACGGCGTAGGCGGCAGAGACCACGACGTCGGAGACGCGCTCCGACCTGGGGATCCGGTCGGCGAGGGCTGCCGAGGTCACCCCGATGCGCGGACGAAGCTCGAACACGTCCACGGCCCCGAGCGTCTCACCGAGGATGGCAGCGGTTCCCCTGGACGGGTGCCACTGGGCCGCGAGGATCTGCAGCAGGGTGGTCTTGCCGGCCCCGTTCGGGCCGATCACCACCCAGCGTTCATCCTCCTCGACCTTCCAGGAGACGTCAGCCAGCAGGTTGGCCCCGGATCTGACGATCGAGACACCCTCGAGTTGGACAACGCTCATGCGGCCCAACCTACCTACCCTCAGGCCCCCGTGGAGTGCAGCCCGCCGTCGACGTGCACCATTTCGCCCGTGGTGGCCGGGAACCAGTCGCTCAGCAGCGCCACAACGGCCTTCGCCGTCGGGGTCAGGTCCTTCGGGTCCCAGCCGAGCGGCGCGCGGCCGCCCCAGATGTTGTTGAATTCCTCCGAACCGGGGATGGCCTTCTTCGCGATCGTCTCCAGCGGGCCGGCGGCCACGAGGTTGCAGCGGACCCCTTCCGGGCCGAGGTAACGGGCCAGGTAGCGCGACGCACTCTCCAGCGCAGCCTTCGATACCCCCATCCAGTCGTAGATCGGCCAGGACAGCGTTGCGTCGAAGGTGAGCCCGACGATCGAAGCGGTCTCTGCGAACAGCGGCTTGCAGGCCATCGTGAGGCTGACCAGCGAGTAGGCGGAGGTGTGCACCGAGGTGCTCACGTCGCTGAACGGCGTGGACAGGAACTTGCCGCCCAGCGCGGTCTCCGGATTCGCGTAGGCGATCGAGTGCACGACGCCGTCGAGGTGGTCGACGTGCTCGCCGATCCGCGCAGCGAGGGTGTTGAGGTGCTCGTCGTCGGTGACGTCGAGCTCGATCAGCGGAGGCTCGACATCGAGGCGCTTCAGCACCCTTGAGGTGAGGCTCATCGCCCGCCCGAAGTTGGAGACGACGACGTTGGCGCCCTCGGCCTGGGCGATCTCGACCACCCGGAAGCCGATCGAGGTGTTCATGGTCACCCCGGCGACCAGGATGTTCTTGCCTTCCAGAATTCCCATGTCCGATTCCTCTCAGTGGCCCATGCCGAGGCCGCCGTCGACCGGGATCACAGCACCGCTGATGAATCCGGCCTCCTCGCTGGCGAGGAAGGCCACGGTCGCGGCCACCTCGGCCGGCTGGCCGAGGCGATTGGCCGGGATGGAAGCCAGGTATCGGGCGATGACGTCCTCGGGCAGGACTGCGGTCATGTCGGTCTCGATGAAGCCGGGCGCGACCACGTTGGCGGTCACCCCGCGGCTGCCCACCTCCCGGGTGAGCGAGCGGGCGACACCGACGAGGGCGGCCTTGGAGGCCGAGTAGTTGACCTGGCCGGCCGAGCCGAACAGGCCGACAACGGAGCCGGTGAAGATGATGCGTCCCCAGCGGCCGCGGATCATGCTCTTGGTTGCGCGCTTGGCGCAGCGGAAGGCGCCGGTGAGGTTCACGTTGATCACCGCGTCCCAGTCGGCGTCGGACATCCGCAGGATCAGGGTGTCCTTGGTGATCCCGGCATTCGCGACGAGGATCTCGACCGGCCCGTTGGCCGCTTCGGCCTCGGCGAAGGCTGCATCCACCTGGGCGGCGTCGGTCACGTTGCAGGTGATGCCGAGCGCACCCTCGGGGGCCTCCCCGCCCATGTCCAGGCTGGCCACCTTGTGGCCAGCGGCCAGGAAGCGTTCGACGATGGCCCGGCCGATCCCACGGTTGCCACCGGTCACGATCACGCTGCGGGCACCTGCATTTGTTGAGTTTTCAGTCACGGCGCAACGCTAGACGACAACCGGGCCGGCGCGATAGCGACGCCCCGGGCGGAGTCCAGACCAGCGGCGCGGACCGGTTCGAGGAGCGGCGGCGAGCCGTCCGTGCGTCCGCGACCTACGCTGGTGCCGTGAGTCCGGCCAGCACACCCAAACCGACGCTGATCACCAGCGCCCGGAAACGCCGCTCGCTGGACAACGACGAGCGCCGCTACCGCTACCTGTGGACGATGGCCGTCCGCGTGGCCTGCTTCCTCGCCGCCACCGTGACTCCCCTGCCCTGGAACCTGATCCTCCTGGTCGCCGCCGCGGTTCTGCCGACCGTTGCCGTGATGCTGGCGAACGCGATCGACCAGCGCCGGCCACCGGACCTCGAGCCACCGGAGCCGTCGGGGAAGGCAGAGCTGACCAGCGCCGACACCGTCGGCGGGTCGGTGGTGGAGGGGCCCGGATGAAGCTGCTCAGCACGCCGATGGGGACCCGCCCCACCGGCAATCGGCCGTGGCTGCGCTGGCTGGCGCTCGCCGTCTTCGTCGTCGCGCTCGCTGCTGCCTTCGTCAACCTCGGGCGCTGGCAGCTCGACCGGCTGGACCAGCGGCGGGAGCGGAACAGCTCCGTCGTGGTGCACGAGAACTCGCCGGTGGCCGACTTCGCCGCCGTCTACAACCGGACCATCACCGAGGCCGACCAGTGGCAACGGGTGGCCGTCCGGGGCACGTTCGATCCCGACCACCAGTTCCTGGTCCGCTACCGCAACAGCGGTCCGGCCAGCGGCTACGAGGTGATCACCCCGCTGCGGACGACCACCGGGGCGTGGGTGTTGGTCGACCGTGGCTTCGGCGCCAAGCGCAACGACGAGGACTACCCCGCAACGCTGCCGGCCCCGCCGGTCGGCGAGGTGGCCATCGTCGGCTACGTGCGTCGCGACGAGCAGGGCAGCCAGCAGGCGATGACGCCGGCCCAACCCGGGAACAGCATCCGCCTGGTGAACTCCGCGACGCTGTCCGGCAGCCTGCCCTACCCCGTGGTCAACGGCTTCGTCTCCGTGATCGAGATGACCCCCGCCCAGTCCGGTGGGCTGGTTCCGGTCACCCCTCCGGAGCTCACCGAGGGCAATCACTTCTCCTATGCGATTCAATGGTTCACGTTCGCAGGCATGGCTGGTCTCGGGCTGGTGCTCCTGATCCGGTCCGACGTCCGGGCGATGCGGAGCCCGGCCGTTGCTGCGACCACCGAGCGCGAGGAGGCGCCATGAGGAAGTACGTGATCGCAACGATCGGGCTGCTCGCGCTGCTGGCTGCGTGCACCTCGTCGAGCCCAGCCGTCCCGGGCAGCCCTTCGGCGGCAGTCCCCAGCCTCGCCGGCAGCAGCTGGGTGGTCACCGGGATCACCGGGGCGAACACGCTCGCGGACAACCGGCCGACGCTGGAGTTCGATGGCGACCGGGTCTCCGGGAACGCGAGCTGCAACCGGTTCAACGCCAGCTACACCCAGACCGGCGGCGAACTCAAGGTCAGCCCGGCCGCGATGACCATGATGGCCTGCTCGCCGGCAGCGGTGATGAGCCAGGAACAGGCCTTCGCCAAGGCCCTGGCCGCAGTGGCCGGCGTCCGTACGGCCGGCACCGGGCTCGACCTGCTGGATGCCACCGGGAACGTGGTGCTGACCCTGGCGCCCGCCCCGCCCGAGCCGGCGAAGCCACTGGAGGGAACCAAGTGGCAGCTCTCCGGGATCATCGGGTCGGGGACGGTGTCCTCGCCGGTCGCCGGCACGACGGTCAGCCTCAGCATCTCCGGCGGTGAGCTCACCGGTAAGGCCTGCAACACGTTCCGGGGCACCGTCGAGGTCTCGGGCGGCAGCTTCAAGGCCGGCCCGCTGATGAGCACGAAGATGGCCTGCGCCAAGGCTGAGGAGGGCACCCAGGAGACCCAGGTGCTGAAGACGCTGCAGGCCGCCAGCAGCTATGCCATCGACGGCAGCACCCTCACGCTGAAGGCCCCGGACGGCTCCGGCCTGGAGTTCCGAGCCGCGTAGTGGGAATCGAGGGGGCAATCGACCTGCTCGCCTGCCCGCTCTGCCGGTCGGCGCTCGGGCTGGCCCGGGGCTCCCTGGCCTGCCCCAACGGGCACAGCTTCGACCTGGCCCGGCAGGGCTACGCGAACCTGTTGGGCGGACCCGAGCCGGCCAACGCCGACACCCCGGCGATGCTGGCGGCCCGCGCCCGGGTCCATGCCGCCGGGATCTTCGAGCCGGTCGCAGCCCAGGTCGCGGCCCAGCTCGCCGGGAGGACTTCGCTGCTCGAGGTGGGTTCCGGCACCGCCCACTACCTCGCCAGGGCCCTCGGCACCGACCCGCTGGCCGTGGGCCTGGCCCTCGACGTCTCGAAGGCTGCAGCCAGGGCCGCGGCCCGCGCCGATCGAAGGATCGCGGCTCTCGTCGCCGACGTCTGGCGGCCACTGCCGGTCCGCGACCGTTGCCTGGACGGCGTCCTGTGTGTCTTCGCGCCCCGCAACGTCCCCGAATTCGCCCGTGTCCTGCGGCCGGACGGCCACCTCGTGGTCGTCACCCCACGGCCGGGGCACCTGGCCGGGCTGCGGGACCGGCACGGGTTGCTCCAGGTGCCGTCCGACAAGGCCGAACAGCTGGTCACCGCGACCTCGGAGTTCTTCGGCCTGCTGGAAACCAGGGTGCTGCTGCGGCAGGTCCCGGTGACCGCCGGCCAGGCCGCCGACCTGATCGCGATGGGCCCGAACGCCTTCCACCGGTTACCCGAGGACGTGGCCGGCGGATCGGTGACGATCGACCTGACCGTCCAGACTTTCCGGCCGCTGTCCTCCTGAGCCCCGCCGCTGGGAAGATGAGCACATGGTGACCACCTGGCCGGACGCTGCTGCCACATCCCTGCTGGCCCGGCTGGTGGAACACATCGACCAGGACCTGGTCCATGCCCGCGCCCTGCGCCGGGAGCTGCACCGCCACCCCGACCTGAGCGGGGCCGAACGGCCGACGGCCGAGCGGCTGCGCAGGGCACTGCCGAACCTGAGGCACACCAGGGTGGCCGACACCGGCTTCCTGGTCCGGGTCGGCCCGCCCGGTCCGGCGGTCGCCATCCGGGCGGAGCTCGACGCGCTCCCGCTGGTGGAACGCACCGGCGTGGAGTGGTCCTCCACCAGCGATGCCATGCACGCCTGCGGCCACGACGTGCACCTGGCGGCGCTCTGGTTGCTGCTGCAGGCGGCCCGTCGGGTCGACGACCTGCCGGTCGGCCTCGTCGGGCTGTTCCAGCCGCGGGAGGAGACCCAGCCCTCCGGGGCCGAGGACGTGGTGTCGTCCCAGCTGCTGGTCGAGCACGAGGTGCGGGCCGTCATCGGGGGCCATGTCCAGCCACGGGTGCCGGGTGGGGTGATCAGCACCGGCGCCGGGGCGGTGAACGCCGCAGCCGACCAGTTCGACATCGTCGTCCACGGCGAGCCGGGCCATGGCGCCTACCCGCAGGTGGCGATCGACCCGGTCCCGATCCTGGCCTCGATCGTCCTCGGGCTCCACGAGCTGGTCAGCCGCACCATCGATCCGGTCCACCCCGCTGTGGTCACGGTCGGCCGGATGGACGCCGGCACAGCGCACAACATCATCCCCGAGTCGGGCTCGTTGCACGGGGTGATCCGCACGATGTACGAGAGCGACCGGACGCACCTGCACGCAGCCATCCGGCGGCTGGCCGAGCACACCGCCGCAGCCCGCGGGGCGCGCGCCGAGGTGACGCTGACGGTCGGGGACCCGGTGCTCAACAACGACCGCCGCCTGGTGCAGTTCGTCGACCCGCTGCTCACCCACCTCGGGCTGCCGGTGGCCCACGAGCCGTTCCGCTCGTGCGGCGCGGACGACTTCTCGCACTACTCCCGGCTGGCACCCATCCTGATGATGTTCGTCGGCACCGGGGCCCCGGCGAGCGGGGCGCGGCACCGGGTCGGCCTGCACCATCCGACGTTCCTGCCGCCAGAGGAGTCCATCCGGCACCTGGCTCTCGCGCTGGCCGCCGGCTACGTTGGCGGCGTCCAGCTCGCACAGCGTAACTGAGCCGGGATCAGCCCACAGCCTCCGTGAAAGACTCGGCAAGGATGTCCAGGGCTTCGGCGAGCAGGGCGGGTTCGATCACCAGCGGCGGCAGCATCCGGATCACGTTCCCGTAGGTCCCGCACCCGAGTGCGACCAGGCCGCGGCGCGCGCAACCGGCCAGCACAGCCTTCGTCAGGGCCGCGTCCGGCGTCTTCGACCCGTCCGGACGCACCAGCTCGATCGCCATCATCGCCCCACGGCCACGCACCTCACCGATCTGGGGGAACTCGGCAGCGAGCCGGGACAGCCGCTGCTCGAGCTCTTGGCCGATCAGCCGGGCACGGCCGGCCAGGTCGTTGCCCGTCATCGTCTCGATCGCTGCGAGCGCCGCGGCGCAGGAGACCGGGTTGCCGCCGTAGGTCCCGCCGAGACCGCCGACCACCGGGGCGTCCATGATCTCCGCCCTTCCGGTGACAGCGGCTATCGGCAGTCCCCCGCCGAGGGCCTTGGCCGTTGCGATCAGGTCCGGGACGACACCCTCGTGCTCGCAGGCGAACCAGTCCCCGGTGCGGCAGAACCCGGTCTGCACCTCGTCGGCGATGAAGACGATGCCGTGCTCGGTGCACCACTGGGCGAGTCGGGCCACGAAGCCGGGGGCAGGGACGATGAAGCCGCCCTCACCCTGGATCGGCTCGAGGATCACAGCCGCGAGGTTCTCCTCCCCCACCTGCACGTGCACCTGGGACACGAACTGGGCGAACGCCTCCTCAGCGCAGTTCTCCGGCCCGGTCGGCCACCGGTACGGGTAGGCCATCGGCATCCGGTACACCTCGGGGGCGAACGGCCCGAAGCCCTGCTTGTAGGGCTGCACCTTCGCGGTCAGCGCCATCGTCAGGTTGGTGCGCCCGTGGTAGGCGTGGTCGAAGGCGACCACGGCCTTCCGGCCGGTGTGGACGCGAGCGATCTTGATCGCGTTCTCCACGGCCTCGGCCCCGGAGTTGAACAGCGCCGACTTCTTCTCGTGGTCCCCCGGGGTGACCTCGGCCAGCTTCTCGCAGAGTTCCACGTAGCCCGGGTACGGCGTGACCATGAAGCAGGTGTGCGTGAACCGGGCCACCTGCCCGGTTACTGCCGCCACCACCCCCGGGTCGGCGTGGCCGACGGAGGCCACGGCGATGCCCGAACCGAGGTCGATCAGGTGGTTGCCGTCGACGTCTACCAGGATGGCGCCCTCGGCCCGGTCGATGTAGACCTCGAGGCCGACGCTGACGGCGCTGGATACTGCCGCCCGGCGCCGGGTGGCCAGTTCGCGGGAGAGCGGTCCCGGGATCTCGGTGACGAGCTTGCGGGACTGCTCGATCGGGGTGGTTGTCACCGGTCCTCCAGCCCCCACGCCGAACCGAACCCGGCCGGCTCCGCGCCGGCGAGCAGGTCGAGGAACGGCACGGCGTCGAACGCCTCCGGCCCGCGGATGCCGGTGCCGGACCACTCCCCGGAAGCGAGCAGCTCGAGGGCGACCACCGGGTTGATCGCCGTCTGCCAGACCACGCACTGGGCCCCGAACTCGGCCATCGACCACTCGTTGTCGACCACGTGGTAGAGGTAGGTGCGCCGTGGCCGGCCGTCCTTCCCGGTACCGGTGACGTACAGCCCGGCGCAGGTCTTGCCGGTCATCCGGGGCCCGATCGTCGCCGGGTCCGGCAGCACCGCGGCCACGACGTCCCGCGGTGAGACCTCCACGCCCTTCACCCGGACCGGGGTGGTCGCGTCCAGGCCGAGGGCGTGCAGCACCTTCAGCACGCCGATGAACTCGTCGCCGAGCCCGTACTTGAACGTGACCCGCCCGGCCTCCACCCAGCGCGGCATCAGGAGCACCTCCTCGTGCTCCACATTGACGCACTCGACCGGCCCGATCCCGGCCGGGAAGTCGAACACCTCCGGCTCGCTGAACGGCTCCGTCGTGAACCAGCCGCGGTCACGCTCGAAGATGACCGGCGGGTTCAGGCACTCCTCGATGGTCGTCCAGATGGAGAAGCTGGGCGCGAAGATCTCCGTGCCGTTGTCGTCCCGCACCACCAGGTTGGCGCCGTCCCTGGTCCCCAGCTCCTCGATCTCGCTGAACAGGTGGTCGGCGGCATAGCGGGCGAAGACGTCGGAGAGCCCCGGCTCGACACCGATCCCGACCAGTGCCAGCCGTCCGGCCGCCTCCCACCTGCCGGCCTGGGCGAACTGCTCGTCACCGAGCTTGACGCCGACCTCGGTGTAGGGCTTCTCCGGGTGCGGACGGGAGAGGCTCATCGCCATGTCCAGGTAGTCCGCCCCGGCGTCGAAGGCCCCGTTGAAGATGCTCATCACGAACCGGGGGTCGACTGCGTTCAGCACGTGGGTGACCCGGTGCTCCAGGGCCAGCGCCGTCACCGATGCCGGGTCCGAGGCGTCCACCCTTGCCGCGACGAACCTGCCGGCACCCCCGCCGGCCTCGGCTGCGGCCACCGCTGCCTCCGCCCTGGCCAGGTCGTAGTCGGCCATCACCATCAGGTCGAAGAACCCCCGCCGGGCTGCGATGCGGGCGACCGCGTCACCCACCCCGCCGGCACCAACCACCAGTACGCGCATCAGTGCGCTCCCTTTCTTCTTCTTGCCCCGACCGTCTGGGCGATCCCGACGATGCCCACGGCTCCGAGGAACATGACTGTGCCGATGACGTTGATCTGCACCGGGGTGCCCCGCTGGGCAGCCCCCCAGACGAACATCGGGAAGGTGACGGTCGTCGCCCCGGCGTTGAAGTTCGTGACGATGTAGTCGTCGAAGCTCAGGGCGAAGGCCAGCAGCGCCCCGGCCGCGATCCCGGGGGCCACCAGCGGGAAGGTGACCTTCCAGAAGGTGCTGGCCGGGGTGGCGTAGAGGTCGGCGGCCGCCTGCTCCAGCGCCGGGTCGAGCGAAGCCACCCGGGCCTTCACCGTTGTGACGACGAACGAGAGCGTGAACAGGATGTGGGCGATCAGGATGGTGGTCTGCCCTGCCTGCAGTCCGATCGCGACGAAGAGCGTCAGCAGGGAGGAGCCCATCACCACCTCCGGCGTTGCCATCGGGAAGAACACCAGCAGGTTCGTCGCCCCGCGACCGCGGAACCGGTACCGGCCGAGCGCGAAGGCCGCCATGGTCCCGATCACCGTCGACACCAGGGACGCGACGACGGCGACCCAGAGGCTGAGCCCGAGCGACTCGCACATTCCGGGGCTGGCGCACGGATTGAGCCAGGCGTCGAGCGAGAACTGGTTCCACTGGTAGTTGAAGCGGCCGTTGGGCTTGTTGAAGGAGAACACCATCACCACGAGGTTCGGCAGCATGATGTAGGCCAGCACCAGCCAGCCGATCACCACGACGGTGTTGCGTCTGATCCAGGCCATCAGACCAGCTCCTCGGTGCCGGCAGCGCGCACGTAGCTGCCGACCAGGACGATGATCGTGGCCATCAGGATGAACGAGAGCGCTGCCGCGATCGGGTAGTCCAGCACCCGCAGGAACTGGGAGTCGATGACCTGCCCGATCATCACCGTCTGGGTGTTGCCGAGCAGCTTCGAGTTGATGTAGTCACCGGCGGCAGGGATGAAGGTGAGCAGCGTCCCGGAAACCACCCCGGGCAGCGACAGCGGCCAGATCACCTTCCAGAAGGTGTTCCAGCCGTTCGCGTAGAGGTCGCCGGCGGCTTCCACCAACCGGAAGTCGAGCCGCTCCAGCGAGGTGTAGAGCGGCAGCACCATGAACGGCAGGAAGTTGTAGATCAGGCCACAGATCACTGCGAACTGCGAACCCAGGAGGGAGTCGTTGCTGGTCAGCCCGACGAACTGCAGTACGTCGGTGAGCCCGGTGGCCCGGAAGAAGGTGGTCACCCAGCCCTCGTCGGTGAGGATGATCTGCCAGGCCAGCGTCCGGATCAGGAAGTTGGTGAAGAACGGTGCCACCACAAGGACCAGCAACAGGTTCTTGAACCGGCCCGAGCGGTGCGCGATGAACCAGGCCAGCGGGTACCCGAGCACCAGGGTGCCGACGGTGGCGGAGGCGGCGTAGATGAAGGAGCGCAGGAACTGCGGCCAGTAGCGGGACAGCGCGTCGGCGTAGTTGCCGAACTCCCAGGTGAGGACGAAGCCGTTGTCGATGTCGCCGGACTGCAGCGACTGGGACGCCAGCGAGATGGTCGGCACGACGAAGAACAGGACCAGCCAGGCCAGGCCGGGCGCGAGCAGGAGCAGCGGCGCTGACAGTCCACGGTTGCGGGCGGCGCGTGGGCGTCTTGCGCTGCCCCCGACCACCGCCTGCGCGAACGCCATCAGTCCGCCTCCCGCACGATGAAGGCCTGGTGGGGGTCCCAGCCGAGGGTGACCGCGTCGCCCTGCTGGGCGCGGGCCGAGCCGTCGTTGGGCTGGGTGACGGTGAGCTCCTGACCCCACGGCATGGCCACGAGGTAGGTGGTGGCGACGCCGGTGAACGAAGCATCCGTGACAGTGCCGCCGAGCCGGTTGGCGCTGGGCGGGTCGGCCGGCCCGAGGATCCGCAGCTTCTCCGGACGGATGCCCAGCTGCAGGGCCGCGTCGGTGGCGGAGAGCTGCGGCCCGACCACCAGCCCGGCGGGGAGCTGGGCCCGGTCCACGACCAGGCCGATGCCGTGGGCGTGCGCCGTGACGAACTCACCACCCGGGTCGGTGAACCCCTCCAGCGGGAGCAGGTTCGACTGGCCGAGGAAGTTGGCCACGAAGGTCGTCGCCGGGTGGTCGTAGAGGTCGGCTGGCGCGCCGACCTGCTCCAGGTGACCGGCCCGCATCACCGCGACCGTGTCGGCCATGGTCATGGCCTCCTCCTGGTCGTGGGTCACGTGGATAAACGTGATCCCGACCTCCTGCTGGATGCGCTTGAGCTCGATCTGCATCTCGCGCCGCAACTTGAGGTCGAGCGCGCCGAGTGGCTCGTCGAGGAGCAGCACCTCCGGGCGGTTGACGATGGCGCGGGCCAGTGCCACCCGTTGCTGCATGCCGCCGGAGAGCTGCCGCGGGCGCTGCTTCGCCCGGTCGCTGAGCTTCACCAGCTCCAGCGCCTCCATGGCGCGCTGCTTCCAGTCGGCGACCTTGAGCTGGCGCAGGCCGAAACCGACGTTGTCGAGCACGTTCAGGTGCGGGAACAGGGCGTAGCTCTGGAAGACCGTGTTCACCCGTCGCTGGTAGGCGCGCGTGGCTGTGATGTCCTGTGGGCCGAGGAAGATCCGTCCCGACGTCGGCTGCTCCAGCCCGGCGACCATCCGCAGCGTTGTGGTCTTGCCGCAGCCGGACGGGCCGAGGAGCGCGAAGAACGAACCGGCCGGCACTTCGAGGCTGATCCCGCCGACAGCGACGAAGTCGTCGAAGGTCCGGACGAGCTGGTCGAGCTTGAGCTCGCCGCTCGGGCTGCGCGGTGCCGCCATCCCAGCTAGCCCGTCACCAGGGCCTGGAACTCGCGGTTGAAGGAGGTCTCCTCCTCCGCCGTCAGCGACCGGAACACCTGGGCCCGGGAGAGGGTCTCGGCGCTGGGGAAGATCAGCTCGTTGTTGGCGATGTCCGGGTCCTGCTTGACCAGGACCTCCTTGACGCCGACGACCGGGCTGACGTAGTTGACGTAGGCGGCGACCAGGGCCATCACCGACGGGTCGTAGTAGTAGTTGATCAGCGTCTCCGCGTTCTTCTTGTGCTGCGCCATCGCCGGGATCACGAGGTTGTCCGAGAACATCGAGAACCCGGGCTCGGGCAGGGTGTAGCCGAGCTCGGGGTTGTCGGCCCGCAGCTGGACGACGTCGCCGGTCCAGGCGGCGCAGGCGGCCGTGTCGCCGGAGGCCAGGGGCTTGGTGTACTCGTTGCCGGTGAATCCCTTGATCTGGCCGGCCTCCTTGGCTGCCTGGATCACGGCGATGGCTGCCGTGAAGTCCTCCGCGGTCACCGTGGCGAGGTTCTTGCCCTGCTCGATCAGGACCAGCCCGACCGTGTCGCGCAGCTCGGTGAGCAGGGTGACCTTGCCCTTCAACGCCGGGTCGTGCAGCAACTGGTCCATGGTGGTCACCTTGCGGCCACCGGTGGCCTTGGGGTTGTAGGCGATCCCGACGAAGCCGCTCTGCCACGGCAGCGAGTACTTCCGGCCCGGATCGAACGGCACATCCTTCAACGACGGCTCCAGGTTGCCGAGGTTGGGGATGTTCACCATGTCCAGGGGCAGGAGGTACCCGAGCCGGGCCAGCCGGGCGACCATCCAGTCGGTGCTCACCCAGACGTCGCGTCCGGTGTCCTGGCCGGCTTCGAGCAGCGGCCGAACCTTGGCGAAGAACTCGTCGTTGTCGTTGTAGTCCTCGTTGTAGTTGACCTTGATCCCGGTCTGCTTCGTGAACGCCTCGACGCTGGGCCGCCCGCCGCCCTCCTCGTCGAGGTCGATGTACTGCGGCCAGTTCGACCAGTTGACCAGCTTCTCCGAATCCGAAAGGTCGGCTGCCGTACTGGGCGCCTGGCTGGCTGCCGGGGCCGCCGACTGGTTCCGGCCCGGTGAGCCGCAGGCTGCCAGCAGCCCGGTCGCGGCAAGACCGGCCAGGCCGGTGAGCGCCGTCCGACGAGTGATCGCCGCTCGGGCGAAGGACGTGGTGAGCGGGCTCAGCTCGGGTAGCTGCCGGTCGGACATGCCGCCTCCTCAGGTTGGTCGGGTTCAGGAGTTGATGTTGGCCATGACGTGCTTGACTCGGGTGTAGTCCTCGAAGCCGTACATGGAGAGGTCCTTGCCGTAGCCGCTGCGCTTGAAGCCGCCGTGCGGCATCTCGGCGACGAGCGGGATGTGGGTGTTGATCCAGACGCAGCCGAAGTCGAGCTCCTTGCTCACCCGCATCGCGCGACCGAAGTCCCTGGTCCAGACGCTGGAGGCCAGCCCGAAGTCCACGTCGTTGGCCCAGCGGATGGCCTGCTGCTCGTCGCTGAAGGACTGGACGGTGATCACCGGCCCGAAGATCTCCGACTGGATCGCCTCGTCGTCCTGCCTCAGCCCGGAGACGACCGTCGGGGCGTAGAAGTAGCCATCGCCCAGCGCGGCGAGCCGCCGTCCGCCGGCTGCGACGCTGGCGTGGTCGGGCAACCGGTCGATGAAGCCGGAGATCCGGCCCAGCTGGGTGGCGTTGTTCACCGGGCCGAACAGGGCCTCTGCGGAATCCGGCGGGCCGACCACCGTCCTGGCTGCGAATTCGGCCAGGGCAGCGGTGAAGTCGTCGTGGATCCGTTCGTGCACCAGGAGCCGGGTGGCAGCCGTGCAGTCCTGGCCGGCATTGAAGAAGCCGGCGACCCCGAGGCCTTCGACAGCCGCCTCGATGTCGGCGTCGTCGAACACGATGCAGGGGGCCTTGCCGCCCAGCTCGAGGTGGACCCGCTTGAGCGAGGCTGCTGCGCTCGCGGCCACCTCCGCGCCGGCCCGGACCGAACCGGTGATCGCTACCAGCGCCGGGGTCCGGTGCTCGACCAGGAGCCGGCCGGTCTCCCGGTCACCGGTGACAACGTTGAAGGTGCCAGGGGGCAGGAACTCGGCAGCGACCTCCGCGAGCAGGAGCGTGGTCAGCGGCGTCGTCTCCGCCGGCTTCAGGACGACGGTGTTCCCGGCCGCCAGGGCAGGGGCGATCTTCCAGGCCGCCATCATCAGCGGGTAGTTCCACGGCGTCACCTGGCCGACCACGCCGATCGGTTCCCTGCGGATCCAGGACGTGTGCCCGGCCAGGTACTCAGCGGAAGCCCGACCCTCGAGGATGCGCGCGGCGCCGGCGAAGAAGCGCAGCTGGTCGAGCATCGGCGGGAGCTCGTCCGAGGCGGTCAGAGCCAGTGGCTTCCCGGTCTGTTCGGCCTCGAGCGCGATGAACTCCTCCGCCCTTGCCTCGATCGCGTCGGCGATCCGCAGCAGCGCCAGCTGGCGTTCGCCCGGCGTCGTCCGGCCCCAGGTGGTGCTGAACGCCTGCGCCGCAGCGGCGTACGCGCGGTCCACGTCCTCGGCACCGGAGACCGGTGCCTGCGCGATCACGCCTGCCGTTGCCGGGTCCACAACGTCGGACACCGCAGCGGTGGCCGGCTCGGCATAGTCGCCGCCCACGAAGTTCCGCAGGATCCTCACCTCGGCCATCCGTCCCCTCCAGTCTCATCCTCACCCAACTCGTGGAGCGAAGATATCCGCTGCTACCGATCAAGATAATCCGTATTTGTTTCATGCCTGTTACCACGAATACCGCAGCGCACTGGTTTGCCAACTGCGGCAATCGTAAGGGAGGATCAATCCATGGCACAACAGCGCGGGGCCTCCCCTGCCGATCGGACGCCTGCGGCCAACCAGCGTCCGGCTCTCACCGACGCCGTCGGCAAGCGGATCATCGAACTGCTCCAGCGCGACGGCCGGCGACCCTTCGTCAGCATCGCGGCCGAGGTGGGCCTCTCCGAGGGTGCGGTTCGGCAGCGCGTCCAGAAGCTGATCGACACCGGCGTGATGCAGATCGTCGCCGTCACCGACCCGCTGGTCGTCGGCTTCACCAGGCAGGCGATGATCGGCATCAAGACCCAGGGCGACGTCGGCCCGGTGGCAGCAGCACTGTGCGAGATCCCGCAGATCGACTACGTGGTCACCACGGCCGGCAGCTTCGACCTCCTGGTCGAGGTGGTCTGCGAGGGCGACGCGGAGCTCCTCGAAGTGCTGATGACCCAGATCCGGACGATCCCTGGCGTGACGCACACCGAGACCTTCGTCTACCTGAAACTCAACAAGCAGCACTACGACTGGGGCACGAGATGAGCATCGACACCTCCACGACGACCACCACCCGCAACGGGACCCCGTTGGCCGAGGCGGCACGCGACCACCTGTGGGGGCACTTCACGCGACACTCGGTGTACGAGTCGACCGACACCGGCGGCCTCGGGAACGAAGTGCCGATCATCGTGCGCGGCGAGGGCCACCGGATCTGGGACATCAACGGCAGGTCGTACTTCGACGGCCTCGCCGGACTGTTCACCGTGCAGGTCGGGCACGGGCGCACCCAGCTGGCTGAGGCCGCGGCAGCCCAGGCCGCCCAGCTGGCCTACTTCCCGCTGTGGAGCTACGCCCACCCGGCAGCGATCGAGCTGGCCGAACGGCTGGCCGCCTACGCCCCCGGCGACCTGAACCGGGTCTTCTTCACCACCGGCGGCGGCGAGGCCGTCGAGTCGGCGTGGAAGCTGGCCAAGCAGTACTACAAGCTCACCGGGCGACCGGGCAAACACAAGGTGATCTCGCGTTCGGTGGCCTACCACGGCACCCCGCACGGCGCGCTCTCGATCACCGGCATCCCGGGGGCGAAAGCGCCCTTCGAGCCGCTCGTTCCGGGCGCGGTGAAGGTGCCGCACACCGGCTTCTACCGCGCCCCGGAGCACCTTCGCTCCGACGAGTACGCCTTCGGCCAGTGGGCGGCCAACCGGATCGCGGAGGCGATCGAGTTCGAGGGCGCTGACACCGTCGCTGCCGTGTTCCTCGAGCCGGTGCAGAACTCCGGTGGCTGTTTCCCGCCGCCGCCGGGGTACTTCGAGCGGGTCCGGGAGATCTGCGACTCCTACGACGTCCTGCTGGTGTCGGACGAGACCATCTGCGCCTTCGGCCGGATCGGCTCGATGTTCGCCTGCGACGACTTCGGGTACGTGCCCGACATCATCACCTGCGCCAAGGGGATGAGCAGTGGCTATGCCCCGATCGGCGCCATGATCGCCTCGGACCGGTTGTTCGAGCCGTTCCGGCACGGCACCACCTCCTTCGCGCACGGCTTCACCTTCGGTGGCCACCCGGTGTCGGCCGCGGTGGCGATGGCGAACCTCGACCTGATCGAGGCGGAGGGCCTCAACGAGCGCGTGGCCACCCTCGCCCCGGCATTCCGGGCCGAGCTGGACGGCCTGCGCGACCTGCCGATCGTCGGCGACGTCCGGGGCGCCGGCTACTTCTACGGCATCGAGCTGGTCAAGGACACCGAGACCAGGGAGAGCTTCGACGAGGCCGAGTCGGAGCGGCTGCTGCGCGGCTTCCTCTCCAAGGCCCTGTTCGAGGCCGGGCTGTACTGCCGCGCCGACGACCGGGGCGACCCGGTGATCCAGCTGGCGCCACCGCTCACCATCGGCAAGCCGGAGTTCGCCGAGATCGCCGGCATGCTGCGCAGCGTCCTCACCGAGGCCTGCGAACTGCTCTAGCCGAAGCCCTGGGGATCAGGCGAGGGCGATCAGGTCCGCGTAGTCGGGGTTCCACAGGTCCTCGTCGCCGTCAGGCAGCAGCAGCACCCGGTCGGGTTCGAGGGCGTGCACTGCGCCCTCGTCGTGGGTGACCAGGACCACAGCCCCGGCGTAGTCGCGCAGGGCGTTCAGCACCTCGCCGCGCGAGGCGGGGTCGAGGTTGTTGGTCGGTTCGTCCAGCAGCAGCACATTGGCGGCCGAGACCACCAGCATCGCCAGCGCCAGCCGGGTCTTCTCCCCGCCGGACAGCACCCGGGCCGGTTTCTCCACGTCGTCGCCGGTGAACAGGAAGGAGCCGAGAATCTTGCGGACCTCGGTCTCGTTCAGCTCCGGAGAGGCCGTGACCATGTTCTCGAGCACGGTGCGGGTGACGTCCAGCGTCTCGTGCTCCTGGGCGTAGTAGCCGAGCCGCAGGCCGTGGCCGGGTAGCACCTTGCCGGTGTCGGAGTCCTCGATGCCGGCCAGGATCCGCAGCAGGGTGGTCTTGCCGGCACCGTTCAGGCCGAGGACGACGACCTTGGAGCCGCGGTCGATGGCGAGGTCCACGTCGGTGAACACCTCCAGCGAACCGTAGGACTTGCTCAGCTCGGTCGCGGTCAGGGGCGTCTTGCCGCTAGGGGCGGGCTTCGGCAGGCGGATCTTCGCGACGCGATCGACGGCCCGGTGCTCCTCGAGCCCGGAGAGCAGCCGCTCGGCCCGCTTGGCCATGTTCTGCGCCGCAACGGCCTTGGTCGCCTTGGCGCGCATCTTGTCTGCCTGCGCCATCAGCGTCTCCGCCTTACGCTCGGCGTTGGCGCGTTCGCGCTTGCGCCGCTTCTCGTCCGTCTCGCGCTGCAGCAGGTAGCGCTTCCAGTCCATCGAGTAGATGTCGAGCTCGGCCCGGTTCGCGTCCAGGTGGAACACCTTGTTGACGGTCGCCTCCAGCAGCCCGACATCGTGGGAGATCACCATCAGGCCGCCCGGGTAGGCGGCGAGGAAGCTGCGCAGCCAGACGATCGAGTCGGCGTCCAGGTGGTTGGTCGGCTCGTCGAGGAGCAGGTTGTCGGCACCGGAGAACAGGATCCGCGCGAGCTCGACCCGCCGCCGCTGGCCCCCGGAAAGGGTGCCGATCGGCTGGTGGAGGACCCGGTCGGGAAGGCCGAGGTTGGCGGCGATCCGTGCGGCCTCGGACTCGGCTGCATACCCACCGGCGGCAGCGAGTTCAGCCTCTGCCCTGGAGTAGGAGTCCATCGCCTTCTCCTGCTCGGCGCCCTCGGACTCCGCCATCGAAGCGGTGTGGGCATTGATCCGGCGCAGGATCTGGTCGAGCCCGCGGGCCGAGAGGATCCGGTCCTTGGAGAGCTGCGTTACGTCTCCGGTGCGCGGGTCCTGCGGCAGGTAGCCGATCTGACCGGAACGGGTGACGGTGCCTGCGGCCGGCAGGGACTCGCCGGCGAGGATCCGGGTGAGCGTGGTCTTCCCCGCGCCGTTGCGTCCGACCAGGCCGATCTTGTCACCGGCGGCGACCTGGAAGGACGCCGGGGACAGCAGCAGCCGGGCTCCCGCCCGGACCTCGACTTCCCTTGCCACCAACATCGCCGTGCAAGGCTACCCTGTCGCGGTGGCCGACATTCCCGCAGCCGAGGTCCGCATCGACGTCCGGCTCGTCACCCGGCTGGTCGCCGAGCAGTGTCCGCACCTCGCCGACCCCCATGTCGTCGCGTTCGGCCACGGCTGGGACAACGACCTGTTCGCGCTCGGTCCCGACCTGCTCGTGCGGCTGCCCCGGCGACGCGCGGCGGCAGTGCTGATCGAGCACGAGATCGCTGCGCTCCCCCGGATCGCTCCCCTGCTGCCCACACCGGTACCGGTGCCGGTGTTCGCCGGCCGGCCGGCCCACGGCTACCCGTGGCGCTGGACGGTTGTACCCCGGCTGCCCGGCCACAGCGCCGCCGGCGTGCCGGTTTCCGGCCGCAGCGCTGCGGCCGCCGGGCTGGCGGACTTCCTGGTGGCGCTGCATGTGCCGGCAGCGGACGCTCCGGCCAACCCGTTCCGGGGGGTACCGCTGGCGTCGAAGGCCGAACAGTGGGGTCCACGGATCCGCCGGGTCGCCGGCGAGCAGGCCCTCGCCGACTGGCACCGGGCAGCCGCCGTCCCCGAGTGGCCGGGGGCCCCGCTCTGGCTGCACGGCGACGTGCACCCGATGAACCTGTTGCTCGGCGCGGACGGGGGGCTGCGCGGCGTGATCGACTTCGGCGACGTCTGCAGCGGGGACCCGGCCAGCGACCTGGCCGTGGCCTGGCTGATGTTCGACGCCGGGTCCCGGAGCTGCTTCCGGGCGCGGTGCAGCCTCTCCGGCAAGTACGACGCAGCCGTCTGGGCCCGGGCATGGGCCTGGGCACTTGGCCTTGCGGCCGTCTTCCAGCTCTCCAGCGACGACCTCCCCCAGCTGGCCGGGATCGCCCGGCACGGCCTTGCCGAGACCCTGGCCGATCCGGAGTTCAGCGCAGCTGGATGAGGCTGGCCTGATCGTCCAGCACGAAGTCGGAGACGACGGCTGAGACCTCCAGCCCGGTCAGCTCGACATTTGCCCCGAAGCTGGACAGGAACGCGGTGTCGGCGGCGTCGCGTCCCGTTGCGACCCGCACGAGGCTCTGCCGCGGCGCCAGCCTAGTGGCGTCCACTGCCCACCACTCGTCCTCCACCAGCGCCTCAGCCACGGCATGGAACTCCATCGGGCTGAGCCCGGGCGCGTACACCGCTGCCAGCCGGGACGGGACCCCGAGGGCCCGCAGCAGCGCGATCACCAGGTGCGCGAAGTCGCGGCAGACCCCGCGCCGGGCCAGGAGCGTGTCCAGGGCACTGTCGGTCCCTGCGCTGGACCCCGAGACGTAGGCGATCCTCTGGTTCACCCACTCGGCCACGGCGATCAGCAGGGCCGCGCCACTGAGCCCGGCGAACTCGGCAGCTGCGGTCGGCCCCAGCGAGTCGGCCTCGCAGTAGCGGCTCTGGCGCAGGTAGCGGAGCCGGTCCACCGGTGTGACCTCTGCCGGCTCGGCCCGGCCATCGACGGCGGCTGCGTAGTCGAGGACGACGGTCCCCCCGTCCGCGCTGAGCACGTGCAGCCTGGTGCCGTGGTCGTCCAGCACTTCTGCCGGCGTCACCCGCTTCCCGTCGACGCTGAGCAGGAGCGACTCCGACGACAGCGGCACCCCGTTCGCTGCGCTGACCGAGAAGACCAGCTCCGCGGGTCCGGACAGGGACAGTTCCAGGTGGCAGCCGAGGTTTCGAATCACGCGCCCATCCTGCCCCACCGGGCCGGGTCCAAAACCCTAAGCTGACGGCGAGGATCAGGAGACAGGGTGAACTTCCGGAACGTGCAGGCCCCGACAGCCGTGGTGATGGTGCGGCCGCACCGGTTCGCCGTGAACCCCCAGACCCTTGCTGACAATGCCTTCCAGGCCCCGCCCCGGCAGTCGGTCGGCGAGGCCGTCGCCAAGGCTGCGCTGAGCGAGTTCGACGCCTGCGTGGACGCCCTGGTCGAGGCCGGGGTGCGGGTGCACGTGTTCGACGACTTCGGCCAGCTCGAGACGCCGGATTCGGTGTTCCCGAACAACTGGTTCTCCACGCACCACGGTGGGCGGATCGCGATCTACCCGATGTATGCGCCGAACCGGCGCCGGGAGCGCCGGAGCGACGTGATCGAGCTGCTGAAGAGCACCTACCGGGTGCAGGAGGTGATCGACTACTCCGGCCTCGAGTACGACGACCTGTTCCTCGAGGGCACGGGGGCCATGGTGTTCGACCACCTCGAGCGGGTGGCCTACGTCGCCAGCTCGCACCGGGCGGATCCGGTGATCCTGGAACGGTTCTGCACCGCCTTCGGCTACGAGCCGATGGTCTTCCCGACCGCCGGCGCCGATGGCCGGCCGATCTACCACACCAACGTGCTCCTCGCCATCGCCACCGAGTACGCGCTGGTCTGCCTGGCCGCGATCAGCGACGACCAGCGCCGGGCGGAGGTGGCCGACCGGCTCGCCGACAGCGGCCGGACGGTGCTGGACCTCAGCTTCGGCCAGGTGGCCGACTTCGCCGGCAACGCACTGGAGCTCACCGGACGGGACGGCCGGCTGCTGGCCCTCTCCGCGCGGGCGGCGGCAGCGCTCACCGGCGAGCAGCGGGCAACCATCGGCCGCTCGGCCAGGCTGCTGCCGCTGCCGATCCCGACCATCGAACTGGCCGGCGGCTCGGTGCGCTGCATGCTGGCCGGCGTCCACCTCACTCCCCGCTGAACCCGCCGCTCAGGAGGCCGACGGACGGCCCCGCTTCGGGAGGGGACCGGCGTTCTTCGGGGTGCGGCCCGCCCGTTTCAGCGAGTCGCGCAGCAGCACTTCGATGTGCGCGTTCAGCGAGCGCAGGTCGTCCGCAGCCCAACGCGCCAGGGCCTCGTGCACGACCGGGTCCAGCCGCAGCAGGACGGGCTTGCGCTCCGGTCGCTGCGGGCTGGACCCGGGCTGCTCGGCCATCTCAGGTGTAGAGGGATCCGGTGTTGATCACTGGGGTGGCCTGCGAAGAGCTGCACAACACCACCAGCAGGTTCGAGACCATGGCGGCCTTGCGCTCCTCGTCCATGGTGACGATGTCGTCGGCCTCGAGCTGGCGCAGGGCCCCCTGCACCATGCTGACCGCCCCCTCGACGATCTTCTCCCTGGCTGCGATCACAGCGGAAGCCTGCTGCCGCTGCAGCATCGCGTGGGCGATCTCGGGGGCGTAGGCGAGGCTGGAGATCCTTGCCTCCACGACTTCCAGGCCGGCGATCGCGATCCGGGCCGCCACCTCCGTGGCCAGCTCCTGCGCCACCAGGTCGGTGGAACCGCGCAGGGACTCCTCCCCCGGGCCGGCGTTGTCGTACGGGTGGGACGAGGCGACGTGCCGAAGGGCAGCCTCGGACTGGACCTCGACGAAGTCGGTGTACCGCTCGACCGCGAACACGGCCTTGGCTGTGTCGGCGACCTGCCAGACGATGATCGCCGCGATGTTCACCGGGTTGCCGTCGGCATCGTTGACCTTCAGCTCGTGGGTCTCGAAGTTGCGGACCTTGACCGAGACCTTCCGTCCGACGACGAACGGGACGGTCATCTGCAGCCCGGCGATCCGGACCGTGCCGACGTAGCGACCAAAGAACTGCAGCACCCGGGTGTCGCCCGGCCCGACGATGGTGATGGCGCTCACCACCACGCCGGCCGCGATGGCGAGGATGCCGCCGGCCACCCCGAACAGGGTGCCGTCACCGCCGGTCTCGTCGGCCCCACCGGCCAGGATGAACAGCCAGAGGGCTGCGCCGAGCAGCGCGAGGAAACCCAGCACCGCAACGGCACCGGAAACCGACCAGGCCCGGCGTTCGGCGATGTCGACCCGGGCACCGGCGTGGCCAACCGGGACCCCGGCAGGCTCACCGCCCACGGTCTCCTGATCGTCGCGCGGGGCTTCGGAAATGGACATCGAGGATCACTCCCTCACTAGAAATCTGATATCTAAGTGATATCACTTTTCCGCCCGCGAGGGAAGCCCGCCCACCCCAACGGCACAAGCTGTGAGTTTGGCGCCGATGTCGGCGCCAAACTCACAGCTTGTGGCAGGTCGTGGCGGGGCAGGGCGGGAGTCGGCTAGAGGTTGTAGCCGATGGAACGCAACTGCTCGCGGCCGTCCTCGGTGATCATCTCGAGACTCCACGGCGGCAGCCACACCCAGTTGATGGTCACCGAGCTGACCAGGCCCTCCAGCGCCATCTGGGTGTCGTACTCCAGCCGGTCGGTGAGCGGGCAGGTCGGCGAGGTGAGGGTCATGTCGATGGTGGCGTTGTTCCCGTCATCGATCGTCA
>JADLEH010000270.1 GCA_020846255.1 Propionibacteriaceae bacterium
GAATACGACCTTGGCTGAAGTTCTGGTAACGTACCGACTCGCGCCGAGCGCGATCCCCTGTAGCTCAATTGGCAGAGCGTCGGACTGTTAATCCGTAGGTTCCTGGTTCGAGTCCAGGCGGGGGAGCCAGTGTCAAATTCAGGTTTGACTAGGTGTTTCGTGGGATGCAAACAAGGAACTCCGCTCCCCTCGTGCACCAGTCGTGCACCAAGGGCGTGTAAATTGAACTCGCCCGTCGACCCCGCGCCGAACGCAGTAGGTGGACTCCTCCGTGCAGATGCGCGGCTGCTCGCCTGGCCAGTTGATCAACTCCCCTTGTCGGAGGGTCGACTCCCCCTTCCCAGCACCGGGCCGAATCTCTGTATGGCTTGGGGTAATGGAAGCAGCGCGAGTGCTTCGAACAAGGTTGCAAAACATACGCACAACATCAGCGCCACCCTCCGTGCCTGCCCATCGGTCCGCTGAAGAGGCCCACCCTGATGGATGGCGACCAGATCTACCGTTTGGGGCCTGACGTAGACGAGCCCGGCTTGCCTCCTGCAGGCAGGCGGCGCCGGGCTCGGCTCCCTGAACTGTGAACCAGCTTCGCCGCATCATGAGACGTCCCACGGAGAAGAAGCAGCACGGTTTGCACGGGCGCGGTCGTGCTGGTCAGTGGTAGCGGCCGCTGCCCCGGCCCACGGGACTCGGCAACGCGCGCCGACGCGTTTCCGTTGTTGGCTAGTCGGGTTCGCGGAGTTCCACCCACGGCAAGCCTCGTGTCGCTCGTGCTGGATATACTTCGGCTGCGTCGCACCAGGCGCACAGCCCAGAGAGGCGCTGCAATGGCTGACAAAAAGGTCGTGTTCATCGCGTTTGCAATCGAGGACGTCCATCAGCGGGACCTCCTAAAAGGACAGTCGCTGCACCCGCGGAAGCCGTTCGAGTTTATCGACATGTCCGTGAAGCAGGCCTACGACTCCGAATGGAAGACGCGGGTGCGCACCAGAATACGGCGCTCGGACGGCGTCATCGTCCTCGTAAGTAAGAACTCGGCAGCTTCGAGTGGGCAGAAGTGGGAGATTCAGTGCGCTAAGGAGGAGGGCAAGCCGATCCTTGGGATTCGCGCCTACGCCACGGACCTGAGCACGATCCTTGGCATCTCCACAGTCGCTTGGAGCGACGCAAACATCTCCGGGTTCATCGACTCCTTGTGAGATGACGATTACTCCGGGCGAGAACCAGGAAGCGATCCGCATGTACGCGATGTGCGTGGAGCAAGCGGACAGAATCTCAGCACGGCGCGGGCAGGCGAACCAGTTCTATCTGAGCCTGGAGACCCTCATCCTCGGCGTGCCAGCATTCTTCGGGTTCTCCGGCGCCGCCACAGACCCGCTCCGCATCACCGTGTTGGCGGTGGCCGGAGTAACCGTCAGCATCACCTGGTGGCTGCAACTCCGCAGCTACCGGGATCTGAACGCCGCCAAGTTCAAAGTCATCACCGACCTCGAGAAGAACTACTTCGAGGTTCGCCCGTTCAGTGCCGAATGGGAGACCCTCAAGACCGACAAAGTGAAGCGTTGGCGCCCGCGCTACGCCGAGCTTGGGTCAATCGAGCGCATTGTGCCAGCCATCTTTGCTGTCGCTAACCTCATGGTGGGAGTCGCGGCGTGGCTTTGAACTACATCGACGAGATTGCGCGTCTTGTGCGCGCCGAGATTGCGCCGGAGGCTCGACCCGCCGAACGCGCCGATGACCTGTACCGCCTCTACGCGTTGCTTGTGCTCGTCAAGGGTGAGGCAACAACCCCCGCAGACGTTCACAACGCCTGGTCAGTTTGGATGCTGCCCCAGGACCCCACCCACTCATCTCTACGCCCATTTGGGCAACTCGACGAGAACACGAAGCAAGAAGACCTTCCCTTCGTGGACGCCATTCACGAAGTTGCGCGTTCACTGTCAAGCGCCCCGATGGGCGATGGCTCCGATGCCATCGACTGAACGCACGCCAACCTCCCAACCAGAAACCGCAGAACCCAGCAGCCACACGCTACTAGGTCACGTTTCGGTGCGTCTCGGTTTCGGTTATGAGTTTCGGTGCGTTGAACGGCCCGCTCGGCCGCGGCCACTGTCAGTTCTCGAAGTCGCCTGCACGGATGTCCGGAGTCGGCTGCACGAGTCGCGTTTCGGGCAGAGGGCCGGGGCGCATGCTATCGAGCGACTCCGAGCGCCGAGGTCGCCGACGACCCAGCATTTGGCGACAGTCAACTGGCGGCTCCAGGCCGCAGGTGCTTGGCGACAGTGTTCATGGCACCGTTATTGGTCGTGGAGACAAGGGTGTGGGACTTGATCCGCGTCAAGGCGGTGGGGCCGCGATCCTCGTAGTTTGGGGACAACCCAAGCGAAGGAGAACACCATGTTCATCAACCGCATCGTCACCCTGCTGGCCGCACTAAGGCCTGTCATCGTGCAGGCCCACTGCGACACGGCCGAGGGTCCGGCCGTCAAGGACGGTCGGAAGGCATTGGAGACGGGCAACATCAACTACGCGCTGAAGTGGATCCCCGCCGAGGGTGAGGCCGAGCTGCGTGACGTGTTCGAGAGGGCCATGAGGGTCCGGACTCTCGGGGCGGAAGCCGCCGAGCTGGCCGATCGGCTCTTCCTCGAAACGATGGTCCGCATCCACCGGATGGGCGAGGGTGTCGGCTTCACCGGTATCCAGCCGGTCGGCACCGAGATCGACCCGGTCGTCAAGGCTGCCGACGAGGCTATCGCCGTGGGCTCGGACTCAAACCTGCTGCCGATGGTGCCGCAGGAGCGCCGCGCCGAGCTCGACAAGCGCTTCCAGGCCGCGCTAGCCATCAGGGACTTCGACGTGGACGACGTCGCAGCTGCCAGACGTTACATCGCCGCCTACGTCAGCTTCTTCAAGTACGCCGAGGGTGAGGATCACGCGCACGAGCACGCGCACGCGGGCCACTCCCACGAGCACTAGGAGAACCCGCTATGTATCGCCTTGTCCGGGTGGCCGGCGAATCCATGGCCCCCACCTACCGCTCGTCCGACCTGCTGCTCACGCGGCCGGTCGGCCGCGCAGCGGTGCGGCGGGGCGATGTGGTCGTGTTCCGCCGCGGTGAGCTGCCGATGATCAAGCGCGTGGTGGGCCTGCCGGGCGACTTTGTTGAGCTGGAGGCCGGACGCCTGTTCGTCAACGGCGAGTCTGTTGATGGGCGCCCTCGGGTGCCGGGCGCCTACACCCAGACCTGGCGGGTGCCTTCGGCCAGCTACTTCATAGCCGGTGACAACCCGGCCGTCTCGGACGACTCCCGGGTCTGGGACAAGCCGTTCGTCCCGCGTGAGAATGTCGCAGCGGTGGTCACGCGCCGGCTGCTGGGGCCCCTCCGCCCTGATTCAAGCTTCGTCGACGAGCTGCTGCAGCCGGTCGGACTGCGTGATCGATACTGACCGTCCCGCGCCGATCACGATCAGACCCTGCCCGGCAAGGCTCCTCAGAGCCCGGCTGAGGCTCTCAGGGGTGGTGTCGAGCAAGGAGGCCACGTCCTTCTTGGCCAGTGGCAGACTCACCATGCCAACGCCGCCCCGCCATGTGCTGGGAAGACCGAGCAGGTAGTCGGCCAGGCGGCTCTCGACATCGCGCGAGGTCAGTGAGTTGAGCCGGTGCTCGGTGTCGGAGAGCCGCGTGCTCACCCTGGCCAGCAGCTTTAGGCCGATCTCGGGGTGCGTCCTGATCAAGCCCTCCAGATCGTCATGTCGGAACGTGCAGAGCTGGCATTCCTCCAGCGCGGTGGCGTAATCGTCGGGCCGCTGGCCCGTGAACACCGAGGTTTCCCCGGTGAAATCGCCTGGACCCAGCACCCGGATCAGCTGCTCGGACCCGTCGGCTGAAAGCCGAAAGATCTTGAGGCGACCCGTGTGCAGCACCATGAGCTGCGACACGTCGTCGTCGGCACCGTAGGCCGTCTCACCCGCCTTCAGATGGGTCGGACGCGCCAGCCCCTCCACACGTTGTTGATCTTGCGCCGAGAGGCTGGCGAAGACCGGGACACGCGAAACGCAGCTGTCGGCCATGACCCAAGCCTAGGAAACCCGGCAGTAATGGTGAGCCAGAGACGACACAACCAGCACTTCGCGCGTCCGAGCTCGACGAGCCGCGGGCCTTACTTAACCACCCCCCGCCTTCGTCCCTGACGATGGGACCGACACCGACATCGCGGCGGGTCACAGGCCCCTCACCGGCGGAGGATCGGGGATTCGAACCACCGAGGCTTTCACCCAACACGCTGTCCCATGGGTGTGACTCTCCCCCTGCGGCCCCAATCTAGTGCCGCAACCCTGCGCGCATGTCGGCAACGCTCGAAAATGAGGCCCCTTCGGCCGTCGTTTCGGCCTCAGATTCGAGCGTCGTCAACAGCGCAACGGGCACTCGACTACCGCCGAATGGCGCGTACGAAGCCGTGATCCCGGTATGGGGCTCGATCAGACGCAAACCGGCACTGCTCCTCGGTGATCAGCGCGGCGTGCTCGAAATAGGTGGGGCTTTCCCGATTGGTCAGCGGTGCCGGTAGTAAGTCACCAGCGAACTTCGCTGGCCATCCTGGGAGTGCGCGTACGCTCTTCCAACGGGTTGGACAATTGCCGGGCGGGCTGCTTCGTGCTGGGCAGGGTGACGCTGCCGGGCAACGTCGGTGAATAGGTCAGGTCCAGTGACGAGCACACCATGTAGTCCTCGCCGGTCGAACCCGACCTGCTCCGCCGTCCCGACCACAACTCGGTCACCCTCGCCCTGCTCAGTAAATCGATGCCCGGGACGAGGTCGGCTGCAGTCATCCGAACCCCCGCAATGGGGGTAGATCGTGAACCGACCGAGACCAGAGCCGGCCCACCCGTACCGGCGGCCGTCATGTTGCCACTCGAGGCCTGCGCAACCTGCGGACCAGTTTGACCAGTTCCTCCGCCCACAGGACACCGGACGCCATCGCGATGGCGATGGCCCAATGCGCTAGGTCGAGAGGGGCGGTGCCGAACGCGGTTTGCAGTAGGGGCATTTCGACGACTGCGATCTGCGCCAGGATCGCGAACAGGATCGAGGCCCAAAGCCACTTGTTGTTGAACATGTGGTCGAACGCGGAGTGCAGGTCGGAGCGCGCGTTGAACGCGTTGAACAGCTGGGCGAACACCAGGGTGGTGAAGCCGGCGGTCCGGGCGACTTCGAGTGAATCCGAGCCGGGGATGAGCCCTCCGGGCAGGAACAGGTCGATGGTGAGCAGCGTGACGGCACCCATGACGACACCGATGAACCCCACCCGCTGCCACATATGCCGATCGATGATCCGGTCGTCTGGGCTGCGCGGCTTGCGTGCCATGACGTCGCCGTCTTCGGGGTCGACGCCCATCGCCAGGGCGGGGCCGGAGTCGGTGACGAGGTTGATCCACAGGATCTGGGTGGCCAGCAGGGGCACCACGACGGCGCCCGTGACGCTCGCGTCGGTGAGCCCGATGACGCTGGCGAGGACGACGCCGAAGAAGACCGTCGTGACCTCGCCCATGTTGGAGGACAGCAGGTAGCGCAGGAACTTGCGGATGTTGTCGAAGATGGCCCGGCCCTGCCGGACTGCGGCGACGATCGTGGCGTAGTTGTCGTCGGCCAGGATCATGGTTGCGGCCTCTTTGGTGACCTCCGTGCCGGTGATTCCCATCGCCACGCCGATGTCGGCCGTCTTGAGCGCGGGTGCGTCGTTGACGCCGTCGCCGGTCATCGCCACGACGTGCCGGTCGGCCTGCAGGGCGTCCACGATCCGCAGCTTGTGCTCGGGTGCGACGCGGGCATAGATCGATGTCTCCCGCGTCGCCTGCTGGAACTCTTCATCGGACAGCTGGTCCAGTTCGGCGCCGGTCAACGCCTTGGCGCCGGCCGCCACCAGGCCCAGGTCGGATGCGATCCGTGTGGCGGTCACGGGATGGTCGCCGGTGATCATGACCGTCCGGATCCCGGCCCGGTGGGCCTCCTTCACCGCCGCGGCGGCCTCCTCGCGCGGCGGGTCGATAATGCCCACGACACCGACGAACACGAGGTCGATCTCGTCGGAGCCGTCCAGGTCGCCAGCGGCCGTGCGGTCGGCGTCCATCGTCTTGTAGGCCACCCCCAAGGTGCGGTACCCCTCAGCGGAGAGCCGCTGCACCGCGGCCAGGACGGTGCTGCGTCGGGTGTCGTCGAGTGGGGCGACCTCGGGGCCGACCTGCACCCCGGTGCAGTGCGTCAACAGCACGTCGGGCGCGCCCTTGGTGAACAGCCGGTGGACGCCGCTCTCGGACTCCTCGCCGAGCACTGACATCAGCTTGCGCTCGGACGTGAACGGCACCTCCGCGCGGCGCTCGTAGGCCTCGACCCGCTCCGGGGCGCCCGCCAGCTTCCGCAGCGCCACCAGGAAGGCTGCCTCGGTCGGGTCGCCCTGGATCTCCCAGTCGGCGGCCTTCCGAAGCTGGGCGTTGTTGGCCATAGACCCACCGACCAGCGTCATGCGCGCCTCGTGCACTGCGGCGCCCGAGGGCGAGCCGACAACCTCACCCTCGGGCCGGTAGCCCGTGCCGCTCAGTTCGGTCGTCCCTGACGCTGTCACGACCGTGCGCAGCGTCATCTCGTTGCGGGTGAGGGTGCCGGTCTTGTCCGAACAGATCACCGACGCCGAGCCGAGGGTTTCCACCGAATGCAGGTCCTTCATCACGGCGTTGCGCTTCGCCAGCGCCTGCACCCCGATCGCCAGCACCAGCGACAAGATGGTCGGCAACCCTTCGGGCACGGCCGCGACGGCGAGTGAAACACCCAGCAGCAGGATCGTGACAAGGTCGGACGCGCTCTGGATGCCGTTGAGCAGGGCTAGGGCGACCATGACAACGATGGCGATCCCGATCACCGCCAGACCAAGGGTCTTGCTGACCTGGGCAATTTCCTTCTGGAGCGGGGACGGCTCGGACTCGGTGCGCTCAAGCATGTCTGCAATGGCGCCCATCTCGGTGTCCATCCCGGTCGAGGTCACCACCGCCCGCCCGACGCCCTGCACCACCGCCGTGCCCTTGTACACCATGTTGAGCCGGTCACCGATCGGCGCCTTACCGGGCAGGGTGTCGGTGTTCTTCGCGACAGCCTCGGACTCGCCGGTCAGCGACGACTCCTGAATCCGCAGACCGGTAGCCGAGACCAGTCGCCCATCCGCGCCGACCGAATCGCCCTCACTCAGAACGAGGACATCGCCGCGCACCAGCTCGCCTGCGGGCAGAGACATCAGCCGGCCGTCACGGAGCACGGTCGACATGACGGCGGTCATGCTCGCCAGAGCGGCCACCGCGCTCTCAGCCTTGCTCTCCTGAAGAAAGCCAATCAACGCGTTGGCAACAACGATGAGGGCGACGACGACAACGTCAACGGGCAGCCCTTCAGCACCCTCCGCGAACCAGGCCAGCAAGGAGATGGCCATCGCGACGAACAGCAGGTACACCAGCGGGTCCTGAAACTGTCGCACGATCCTGCGCCACAACGGCTCCGGCGGCTTCTGCCGCAGCTCATTCGGCCCATCGGATGCAAGCCTTCGCGCAGCTTCCGCACTGGTCAGACCGTGCCCGGGATCAACCCCCAACTCGTTCACGACTACCCCAGCGTCGGTCGTGCTGGGATCCAACCGGGGAGTAAGCGGGCCGCTCATTCATGTTCCTTCCGAGGAGACTGACCTGACCCGAACCGCATCGCGGTGAGGAAGTAATCGATGATGTACTCTTGGTCAGCCTGTGAGGGCTGAATGATCGGCCCAGCCCGCAAGAATCCGCCAGTGATCATGAAGCTCATCACAGGGCCCAGGAGCATTCTGGCAGCCAATTCTGGGCGTGGCGCAGATACGAATCCACGATCATGCGCGTCTCGAAGCAGCACGGTCAGCTGATCGAACAACCCCGCGGGCAGCCCTTCGACCAGCGAGTCGCGGAGGCTCGGGATCTGATACGCCTCGCCTACCAGCAGGTGGATGAGCGCCAGGCTGTCGGGGCTCAACACTGTCTTCACGAGCGAGTTCGAGAACTCCAGCAGGACCGAACGTAGCCTCGTTGGATCCTCGACTGAAGCCGGCAGACGGGCACGTTGCGACAGGTCCGTCAACTCAGAGGAGACAACAGCACCAAGCAGATCGACCTTTGTCGCGAAATGGTGGTACAGGGTTTGCTTGCTTACCCCTGCCTCGTCAGCGATCGCCTCCATTGACGAACCGGCAAACCCATTCGCCAAGAAGAGCTTCCGCGCGGCGGCGGTGATCTGGGCATGCTTGGCCACAGACCTTGAGGAGGGCTCGGAGCTCTTCATAACGGGAAACTACCGTGAAGCGGACGGCCATCGGGTTATTGCCGGGCAACCTGAACTGGCGATTGACGCTCATCGCTGGCGGATGATCCAGCGGTCCCCGCTGGAGTGGGGACTTTGTCGGCGGCCTTGATGGCTGCGTCCAGGAGCCCCGAGGCGAGGGCTCGGTAGGCTTCGGGGTCTGAGTTGAGGGCGAGTGCGCGCTGGACCGCGTAACCCATCACTAGTCCGGTGATGATGTCCACGATGCTGTCGGGGTCGGTGCTGGGGGCGTTCTCCGCGCACCACGCTGCCAGGTAGGCGCGGATGCCGGCTCTGACCCCGGAGGCCTCGTTTCTCAGGATCCTCGACAGCGAGAGGTCGGACTTGGCGCCCGCCCAGATCTGGAGCAGGAGTTCCGGGGTGTGTACATCCCGACCGACCTGCGTTAGGGCCGCGTCGAGCAGGTGAGTCGGCGACAGGCCGCTGGAGGTCTGCATGACCATCATCATGGGGCGGGCCATGGCGTTCCGGCCGACTTCCAGGACGAGCTGCTCCTTGCTCCCGAAGTGGTGGTAGATGGCTCCGGCGGATGTCCCGGACCGTGTGATGACGTCCGAAATGGACGTGCCGGCCACACCATGGACCCGGATCAGGTCGGTCGCTGCCTCGAGGATCGCCGCCCGGGCGGTCGAGGGTCTGGTCTCGTCCACATCGTCAGGTTAGCCCCAGACCGCCGCTCGCCTGTACAGTACCGAGGGACAGAACGATCGTTCTGGAGGGCGGCATGAACCCATGACTTCGCTGGGACTGGACATCGGCTCGACCACCGTCAAGGCCGTCGTGCTCGATGGTGGCAGCATGCTGTTCAGCGCCTACCGGCGGCACAACGCCGACGCGCGCGGGGCTCTGCGGGAGCTTGTCGGAGAGATCGCCGAACGGTACCCGGGGCGCCGATTCCGGTGTGCGGTGACTGGTTCTGCCGGTTTGGGCGTGGCCGATCTGATGCAGGTGGAGTTCATCCAGGAGGTCATCGCGAGCACCGCTGCGATCGAGCGGTTCGTGCCGCAGGCGGACGTCGTCATCGAACTCGGTGGTGAGGACGCGAAGATCACGTTCCTGCATCCCGTGGTGGAGCAGCGGATGAACGGGACCTGCGCCGGAGGCACGGGCGCTTTCATTGATCAGATGGCCAGCCTGCTGCACACCGACGCGGCCGGCCTGGATGAGCTGGCTTCGCGCTACCAGCACCTGTACCCGATCGCGTCGCGGTGCGGCGTGTTCGCCAAGTCCGATCTGCAGCCCCTGTTGAACCAGGGTGCCGCCCACACCGACCTGGCGGCGTCGGTCTTCCAGGCCGTGGCGATCCAGACAATCTCCGGCCTGGCCTGCGGCCATCCGATCCGGGGCAACGTGGTCTTCCTCGGCGGCCCGCTGCACTTCCTGCCCCAGCTTCGCCAGGCGTATGAACGAGCACTGGACGGGCGGGTCGAGTCCTTCCACACCCCGGACAACGCCCACCTGTACGTGGCGGTCGGCGCCGCCCTGCTCGCCCAGGACGCTTCGCGACCGGCAGCCGGCCCCCGGAGCGGGCCTGAGCACAGTCCTGAGGAGCTCCTGGGCCGGTTACGGGAACGGACTCTGGTTCCGCTGAGCAGTGCCCGTCTGCGTCCGTTGTTCACAGACCAAGCGGAGCGGGACGATTTCGACCGGCGCCACCAACGTGCCAGCATCCCGCAAGGTGACCTGGCCGCCTCCGTTGGCCCGTTGTTCCTCGGCATCGATGCTGGCTCGACCACGGTGAAGGCCGTGTTACTGACCGCTGGGGGGAAGATCGTGTTCTCCCAATACCAGGGCAGCAACGACCCGGTCACGGTGTCTCTTGGCATGCTGCGTGAGGTGCTCTCCGATCTGCCCGCCAACGCCTTCCTGGCCCGGGCGTGTGTTACCGGTTACGGCGAGGGGCTGGTGCGGGCGGCGATGCGCCTGGATGACGGCGAGGTCGAGACCATGGCGCACTACCGGGCCGCCGAACAGGTGTGCCCTGGGGTGACGTCGGTGATCGATATCGGCGGTCAGGACATGAAGTACCTCCGGATCCGCAACGGTGCCGTGGACTCGATCGCGGTGAACGAGGCCTGCTCATCGGGTTGCGGCTCGTTCCTGCAGACCTTCGCCACGTCCATGGGAACCGACGTGGAGTCCTTCGCGGCCTCGGCCCTGGCGTCGGAGGCCCCGGTGGATCTGGGCACCCGGTGCACGGTGTTCATGAACTCCTCGGTGAAACAGGCCCAGCGTGAGGGTGCCAGCGTCGCCGACATCGCCGCCGGGCTGTCGTACTCGGTCGTGCGCAACGCCCTGTACAAGGTGATCAAGCTCAGGGACGCCTCCCAGCTCGGCGAGAAGGTGGTGGTGCAGGGCGGCACGTTCCTCAACAATGCGGTGCTGCGGGCCTTCGAGTTGCAGACCGGCGTGCACGTGATCCGTCCCGACATCGCCGGGCTGATGGGTGCCTACGGGGCCGCGCTCACAGCCCAGCGCAACTGGCAGGGCGGCGAACGTTCGCAGGCGCTCGGGCTGGAGGAGCTGGACGCGTTCAGCCTCCACACCGATCTCGACAGCTGCCGGTTGTGCCAGAACCACTGCCAGCTGACCATCTCCACTTTCGGCGACGGCACCCGTCACGTCTCCGGCAACCGCTGCGAGCGCGGCGCGAGCACCGAGAAAGTGCCACGGAAGTCCGAGCTGCCGAACCTGTTCGACTACAAGTACCGGCGAATGTTCGGCTACCGACGCCTCACCGATGACAAGGCGTTCCGGGGCGAGATCGGCATCCCCAGAGTCCTGAACATGTACGACAACTACCCTTTGTGGTTCACCGTTCTCACCAGCCTGGGCTTCCGGGTGACCCCTTCGGGACGCTCCAACCACGCGATGTTCGAGCGCGGCATGGAATCCATCCCGTCGGAGAACGTCTGCTACCCGGCCAAACTCGTCCACGGCCACATCGAGAGCCTGCTCGAGCGGGGCATCACGACGATCTTCTACCCCTGTGTCCCGCTTGAGGCCAAGGAGTTCGACGCTGCGGACAACCACTTCAACTGCCCGGTGGTCGCCTTCTACCCGCAAGTCATCCAGCGCAACCTCACCTCCCTCCAGCAGCCAGACGTCCGCTACCTGGCGCCGCTGCTCAACCTGGACGACCCCGCCAAACTCGCCAGGCGACTGGTGGAGGTGTTCTCCGACTGGGACGTGACGCTGGAGGAGGCCAACGCTGCGGTCGAGGCCGGCTACGCCGAAGACGCCAAGGCGAAAGCCGACGTCCGAGCCGAAGGACGCCGGGCTCTCGCCTACATGGCCGAACACAACGTGAAGGGAATCGTGCTCGCCGGACGGCCCTACCACCTCGATCCCGAAGTGCACCACGGTATCCCGAGCCTGATCAACGGCCTGGGCATGGCCGTGCTCACCGAGGATTCGATCATCCAGCCGAACGAACCCCAGCTGGCCCGACCCATCCGGGTGCGCGACCAATGGGCCTACCACACCCGGCTCTACGAGTCGGCCGCAATCGTCGGGGGCCAGCCAGACCTGCATCTGGTGCAGCTGAACTCCTTCGGCTGCGGAGTCGACGCGATCACCACCGACCAGGTCGCGGAGATCCTCGAAGCAGCCGGCGACATGTACACGCTGCTCAAGATCGACGAGGTCTCCAACCTCGGCGCCGCAACGATCCGGCTGCGTTCCATGAAAGCCGCAGCGGCCGAGCGTCGCGGATCGGCCACCGTCAGCACTTTCGGGCCGCTCGGGGAGCGTCGGCTGTTCGACCAGAATGCTCGCGACACCCACACCATCTACGCGCCACAGATGGCGCCCACCCACTTCCGACTCCTGATGCCGGTATTCCACAAGGTCGGACTCAACGTCCAACTCTTGGAAAAGGCCAGCGCAGAGGACGTCGAAGTGGGTCTGAAGTACGTGAACAACGACGCGTGCTTCCCCGCGATCATGGTCGTCGGCCAACTGGTGAACAAGATCGAGTCCGGTGAGGCCGACCCCGACCGTACCTCCGTCGCCATCACCCAGACCGGCGGCATGTGTCGGGCCACCAACTACGTCGGGCTCCTGCGCAAGGCGCTCGCCGATGCCGGCTACCCGCAGATCCCGGTACTGGCCATCAGTGTCCAAGGACTCGAAGCCAATCCCGGCTTCAAGCTCACCCCCGCCCTCCTACTCCCCGCCATCCAGGCACTCGTCCTGGGCGACCTCCTGCAGGCCGCACTGCTGCGCGTCCGCCCCTACGAGGCGACCCCCGGCGCCAGCTTGGCCCTCTACGACAAGTGGGACCAGGCCTGCCAGGAGTTCCTCCAATACGGTGGCTTCAGCAAGACGCTGAGACGCCACATCGGCTACACCGGCCTGATCCGACAGATCGTCCGTGAGTTCGACCTGCTCCCGCTGCGGGACATGCCACGCAAGCCACGAGTCGGCATCGTCGGGGAGATCCTGGTCAAGTTCCACCCCGACGCCAACAACCACGTCGTGGACGTGGTTGAGGCCGAGGGATGCGAGGCCGTCCTGCCAGGCATCCTGCAGTTCTTCCTCATGCCGCTCTACTCATCCCAGTACCAGTGGGAGACCCTGGGAATCGGGCCGCGCTCACATCACGTGAAGAAGCTTGCGATGTGGCTGATCGAGCAGTATCAGCAGCCCGTGATCCAGGCGCTGCAGACGACCGGCGGCAAGTTCGACCTCCCTGCGAAGATGAAGGATCTGGCGGCGAACGCTGACGGGGTGATCTCCATCGGCACAAGGGCCGGCGAGGGCTGGCTGCTGACAGCAGAGATGGTCGAACTCATCGAACTCGGCGCGCCCAACATCATCTGCGCCCAACCGTTCGCCTGCCTGCCCAACCACGTGGTGGGCAAAGGCATGTTCGCCGAACTCCGGCGGCGCCACCCCGAAGCCAACATCGTCTCCGTCGACTACGACCCCGGCGCTTCCGAAACCAACCAGCTGAACCGGATCAAACTGATGGTCGCGACCGCCCACACACACCACCGTCCACAGCCGGAGACTGAGTTGCCACAGAGCACCCTCCGCCCCGCCCGTCACGTGAGCGTTGAACCGCATACCTCACGCAGCCGCCCGGCCACCACCGCGCCAATATCGCCAGCCGATACGTGGGAAGAAACGCAACTTGCCAATCACTGAACCAGGCGGCCCGTTGCCCGGCTGAGCACGAAGAGTCCAGCCGCAAAGGTGGATCACCACTGCGCCGACGTACATGGGCGTTTCCGGGTTGAGGATGAAGCGGCGAACAAGGACCCGATCCGATCGTTCCGCCGATGACCTGCGCTCTTCCGTAGAAGCTACCAGCAAGCCGTTCAGCGCTCCCGCCGCCGTGCCTGCCACCCCCGCGTACGCCGTCGCGATGGCGATGGCGGTCGCTGCAGTACCGGCGTCGGACACCCCGAGGGCCACGAGCTGCTCGGGCGGCCTAAACGACTTCACGCTTTTCATGGTGATGTTGTTCGACCCGGCCAGGTCGGCCGTGCCGGTCCACAACTCCGGCATCACATCAGCCAAGGCCCACACGACGTCACCGGACGCCGCCTGACTGCGGTCACCGTCGGCGTCCTGCTGGCCGGTGCTCAGCTGTTGCTGCCCGGGCCTGATCAGCTGATTCAGCGCTGCCGCGACTCCAGGTTGACGAACACATCCTCGATAGTCGGGTCCACCTCCACTACCAGGGCGTCACCGAATCCGGCCGCCACGAGGCGGCTGCGCAGTCGCGCGTCGTCGAGTGGCGAATCGGCCGGCACGACGGCGTGCAGGGACGCCCCGGAGAGGTAGGCCTCGTCGATGCCCGGTGCGGTCTCCAGCCACTGCAGGGCCGGGTCGACCTGTGTGGTGGTGATGTCGAAGATGCGCTGTTCCATGTGGTTGGCGCGGATCTCCGCCGGGCTGCCTTCGGCGATGATCCGCCCGCGGTAGATGAAGGCCAGCCGATTGCAGTTCGCAGCCTCGTCCATGTAGTGGGTGGTCACGAACAGCGTGACGCCGCGGCTGGCCATGTCGTAGAGCAGGTCCCAGAACTGGCGCCGGGCCACCGGGTCGACGCCGGACGTGGGTTCGTCGAGGAACAGCAGTTCCGGCTCGTGGATCGTTGCAGCGCCCAGCGCCAGCCGCTGCCGCCAGCCGACCGAGAGGTTGCGGGTGAGTTCCTTCTCGCGTCCGACCAGGTCGGCCATGGTCAGCACGTACTCCCGCTGCGCCCCGAACTTCTCCGGCGGCAGGTCATAGACCCCGGCGTAGAATTTCAGGTTCTCATCGACCGTCATGTCCTCGAACAGGGAGAACTTCTGGGACATGTAGCCGATTCGGCGCTGCACCCGGTCGGGGTGCCGCACCAGATCCTCCCCCAGCACCAGGGCGCTGCCTGACTTCGGACGCAGGGTGCCGGTGAGCATCCGGATCGTCGTGGTCTTGCCGGACCCGTTCGGGCCGAGGAACCCGAAGACCTCACCGCGGGGAACGTCGAGATCGATCCCGTCGACGGCTGTGAAGTCGCCGAAGGTCTTGGTGAGGCCGCGGACGGAGATCGCGGGGGTCTCTTCGGCCCTTCGTGACGCGTTCGGCCGCTGTGCTCCCGAACGCTCCTCAGGGACCGTTTCCCTACCCATGGGTGCTCCTACTCCGAGATCCGGCGGCGGGTGGCGACGATCGCTGCGCCGAAGATGACAACGGCGAAGCCGACCAGTGCCAGCATCGGCACGGCGAGGGCCTCGAAACCACTGCCCTTGACGAAGGCGCCGCGCAGCACCTGGAGCGCCCAGGTGAGCGGGATCAGGTTGGTCAGCGGCTGGATGATCGCCGGCATCGACTGGATCGGGAAGATGAAGCCGGACAGCACCATGGTCGGGATCATGATGAACATCACCGCCTGTTGGGCCTGGTGGCGGGTGCGCGACACGAGCGAGACGAGCAGGCCGAGCCCGAGGCAGGTGAACATGAACAGGGCGAGGCCGGTGAGCACCACCCAGAAGTCGCCGTTGAACGGAACCTTGAACCAGAACAGCCCGCCGGCCGCGACCAGCAGCATCTGTGCCGTGGCGAGGGCTGCGTAGGGGGTGAGCTTGCCGATCAGGTACTCGGTCGCCTTCACCGGGGTGACGAACATCTGCTCCAGCGTGCCGGACTCCCTCTCCTTGACCACCGCCTGGCTCATGATCGCAAGCAAGGAGATCATCATGATCGCTGCGATCAGCCCGGGGATCATCGTGTTGATCGGGTCCAGCGTGGGGTTGAACATGACCCGCACCCTTGCGTCGATCCCGGGCGCAGCCAGCTGGATGCCGAGGGCGTCGCGGCGCTCGGTGTTGAACTGGGCGACGATCTGCGAGGCGTAGCCGCTGCCGACGGCGGAGATCTGCGAATCCGAGCCGTCGACGATGATCCCGATCGGCGCGGTCTCGCCGCGGGTGAGCCGGTCCTGGGTGCCTTCGGGAATGACCAGCGCCACCTTCACCGTGCCGCTGTCCAGCAGCGGACGCAGGTCATTCTCGCTGGCCGGGTGCTGGGTGATGGTGAAGTAGCCCGATCCGCTGAAGGCCGACTCCAGCTCGCGGGAGGTGGCCGTTCGGTCGAGGTCCACCACAGCTGTGGAGAGGTTGCGGACGTCGACGGCGACGACGTAGCCGAACAGGATCAGCTGCAGGACGGGCATGATCAGCAGTAGCCGGATCAGCAGCGGGTCGCGCCTGAGCTGGATGAATTCCTTCCAGATCAGCAGCCGGATTCGTTTCAGGCTCATCGGAAGGACCGCCGTCCATAGAGGAGCGAGGAGATCAGCAGCATCACAAGGGCGTACAGCGCCAGCGCCGCCATCTCCGGCCAGAGCTCGGTGAACCCGGCGCCCTTGAGGAATACGCCCCGGGCGATCGTCACCATATATCTGGCGGGGAAGCCGTAGCTGATCCATTGCAGCCAGACCGGGATCTGGTCGAGCGCGAAGGCGAAGCCGGACAGCAGGAAGGAAGGCAGGAAGGCGACCAGCAAGGCGATCATGTTCGCCGTGTCCAGGGTTGGTGCCAGCGCGGAGATCAGCAGGCCCATGCCGAGGGAGGCGAACACGAAGAGCATCGCGCCCAACGCGAAGGCCGGGGCAGCGCCCCGCAGCGGCACGTCGAACAGGGTGCGACCCAGCACCGTGATCAGGGCCACGTCGAGGAAGGCGATCAGCGTCCAGGGCAGCAGCTTGCCGATCATCAGCTCGATCCGCCGCATCGGGCTGACCTCCATCTGCTCCTGGGTGCCGAGGTCACGCGCCATGACCAGGGTCACGGCGGTCTGCTGGACGGTGACGATCGCGATGATGACCGCCATCAGGCCGGGGATCAGGAAGTCCGACGAGCGGCGTTCCGGGTTGTACCAGGTGCGGATCCGCGGCTCCAGCAGGCCGAAGCTGGACAGGTCCATCCCCTGGCCGTCGGCCCAGTCCCGGGTCAACTGCTGACCGTAGAGCTGGTTGAGCGCCACCGAGTACGCCTGCGACACCTTCGCAGCGTTCAGCTCGCTGCCGTCCACCATCACCGAGACCTGGGCGGACTCGTTGCCGGCGAGGCTGCGGGAGAAGCCGGACGGGATGACGATCGCCACCCGGGCGGTGTCGTGGTCGAAAGCCGAGTCCACGTCGGCAAGGGAGCTGCCGCGGGCGACCACGTCGAAGAACGGCGAGGCCTCGTACTGGCGCAGGTACCGCTGGCTGGCCGGGCTCTTGTCGAAGTCGATGACGATCGTCGGCACGTGGTCGACGTCGAAGCTGATGGCGTAGGCGAACAGCAGCAGCTGGATCACCGGCATCATCACCACGGCCAGCAGCATCCGCGGATCCCGACCGAGGTGCCGGAACTCCTTGCGCACGATCGCGCCGATCCGGACCAGTGCCTGCCTCATGAGGCCACCCCGGTCGCCGGGTCGGCAAGGTAGGCGAACACGGACTCCATGTCCGGCGCGACCTCACGGGTGGCGGCACGGTCCACCCCGGCGGCGGCGAGTGCGGCGCCGAGCGCCTGCTCAGGCTCGCAGGAGCCGGACCACAGCACGCGCACCACGTCGCCGAGCAGGTGGGCCGACTCCACACCCGCCACGGCCTGGACGGCGGCCAGCGCCGCCCGCGGCCGGGACGCGGACACCTCCACCAGCCGGCCGGGCACCCGGGCCTTGATCTCGTCCGGGGTGCCCTGCTGCTTGATGCGTCCGGAATCGAGGAAGGCGATGTGGGTGCACCGCTCGGCCTCGTCCATGTAGGGGGTGGCAACGAGGACGGTCTTGCCGGCCCGGTGCAGCCCGGCGAGGATGTGCCAGAACTCCCGCCGCGAGACCGGGTCGACGCCGGTTGTCGGCTCGTCGAGCAGCAGCAGGTCGGGCTCGTGCATCAGGGTCGTGGCGAGCATCAGCTTCTGCTTCATGCCGCCGGAAAGGTGCTGGGCCTGCCGCTTAGTGAACTCGGCCAGCCCCATTCCTTCGAGCAGGCTTGCCGACCGGGTGCGCCGATCGGCCTTGCTGACGCCGCGGATGGTGGCGAAGAAGTCCAGGTTCTCTGCAACCGACAGGTCGGGATACATCGAGAAGCGCTGCGACATGTAGCCGATCCGGGGCGTCACCTTGCCGGCCTCTGTCGTGACCGAGTGACCGAACACGCTCGCCTCGCCCCCGTCCGGACGCAGCACAGTGGCGAGCATCCGGATCAGGGTGGACTTGCCGGCCCCGTCCGGCCCCAGCAGCCCGAACACGGCACCCTCGCCCACCTCCAGGTCGAGGTCGTCTACGGCGAGGGTGTCGCCGAATCTGCGCCGCAACCCGGAGGCGCGGATGGCCGGGGCGGCCGTGGCGGATGCTGTCATAGTCAGGCGAACGTCACGTCCACCGGCATACCGGCCTTGAGGGTGCCGCTGCTGTCACTGACGCGCACCCGCACCTCGTAGACCAGCTTCACCCGCTGGTCCTTGGTCTGGACGTTGTTCGGCGTGAACTCCGCCTGGCTGGCGATGAAGCTCACCGTGCCCTCGTACGTCGTTGTGCTGGAGTCGGTGACCAGGGTGGCAGCCTGGCCGTTCTTGACCTTGCCGATCTCGGTCTCGGGCACGAAGACCCGGACGAAGAGGTCGGCCGGGTCGATCATCGTGAGCAGGGTCTTGCCCGGCCCGGCGTTCTGGCCCGCGTTGGTGGTGAGGGAAACGACGGTCCCGTCCCGCGGCGCCGTCACGATCGTGTAGCCCAGCTGCACCTTGGCCAGCTTCACGGCAGCCTCTGCCTGCTTGAGCCGGGCCCGTGCCGCAGTGATGTCCGCCTTTGTCGAGTCGTCATCGTCCTTGGCGTTGGTGAGCGCAGCCTTGGCCGCCGTGACGCCCTGATTGGCCTGGTCAAGCACAAGCTTTGCGGCGGACCGGTCAAGCCGGACCAGTTCCTGGCCCTTGGTGACCTTGTCGCCCTCGGCCACCTTGACGTCGGTGATGCGCCCACTGAGCGCTGCGGCGACCTGGTACTCATTGGCCTCCACCGACCCACTCACCTGCTCCTGGGCGCTGACGGTTGTCGGATGCGTGGAACTCCACCACCACCAGACACCACCGCCGATCAGCAACGCCAAGACGACGACGATCACCGGGATCGGGGGGTGCTTGCGCTTCTCGCCTGCCATGTTCCTCACCTGTCCGTA
>JADLEH010000271.1 GCA_020846255.1 Propionibacteriaceae bacterium
CGGTCGCGCAGCAGGCGCGCCTTGCCGACGTAGATCACCCGCCCCGCGGCGTCCTTGAAGAGGTAGACGCCCGGCCGCGTCGGCAGGCTCTCGAGCTTGTCCTGGAGCGCCACGTCGCCATTATCCTAGCCAGCGCGCTGCCCGTCTGCCGCCGGGCCGCAAGGGTAACCTACCCGCGATGCCACGCGCGGCCCGCCGGGCTGTTGCTGCTGCCGCTGGGTGAGGAACTGGCCCCGACCGAGACGTCGCCGTTCGCATCGCAGGTCCACTGACGGAGCTGCTGTGCGCGGCTCCCCCGCCATAGGAGGGGCGTCAAGGGGTAGTGGTTCAGGTCGCCCGGCAGGCAACCTGGGCAGCCCCCCCCGGGGGGAGCCCCCGAAGTCTTGAAGTCCACGGATCAGAGGATCAGGCAAGGGGGACGCGCCCCTCGAGCTGCCGGCCGGCCGCCCACAAGTGCCACATCACCTCGGTAGGCGCCCGCTGATGAAAGCTGAAGAGCTGGAGGAGCTTGAAGCCACGAAACACCAGCGGCGTGTCTGCAAGGACGCCCAGCAGCAGGCACACGAACGCGCGCCACGACGCTTCGCCGTCACTCAGTTCTCGGTCTAACGCGTGCTGAGCCAGGAAAGTGCGAAGCTCCGTCCGTAGGCGTTCCCAGGTGATCGCGACCTCGACCGAACGCGTGGCTAGACGTTCAGCGCCGCGTTCGAGCCACTCAGCGGCGGCAGCCTCCAGTGCTCCGGGGAGCGGATCTGCGCTCCCCGTGCGGTCGATAAAGCTGTGCGCCGCCCAGTTGCGGCAGAAACGGATGAACGGGTACTGCACCCACTCAGGAAAGGCCCCGCGCTCGTCATGGCGCTGCTCAAGGTACTTGCCGATCTCGACCAGGAGGTAAACGACATCAGCCTCACAGGAGATCCCATTCGCGAGGTGCTCGTCGAGCTTCGTGAGGATCGCGTCACGCATAGCGTCTTCCCTATCGGCCTTTTGCCGCAGTCTCCTCCTTCCCTCAAGAGGTGATCCGCCGTTCGACGATTGCCCCGAAGGGCATACCGGCCGACGACCGTCGCCGCAAAGCGCCGGACCTCTCCGCGCAGAGACGTGTCAGCGTAGGCCACCTGTCAGTAAATTGGCCATGGGCGTATCGATTCGAGCCGCCACCATAGGCAAGGAGCCCGGGGACCGCCATGCCGATCTCTCACCAGGCGTCAACAGGCACATTGCCGACGAGGCACCGTAGGTTGTGGAGGAGTTGCTCGCCAACTTCGGCAGTTGACAGCTGCCAGATGCTCCCGAGACCAACTGCGGCGTCCTGAACATCCCATGGCATCGCGGCACGCCCTGCCTGCACCGCGAAAGGACCATCACTCTCGGTCAGGACCCTCTCACGGGGCATCTCCGCCACGAGCCCTCGTCCCTTCGCCGTGCGCAGCATCGAGGGTCCCACGCTGAACCAACATCCCGCTTCCACGGCTCGCCTGAGACTCTGCCGACTCCCCGAAAACCAGTGAAGGACGGCCGTGCCCGCTCCCGAACAAACCTCGAGGCGAGACAGCACCTCCTCCTCAGCACGACGGCTGTGAATCGACATGATTCGGCCACCAGCGGCACGGCACAGCGTCAAGACTCGTTCGAACACCTCCACCTGATCGCGCCAGAATGACCCGAACTCCGGGCTCCCGTCCAGACCTATCTCCCCCACGTACCGCGCCCCAACGACCAGCGCTCCAAAGCGATCCAGTTCACCCTTGCGCGCGCCGGCGAGCTGCGGATGGAACCCTAAGGCGGTCCTAATGCGTGAATGCCCGCGTCCTACGGCATTCGTCCCGTCCCAAGCGGACGGCGTGGTAGTGACGCTCAGCACGTACATTCCACGCACGGCGCAGTCTTTGGCGACTCGCCCCGGTTCGGGGTACAGGTCCAGATGGCAATGGAAGTCGATCATCGGACGCGCCGTGCGCGGAGAAACCGCTCGACCTCCGCCAGCCCGCGCGAGGCCACGCTCCGCAACTCCGGGCGGGTCGTGCCCAACAAGGGCGCACTCAGCGATACGCCGAGCCACTGGTCGATGCCCACTTCCGCTACCTCGGCCACCGCCATTCCCGCAGCCCTGACGTCGTCCGATCCGGCGTGTTCTGGATCGTCGATCGACAGGTCCTGATACACGTACTCGGTGCGATCGTGGACCTTCCAGGCCTGAAATGCCGCGCGGCGAATCAAGCAGGGAAGGCACCGACCACAGTGCCTGTAGCCGAACCGCTTGAAGCGCCCGCAGCTCGTCGTCCCGTGTGCGTGCCGTCGGAGGTCGTCCTGTCGGATCGCCGCGATGAGCATCTCGCCCTTCGTGCAGTATGCGTAGGGATTCTCAAGCCGGATCCGAAGTCCGGCCGCATCGAGGCACCTCTGGATCAGAGCCAGCACGACCGGATGACTGGTTCTGGTGCTGAGGCTCCCCAACCGCAGGGCGGTCAGCGGTGGATTCAGTGAAATGAAGCCGTTCTCACACACGAAGAGGGACACATCGTCGCCGTCGACGTAACGGCGAAGGGTCGTCGCAGCAAGGACACCGTGAGCGAAGAACGCGATGGACCGCGCTCTCTGTGACGGCGGGTTCTCGGGGTCAGGGACGAGCGCGTTGTGATTGAGCTGGAGATGCTCGACCCCGCCTCCCACGACGGCGACAAGGCCCCGCTGCTTCTCCGCGTCCCCACGGACAGACTGGCTGACAGCGAAGGGCCTCCGCCCCTTGGCCACCAAATCTAGCGCCCCGATGAAGCTGTCCAGTCCGCCCGACAGCAGCGTGATGCAGTCCTGGTCCGGATGCGCCACGCTTGCTGGCTCATCTGGATACCGCGCCCCTGGGATGAACGTGATCCGCCACCGGTCCGTCGTGAGAAAGCGCAGTAGCTCTTCGAGGGTGACGACCTGCGTGGCCCAGAACGCGGGATCGGCGACGGCGATGCTCAGCTCGAACTCCCGCGTCCAGCCATCGCTGCTCCGAGCGCGGTGGCCCGCGGAATCACACGCGGTGACGGCGAGGGCAATCGAGAGGAAGTCCCACGCTCGCTCGTGCGGTGCCAACCGCCTTCGATGCAGTACTTCCACCATAGCTGCGCCGGCCGTTCCGTAGTCCTCGCCGCCGTTTCGGCCGTAGAGCAGAACGTTGAGGTCGCCGTGGAGCGCGTCGAAGTCAAGGCCGGTTGGTCCGCAGATGACCTTCATTGGGAGTAGCTTTCGAAGACGGTGAACGCCTCTTTGAGCGCGCTCGACGCAAGCTGCGAGATCTTCTGTTGGCTAAGGGTAGCGGCTCCCCGAACCCGCTTGAACGCAGCCGATACGGTCTCCTTGATGTAGTCCTTGACCTCCTTTAGCCTGGCCAGGCCGGCCTGCGCGGTCGGCGCCTTGCCGAGGATCACCTTCCCCACATCGAGGCTAAAACGCCGGTAGACGTCGAAGGCGAGATATCGCTCGACGGCAAAGAGCCGCTGATCGTCCGTCAACTCGAGGAGCGTTGCGTCGGGGTATCTAGTCAGGAGCTCAGAGAGCGCGTCTCTGACGGCAGCGCGACTCGCCTCGGCGTCCTGGGTTCCGTCGATGGGCCGAACGGCCTCCACGACCGCGTTCATGGTCTCGTCTGCCGAACGACCCGCCAACGCGGCCACAGCGAGGAGCCCACCCGGCAGGGTGACGGCTTCTCGCCCCCTGGACGAGAGAGCGCCGTATAGAGTAGCAGCCGTCCCTGCAGCCCCGCCGAACCGCCGGGTGGCGGTTCCAGATCCGCCGTAGCCGGATCGTACGTAGTGCGCCACGGCACGCTTCATTCCCCGCGCATCACCCGTGCTCGCGAACTGCCTGAGGGCGCGGCGGGTCCCCGTGAATCGTCCCGTCGGCGCCATCGGCGCTGGCGTGGCGGGTGGGGTTATGGGCGCTGCCGGCGGAATCGACGGCGCACCATCACCTTGAGGCGGCTCGTTGTCAGGCGCAGCGTCAGCAGGCGGCAAGTCCGGTACCCAGGGTGGAACCATCGGCACGCCGGCACCCGGACCTCTACTTGACGACGACGTTCCCATCGGGCCTCTGTGCCTTGATCGCGCTCTTCACGGGCCGACTCACCCCGGAACTCTCATCCCATGCCCTCCACACCGTCTCGGTCCACGGCCTCCCAGCGATCTTCGGAACGATGTTGGCCTTGATCTGCGTTGGCGGGCGCTCGGTCAGGAATACCGCCAATCGCGGCCCCTGCGTGGGCTCGGCCTCAGCAACAACGAGGCAGGCGTCGAGGATTGCCGGCACGCCCCACTCTTGTTCCTGGCGGGCGACATCGAGCAACCGGTCCATCAGGATTGCGATCTCAACGCGCGGTAGTGCCTTCAAGCGGGTGGCGACCTCGGACGCCATGCCTGGTTGGGCGAGGAGTGCCTCCAACAGCGCGGCGCCTTCAGACGAGAGCCTGTCCTCAGGCGTCATGATGGGTGCGTGCTCACGGCTGACGTACAGGACGCCTCGCAGATCCTTGCCCGCGAGTCGAGGAGGAATGTTGAGCCACTCCTTCGTGAACGCCTCGTCCCAGGCCTTCTCGAGCTCCGGCTCCCTGCCGGCCTGGGCAGCGTCCTCCCATTCTGCCAAGAAGGCGGGCCGGCCTCGGGGATCAGCTGCCACGGCAGTTGCGAGCTCCGCGTATGCTCTCGGGCTGCCGCACCGCTCGAAGAGGAGCATCTTCGCGAGCACCGCCTCATCGACGCCCACACCATGCGCCTTCGAGATGCTCACTCGGATCGCCAGCGCGTTCAGGAACCGCTTGATCAGGCGCGGGTTGCCGCTGATCCTGCTTGCGCTCGTCATGATTGGCGCAAGCCGATCTGCCGTCTCTAGCCGGGCCTGCAACTCGGCCGGGAAGGCAACCCCAAGGGCGTCGACGAAGGATCGATCCACGCGCTTGCCTTGCCATGTTTGCCCAAGCTGGTCGCAGACCTTGCGACGGATGTCCTCCTTGTCAGCGGCGGTGAGTGTGCTGTTCTCGATGAAGAGCAGCATCATGTACGCGCGCACCTCTTGCGTTCCGAGGGGAGGGACTCGGATCGGTACCTGAATCAGCTTGTCGAAGTAATTCGTGACCAGTTCATCGTCGACGCCATCGAAGTGCCGCCTGACGGCGTGCTTGATCATCTCCGTGTCTGCGGCGATCACGAATGCAGCGCTCTCCATGAACAAGAAGAGACGCATCGCCTCGAGTGTGGAGATGGTTGTCTCCGGCAGACACCGGTCAAGGTCGTCGATTAGGACGACGAGGGTGACGCCCAGCTCCCGGAGCGAACTCTCGAACGCCTGGCGCAGCGCGTCGATTTCCTGTGGCGGGGAGGACTCGGACTTCGCGTCAAGCAAGCCGCCAGCTGCGGCGCCGCTAGCCTTCTCCACAGCGGCCTCGACCTTCTCTGCTGTCTCCTTCGAGTTCTTTCCGGTGCCGAGACCTCTGACGAAGTCCAATGCCTCGCCTGCAAGGGCAACTGGCGGCACGCCCGCGGATGCGGCGATGGCCACGCCAGCCAGCCGTAAGACCCGAAGCCAGTTGACCCTCTTGAGAAGGTCCTTGACCTTGGCTGTGTTGCTCCTCTGCCCTAGGGCCTCCTGCTCCAGGGCCCTGGCGATCGTTTCCATGAGAGCCGCGCGCGCATCGTCGTAGCCCTGGTAGAGCCAGGCGTTGAACGGAACGAAGAGGAACTTCGGCTTCGCCGTCGTGCCGCGCTCGGCCAACGACTTTCGGATGAGCCGGATCATCGATGACTTCCCAACCCCCCAGGCACCGGAGACGCCAATTGAGATTGGGCGCCCCTTCGCCTGGACGATGATCTCCGCGACGGTCCCGGCAACGCCGGAGAAGTTGAGGAAGTCTTGGTCGGTGTCGTTATCGGGCCACATGGGTCACCCTCACTCTACTCCTTCGAAATGCGACTAGGAAGCTTACTCCTGGGGATGGTGCTAGGGCGTCCGCACGTCGCAAGTGCGCCTCGACGAGCAGCGTGTCAGGCCGCTGGTCGCGGAGAAGGTCAATTGAACGTGCGATCTAGGCGAGGGCGACCCGACATGAGGGCCTCGGATTTTCCGGGTCATTCGCAAGATCGTGGAGCCACCCGGGTGGCCTATTGCGACGGCCGGGCTGAGGCAAACCACGCACCGCGGCCGAAGCTCGCGAGTCGGTCGCGTTCCGGATGGAGCTCGTAGCCAGCGGGTCGGTCGGCCTCTTGTGCCGCCCAGCCGACTATCGCCCGCCGTCTGAGCCTGGGCAAAAAGCGGCTTTCCCGCCGCCTGTTAGCCCTTCGGCGCACCCCGCAGGGCCGCCAGCCCCTCGAGCCAGGCCGGGCCCCGCAGCCTGGGGCAGACGCAGCGCTCGCAGGTCGGGTTGGGCCGACGGACGACCTGCAGCGCCTCCCGGTAGGCAGCCGAGGCGCGCAGCGACGTCAGCCCCGAGCGCGCATCTCCCGCGGGCTGCTGGAAGAAGCAGGGCCGCATGGCCCCGTCGGCCTCGACCACGCAGGACCACCA
>JADLEH010000272.1 GCA_020846255.1 Propionibacteriaceae bacterium
ACGTGGGTACGGCGTATCGCGTCGAGCCGACGACCGCCATCGAGAGCCGTCACCTGGCGGCTGTCGCCCGGGAATCCCGTCTCGTCCAGTCCGAGCTCCGGCACCCCCGCCAGGGCGCTGTGAAGCGGCTGTACAAGCGGTCCCACCGGGTCCTCGCCGGCTCTGTGGGGGCCGCTCTGATCGTGCTGACAGCCGGAGTCGGTGTCGCCAGCGCGCTCGGGATCAACCCCATTGAGCAGCTGATCCGTTCAGTGGTGCCGTCGGTGGCCCCCCCGATGCCGCCGACCGATGCACCGGACGACCCGGCTGACGGCGGAAGGGATCGAGAGTTGGGTACGGCGTCCCCCCCGGGCCTGCCCAGCTCCACCCCCAGCTCCACCCCCAGTTCGACCCGCAGCCCCAACCCCGCCTCCACCAAGGAGCCCGGGGCGGTTGGCGACGAGCACAAGTCGGAGCGGGCGACCGTCAAGGCGAACAACGGCAAGGCGACGGCGAAACCCACCCCACCGCGGCCGACCCCGCCGCGGGCGACCCCGACCCAGCGGGCCACCCCGACCCCGCCGGCGAAGAAGCCCGGCTCGGACGCATCCGAGGTCGAAGGTCTGGTGATGCCCGGCTGAGAGGCCGGTACCGGTGGCAGTGGCCGCCGAGGCAGGAACCGATCGCAGTGGCTATCCCCGGCCGGGCCACCCACCCGGCCGACACTGCGACTATCGAGCGCCGGGTTGGCCCCCCTCGCCAACCCGGCGTTAGCCTTTGTTCGCACCATCCGCCTACAGCAAGTACCTCATTGCCCATCGGCCAGCGTTTCCCGCAGGTCCTCTCAGCAGCTGTCGAGGGGGCCGATTGGGCGTGGGCCGAGCTGTACCGCGAGTACTCGCCGGGCCTCCTGCGCTTCCTGACCAGCCACGGCGCTGTCGACCCCGAGGACTGCGTCGGGGAGTGCTTCGTCCACATGGTGCGCCGGCTGAACGCCTTCGAGGGCGACGAGGCGGCCTTCCGGACCTGGGCCTTCACCATCGCCCGCAGCCGCCTGGTGGACTCCTGGCGCAGTGCTGGACGGCGCCCGGCACGGGCGACCGGCGACGTTGCGGAAACCTACGACCGCCTGCACCACCAGGACGCGGCCGACGACCCGCTGATGCAGCGGGAGGCCATCCGGGCCGTGCTCGATCACCTGACGCCGGACCAGCGCTCGGTGCTGCTGCTCCGGGTGCTCGACCAGTTCTCGATCGCGGAGACGGCTGTCATCATCGGCAAGTCCGAAGGCGCGGTCAAGGTGCTCCAGAACCGGGCCATCAAGACGCTGCGGCGCCACCTCCAGGGCCGGAACCTGCACCCGGACGTCCAGGAGCGGGTGTGATTCGGGCTGAACTGTTGACGACAATACCGAGCGATGCTAGCTTTTCACCCAGGAGCCTCACCGGCTCCCCAGGGTTGTTACTCGCAAGAGGCAAGGCCTGAGCTTGTTTCCACGCCTTCAGGGGCCGTGGTGGCACAGCTCAGGTCTTTTTTGCTTCCCAGGCCCTGAACAACGTGGTTCGAAGGAGGACGAATGCCGTCAGTCGATTACCGGTCTCTGGCCGGGGACATCCTGGAGAAGGTGGGTGGCGAGGAGAACGTCGCCTCCCTGACGCACTGCGCCACCCGGCTCCGGTTCAAGTTGAAGGATGCAGCCAAGGCCGACAAGCCGGCCGTCGAGCAGCTCGCCGGCGTGATCACCGTGATGGAGGCCGGGGGCCAGTTCCAGGTGGTGATCGGGAACAACGTGCCCACGGTCTACGCCGAGATCGGCCAGCTGACGAAGCTGACCGGCGACGATGCCGAGTCCGCCGAGGGTGCGCAGGGCAACCTGCTCAACCGGTTCATCGCCATGATCTCCGCCATCTTCCTGCCGGCGCTGTGGCCCCTGGCCGGTGCCGGCCTCCTGAAGGCCTTCCTTGCCATGGCCACCCAATTCAACTGGCTGGACGCGACCAGCACCACCTACGCCATCCTGAACGCCGCCGGCGACGGCCTGTTCTTCTTCCTGCCGATCTTCCTCGCCGTGAACGCCGCCAAGCGGTTCAGGACCAACCAGTTCACGTCGATGGCGATCGCAGCAGCCCTCTGCTACCCGGCGATCACAGCGCTGGCGGCCGCGCCCGACCAGGTCACCTTTTTCGGCCTGCCGGTGGTCATGGTCACCTACACCTCCTCCGTGATCCCGATCATCGTCGCGGTCTGGCTGCAGGGCTTCCTCGAGCGCTTCCTGAACCGGGTGCTGCCGCCCTGGCTGCGCAACTTCACCACCCCGCTGCTCGTCCTGCTGGTCATGGTGCCGCTGACCCTGCTCACCGTCGGTCCGGTGACCAGCTTCGCCGCCTCCTGGATCTCCAACGGTGTCGCCTGGCTGTTCACGACCGTCCCCTGGCTCGCCGGTGCCCTGATGGGCGGCTTCTGGCAGGTGTTCGTCCTGTTCGGCCTGCACTGGGGCTTCGTCCCGTTCATGGTCAACGACTACTCCACCATCGGCTACTCCCTGATGGCAGGCCCGCTGCCGGCGGCCGTGCTGGCCCAGGCGGCAGCGACGCTCGCTGTGCTGTTCAAGACCAGGAACATCGCGCTGAAGGAACTCGCCGGCCCGTCCGCCCTCTCCGGGTTCGTCGCCGGCATCACCGAGCCGGCCATCTACGGTGTGACCCTGCGGCTGAAGAAGCCGTTCTACTACGGCATCGCCGGCGGGGCCGTCGGTGGCGCGATCGCGGCGGCCGGAGGGTCGGCCTCCAGCGCGTTCGTCTTCCCATCCCTGCTCGGCCTCTCCGCCTACATGCAGCAGGGCAACTTCATGCTGCAACTGCTGGGCACCGGCGTCGCGATCGCCATCGCCTTCACCCTGACCATGGTGCTGGGCTTCGAGGACATCCCCAACGAGGCGCCGAAGAACGCCGAACTCATTCCCGCCACCCCCGGCGCTGCCGAGGTCGCGGCGCCGATGACCGGCCGGATCGTGCCGCTGGCCGAGGTGAAGGACAAGGTGTTCGCCTCCGGGGCCCTCGGCAAGGGCATCGGGATCGTCCCGGAGCACGGCCAGGTCTACGCACCGTTCGGCGGCACCCTGGTCAGCGCCTTCCCGACCGGTCACGCCTTCGGCATCAAGTCCCCCGACGGCGTGGAGGCGCTGATCCACATCGGCATCGACACTGTCCAGCTCGAGGGCAAGGGGTTCAGCACAGCCGTCACCCAGGGCCAGCAGGTCGAGGCCGGGGACCTGCTCGCAACCGTTGACCTCGAGGCCATCACAGCGGCAGGGTACGACCCGACGACCGTCCTGGTGATCACCAACACCGCGCAGTTCGCCGCCGTCCTGCCGGCCGAGGGCCACCACCTGGCCCACGGCGACACCGCAATCGTCATCGAACGCTGAGAAGGAGAAACGATGCAGTACCGCCAGCTCAAGCCGTTCCCGGAGGGATTCCTGTGGAGCGGATCAACCTCGGCCTACCAGGTCGAGGGTGCCTGGGACGCCGACGGCAAGGGTCCTTCGGTGATCGATGTCCGGGGGGACTACCCGGAGGGCACGACCGACTTCAAGGTGACCAGCGATCACTACCACCGGTTCGCGGAGGACGTGGCCCTGTTCGCGGAGCTCGGGCTGAAGGCCTACCGCTTCTCGATCGCCTGGACGCGGATCATCCCCGACGGTGACGGGGAGATCAACCAGGCCGGGATCG
>JADLEH010000273.1 GCA_020846255.1 Propionibacteriaceae bacterium
CCCGGCCTGCGCGAGCACCCGGATGACCCCGGAGGCCAGCTTGTTGTTGGCGGCGAAGATGGCGTCCGGCGGCTCCGGAAGGGCAAGCAGCTTCCGGGCGGCGGCCTCACCGCCCGCGACGGTGTAGGTGGTGCGGATGACGAGCTCCGGGGCCGGATCGGAACCGATCGCCTCGCGGTAGGTCGCTGCCCAGCCCTCGGCGCGATCATCGGCCGTCTCGACGCCGTCGGGCCCGCTGACACAGGCGAGTCGCCGGTAACCGGAGTCGATCAGCATCCTGGCTGCGGCCTTGGCTCCGGCGAAGTTGTCGGCCACTACCGAGTCCACGGCGTAGAGCGGGGCCCGCCGGTCGATGCAGACCACCGGCACACCGCGCTCGATGGCGATGTCCAGGTTCGAGGCCTTGCTGGACGGGGCCATGATGATGCCCGCCACCGGGTCGCTGACCGCCACCCGCAGGTACTCCTGCTCGCGCACCGGATCCTCATCGGTGTTGCAGAGCATGACCGAGTAGCCGCCGGCCCTGGCCACGTCCTCGACCGCCCGGACCATGATCGTGAAGAACGGGTTCTCGATGTCGGGGATGAGCATCGCGATGATCTCGGAGGAACTGGTGCGGAGCCGGCGGGCGTTCCGGTTGGGCACGAAGCCGAGTTCCACGGCCGCCTTGCGCACCGCCTCCACCCGGTCGGGGGAGACCTTGATGCCGTTGAACACCCGGGAGACCGTTGCCGGCGACACCCCGGCCCTGGCAGCCACGTCGTAGATGGTGACCATCAGCGGGTGACGCTTCCGGCGGCGCCGAACCAGCCGCTCAGCGCCAGGTAGGCCGCGGCGAACCTGCGAAGGTGCTGCGCATGGGCTGCGCTGCCCGCACCGGGTGAGAATTCGGCCTCCACGGTCGAAAGACTAGGGGCCAGAGCGAAGTCGGCCTCACCGAGTCCAACCAGGCCGGTGACGGCTGCGCCGAGACTGTTGGCCTGGGTGGTGACGCTGCGCCGGCGCACGGTGACCCCCCAGATGTCGGCAAGGAGCGCCAGCCAGGTGTCGCTGGCCGCCCCGCCGCCGATCACGTCGATCCCGGCACCGCTGGCTTCGTCCCGCAGCGGCGCCATGCACAGCGCGAGGCTGTAGCCGACACCCTCGAGCGCGGCGCGGGTGAGGTGCTGGCGACGGTGGTGCATCCGCAGGCCGACGAACACGCCACTGGCATCCGGGTCCCACCAGGGGGAGCGTTCCCCGATCAGGTACGGCAGGAAGAACAGGCCTTCCGCGGCAGCGCGGGCCTGGTCGGCGCCCGCGATCAGGCCGGCGATGTCGTCGGGGTTGTCCGTCAGCGCTGCTGCGGCCCATTGCAGCGAACCGGCGCCGGTCTGGGTGGTCGCGCACGGAGCGAACAGTCCGGGAACAACGTGGCGGAAGGTGAAGGAGCGCTGCTCGGCGTCGAGCAGTGGTGCGGTGGTGGTGGCCGCGTACCACGCTGAAGTACCCAGGCAGACGTAGCCGGGGGAGTCGGGGGCAACGCAGCCAGCGCCGACCGAGGCCATCGGTCCGTCGCCGCCGCCGGCCACGACCCGGGTGCCCGGCTTGAGCCCGAGCGCTGCTGCAGCGGACGGGGTGAGGGTACCGATCACGTCGGTGGCGGCGACGATCTCCGGCCACAGCCCGGCGTCCACGCCGGCTGCGGTCAGCAACTCCTGGGACCAGTCGCCCGTGCTCAGGTCGTAGGCGTCGGTGGAGGAGGCATCGCTGTGGTCGGTCACCAGGCGGCCGGTGAGCCGGAAGTTCACATAGTCCTTCGCGACGCAGACGGCGGCGGTGCGCTCGTAGGCCGCCGGCTCGTGGTCGCGGACCCACATCAGCTTCGGCAGTGGGTACGTCGCGCCGATCCGGTGCCCGGTGATGCGGTAGGCGTGCCCTGCGCCCACCTGTGACGACAGGGCCGCAGCTTCTGCGGACGCGCGCTGGTCGGACCAGATCATCGCCGGCCGCACCGGCTCGCCGGCAGCGTCCAGCATGACCAGGCCCATCATCTGGCCGGAGACGCAGATCCCGTCCACCTGTTCGGCGCTCACCCGGGCAGTCGCCATGAGCTCGGTCGTGGTGGCGACGACGGCCGCCCACCAGTCCCGCGGATCCTGCTCGCTGGCGGTGTCTGCTGCGTAGTGGGTCGGGTACCCCGCGGTCGCTGCGGCCAGCATCCGCCCGGTGTTGTCGTGCAGGGACGCCTTGTTGCCCGAGGTGCCCAGGTCGTGTGCGATCAGCATTCGGTCCATCCAGGAGATGAATTGTCAGTGGGGGCGGCTGCGTGCACAGACCGCCCCCACCGAGTGAGCAAATACCTCGATCAGCGACTACTTACTTGTAGAGGACGGCCTGGATCTTGGCGTCGTTGATGTTGGTCTTGTCGTACCAGTAGAAGCCGGTGTCGATGACCTTCGGCACGGTCTCGCCGTTGAGGGTCTTCACGGCCGCGGCGACCACCTGCTCGCCAATGCCGACCGGGTTCTGGGTGATGGCGCCGGCCATGGTGCCGTCGTTGATCGCGTTGATCTGGTCGGTACCGGAGTCGAAGCCGATCAGGACCAGCTTGCCGGCCTTGCCCTTCTGCTGGGTGGCCTTGATGCCACCGATGGCAGTGCCCTCATTGGCCAGGAAGATGCCCTTGAGGTCGGGGTTCGCCTCGATGATGGAGGAGGCGATGTCGGCGCTGATGTTGGCGTCGCCCTTGCCGTACTGCGGCTCGAGCACCTTGACGCCGGAGCAGTTGGCCTTCATGCCCTCGAGGAAGCCGTCACGACGGTCCTGACCGGTCCGCGAGGTCTGGTCGTGGACCATGACGCCGACGGTGCCGGAGCCACCGACGAGTTCACACATGTGCTTGGCAGCCTCGGCTGCTGCGGCCTTGTTGTCGGTCGCGGCGGTGGCGATCGGGATGTCGGAGTCGACACCGGAGTCGAAGGCAACCACCGGGATGCTGGCGTCCTTGAACTGCTGCAGGACCGGGGCAGCAGCCTTGCTGTCCAGGGCAGCGAAGCCGAGTGCGGCCGGCTTCTTCGCCAGCGCAGCGGTCAGCATGTTCATCTGGGCCTCGACCTCGGACTCGGTGGCTGGGCCCTCGAAGGTGATGGTGACGCCGTCCTTGGCAGCCTGCTGCTCGGCGCCCTGCTTCACGGCCTGCCAGAACTGGTGCTGGAAGCCCTTGGAAATGATGGCGATGTACGGCTTCTCGCCGGACGACGCCGCGCCGGTGGCGCTACCGCTCGCTGCCGGCGCCCCTGAGGAGCAGGCCGCCAGGGCCATCGAGGCTGCCGCGGCGAACGCGACGAGCCCCACTGAAATCTTCCGCATTTTTTCTCCTTCGTTGGGTTGTTGCGGGAGGTCTGGAAAGAGGGGTGGGTCAAGTGGTGGCCGCGCGCCGGGCGCGCAGCTGGTCGATGAAGACGACGATGAGGATGACCAGCCCGAGGATCACGTTCTGCCATTCCTGGCGGACGCTCATGATCTGCAGGCCGTTGTTGATCACGGAGATGATCAGGGCGCCGATGATGGTGCCGATGATCGTGCCCTTGCCGCCAGAGAGGGAGGTGCCGCCGATCACGACGGCAGCGATCGCCTGGAGCTCGTAGCCGGCGCCGGTGGCAGGCTGGGCCGAACCGAGCCGGGCCGAGATCATGATCGCGGCAAGTCCGACGAAGAGGCCGGCCACGGCGTAGATGATGATCAGCCACTTGCGGGTGTTGATGCCCGAGAGTGCGGTCGCCTCCTCGTTGCTGCCGATCGAGATGTCGTAGCGGCCGAGCAGGGTCTTGTTGAGCAGGACGTAGGCGACCAGGGCTGCCAGGGCCAGCACGATGACGGCGTTCGGGAATCGGGTCCCGGGAATGATGCTTCCGGTCGAGAGCCAGATGTAGCCGGCGTGTGCGGTGGCGTCGAAGTAGATCGGGCGCGCGTTGGAGATGACCAGGGCCAGCCCCTGGGCCACCAGCATCATGGCCAGGGTTGCGATGAACGGGGGCAGCCGGAAGATGGCGACGTTCACTCCGTTGACCAGGCCGACCAGGCCGCCGAACAGGATCGTCATGATGATGCCGAGCCACACCGGGATGTTCCAGTTGACGATGAACGTCGCCGACATCACCGCGGCGAGGGTCATCGCCGTGCCCACCGAGAGGTCGATACCGCTGGTGATGATGACCAGGGTTGCGGCAAGGGAGAGCAGGCCGACCACCGTGGTCGAGAACAGGATGGTGGTGACGTTGGAGTAGCTGGGGAAGATCGTCGGGCTGGCGACGGAGAAGACCAGGAAGATCAGCACCAGGCCGGCCAGTGCCATCAGCTGTTGGACGCGCTCGCGCCAGGTCACGCCCACGATGAGCTTGGCGGGGTTCTCAGGCGCTTTGGTGTCTGTGGACATCAGAGTTCTGCTTTCTCGGTCGCATGGGTGATCGCGTCGTCGCGGTGGGTGGCGAGGCGCATGATCGCCTCCTGGCTGGCCTCGCTCGCGGCGAGGATTCCGGTGATTCGGCCGTCGGCCATGACGACCACCCGGTGGGACATGCGGAGGACCTCGGGGAGTTCGGAGGAGATCATGATGATCGACTTGCCCTGCTCGGCCAGCTGGTTGAGCAGCTGGTAGATCTCTTCCTTCGCGCCGACGTCGATGCCGCGGGTGGGCTCGTCGAAGATGAGGATGTCGCAGTCCTTGACCAGCCAGCGGGCGATGATCGCCTTCTGCTGGTTGCCGCCGGAGAGGTACTTCACCAGCTGGTTCACCGACGGGGTCTTGATGCTCAGCAGCTTGCGGGACGCCTCTGCCGACTCCCGCATCGCCTTGTCGTTCACGAAGCCGGCCTTGGCGAACTTCTCGCTCATCGAGCTGATCGCGATGTTGTGCGAGACCGACAGGGGCAGCATCAGGCCCAGCCGCTTGCGGTCCTCCGACAGGTAGCTGATGCCCAGTGCCGCCGCGTTGGCTGGGGAGTGGATGGTCACCGGGTTGCTGTTCAGCAGCACCTCGCCGGACACGATCGGGTCGGCGCCGACGAGCGCGCGCGCGACCTCGGTGCGCCCGGCACCCATCAGGCCGGCGAACCCGAGTACCTCGCCGCGGTACAGGTCGAAGCTGACGTCCTTCAGCAGGGCCTTGGTGGACAGGTTCGACACGCTCAGCACGATCGGTCGGTCGTCGCGGACGTTGTGCGGCTTCGCGCCGGTGTTGATCGCGCGCCCGACCATCTTCGAGATCACCTCGTCGAGGCTGGTCTCCGCCATCGGCATGGTGTCGATGTAGTGGCCGTCGCGGATGACCGTGATCCGGTCGGCGATGCGCTTCAGTTCCGCCATCCGGTGGGAGATGTAGACCACGCCCGTCTCCGGGGTGATGAAGCGGCGGATCAGCTCGTGGAGCTGGTCGACCTCGGCGTCGTTGAGGGCAGCTGTCGGCTCGTCCATGATCAGGACCTTGGTGGCCTCGAAGGACAGTGCCTTGGCGATCTCCACCATCTGCTGCTGGGCGACGCTCAGCCGCGAGACGATGGCCCTCGGATCGAGCGCGAGCCCGAGCCGCTGCAGCAGGTCGCGGGTCTTGCGGACCTGCTCGCCGGGACGGGTGAAGAAGCGACCGGAGACCGGCTCGCGGCCGAGCCAGATGTTCTCCGCGACGGTCAGGTGCGAGACCAGGTTCAGCTCCTGGTGGATGATCGCGAGACCGGCTTCCTGTGCCTCCTTGGGGTTGTGCACCTCGAGGGGGCGGCCGTGCAGCCAGAAGTCGCCGGCCTCGCGGGTGTAGATGCCGGTGAGCAGCTTCATCAGCGTGGACTTGCCGGCGCCGTTCTCGCCGACCAGGCCGAGTACCTCGCCCTTGCGCAGGTCGAAGCGCATGCCCTCGAGCGCCTTGACGCCGGGGAAGCTCTTGTCGACGTTCTCGACCTGCAGCAGCAGGTTCGGGTCGTGGGTGCCCACAGCGGACGGGGCGTGCGTTGCGGTCATGCCGACATCACCGGTGTGACCCCCTTGCGGAAGAGCGCGTTGCCGTAGACCCGGGTCTCCCCGGTACGGATGATCAACTCGGCCTGGGCGGCCAGGTCGTAGAAGGCGAAGCGCTCCACCATGCGCGCCTCCTCCAGTTCGAGACCGGCGGCAGCCACGAGTTCGGTCTGCACCGGCAGGACGCCATCAGGGCTCTCCATCAGGTCGAGGGCCGGGAAGGTGTCGGGCACCATGACCGAGCGGATCGCCTGCAGGACGCGTGGCGAGGTCAGGCCCGGCATGTCGATCAGGTGCTTCCTGGCTAGCTTGGATGCGG
>JADLEH010000274.1 GCA_020846255.1 Propionibacteriaceae bacterium
AGGAGTTCGCCGAACCGCTGCAGATGGCCGACGACGTGCCCCTGAACCTCACGTTCAGCCAGCTCAAGGCGCGATACCCCGGCGGCAAGCTGGAGAACCTGAACCTCGGCGAGGGTGACGGCAGCCGAATGTTCACGCTGCCGAACAAGATCCGGTTCATCGGCGTCACCAAGCCGGAGATGGTCTCGGCGGGCAAGCTCGGCATCTGCGAGTAGGCCTCAGCCCTGCGCGCCCCACACCGATGCGGAGCCGGCGTGCCCGACCACGATGATGATCGCGATGCTGGCCAACGCGCTCACGACGGTGAGCAGCGCCGCCGTGACCAGGAACGGCCGGCTCCGGCCGCGTCCGGCAAGGACCAGTAGCAGGCTCGACACGACGAGCGCCACTGCCGGCCAGGGCGCCAGCAGTCCCCACATCATGTGGGTGCCGAGGATCCCGGTCGACGTCGTGGCCCCGGCGAAGGCCTCACCGGTGACCCGCGCCCCGACGACAGCCCCGGCGGCCACCACGGTTGTGATGACGACCAGCGAGCCGTAGCGCTTGCGGGCCCGCTGGCTGACGGCGATCAGTAGTGCACCGAGGGCCGCCAGCGGCAGCAGCACGACAGCAGCGTGCACGACGAGCGGGTGCAGGGGGAGTCCGAGGATGTCCATGGTTGAGTGTTCAAGCTCCGGCCGTCGGTTTCAAGACCCAAGTTGCAGCACGAGCTGGCCGTCGCGGTCGGTGAAGCCGACGCCGAGCAGGTAGTTGCGCAGCGCTTCGGAGGCCGGCTTGGTCGCCAGGGTGGTGAAGCCGGCGTCGGTGAACACCTTCGCGCCCGGTCCGTAGAGCCAGTTGCCGATCCGGGAATCCCGGTAGGCGTGCATGACGTAATCGAGCCGCAGCCGCAGGGTCCCGCCCTCCGGGGTGCCCACCAGCGCGCCGGCCGGCATCCCGTCCCGGGTCAGCACGAGGGCGAAGTCGTCCGCTGCCGGAGTCTGGAAGCCGGGGTGGAAGGTCCGGATGTCGGCTTCGTGGGAGCGCAGGAAGTCGAGCAGGAACGGTGCGTCCGATGCGATCGGCACGGCACCGAGGTCGCGGTTCGCGCTGAACTCCTTGCGCAGGAACCAGAGGTTCAGCACGGCGACGGCGAAGTTGGTGAGGATGATCGGCACCGACGGCAGCAGCAGGCCGTAGGCGACGAAGACCACCGAGCCGACCAGCGAGACGATCCGGAGCCGGACCACCGAGGTCATCGCCAGCGAGGCGACGACGAGGGCGGAGGCGAGGTAGCCGACCAACTCGACCGGGGAGAGCAGCATCCGGTCAGCCTACGGGGAGCCGACCGCTAGCGTTGGCCCGTGACGACACAACCTGGTGGGCCGGGCTCCACCCGAGCGCGGCTGCGGCTGCTCGCTGTGCTGGTTCTCGGGCTGCTGGCCGCGGCCTGGGCGTTCATCGGGCTGCGGCTCTACTTCGCTCCGCCGGCGTCGCTGTCGACGACGATCGCCTCCCTGATCGGGCTGATCGGGCTGGCCGACGCCATCGCCTACGGGCTGGCTGCCCGCTGGGTCGCGGTGCAGAAGCGTTGGGGACACCTCGTCGCCGTTGGGCTCGTCGTGGTGAACCTGCTGTTCGGGTTCACTGCCGGGATGAGCTGGCTGGAGTGGTCGGTGCTCGGCGTCAACCTGGTGGCCCTCGGCCTGCTGCTGGCCACGGTGCCGCGTCCCCGCTGACCGGCGCCCGGGGGAGCCGGGATCGGGAAGTGCCCAGCCGGCGAGGTTGGCTGCGGAGCGGTCAACGGCAAGGATGGTCCGCATGCCGCTTGATCCGACCAATCCCTTCGCCACCGCGTCCACGCTGCCGTTCGAACTGCCTGACTACGAGGTGATCCGCGACGAGCACTACCAGCCGGCCATCGAGGCCGGAATGGCCGAGCAGCTGGCCGAACTGGCCGCCATCGCCGCCGACCCGGAACCGCCGACGGTCGCCAACGTCATCGAGGCCTGGGAGTCGTCCGGGCAGCTGTTCACCCGGGCGCTGAACGCGTTCTACACCAAGCAGCCGGCCGACACCAACGACGTCCTCGACGGCATCGACGCGGCGATCGCGCCGCAACTGGCAGCCCACGGTGACGCGATCTTCCTCAACCGCGACCTGTACGACCGGCTGGCCTCGCTCGCCGTCCGGGTGGAAGCCGGCGAGGTGCAGCCCGACCCGCAGTCGGCGTACTGGCTGGAGCGCAGGCTCCTGGACTTCGAGCGCTCCGGGGTGAACCTGCCCGAGGAGGACCAGGCCAGGCTCCGGAAGCTGAACCACCGGATCGCCGAACTGCAGTCGGCCTTCGGCAGGGAGGCCCTCGCCGGGATGAACGCCGGGGCGGTGCTGGTCACCGACGCCACGGAGCTGGACGGGCTGAGCCAGGCCGAGATCGACGGGGCGAGGGAGCGGGCGGCCGAGACCGGCCATGCCGAGGGCTGGCTGCTCGAGCTCGAGAACACCTCCGCCCAGCGGCCGCTGGACGTGCTGCGCAACCGGTCCCTGCGGGAGCGGATCCACCGCGCCTCGATCGGTCGCGGTCTCGGCGGCGAGCACGACACCCGCGCCATCATCGTCGAGCTCGCCCGGCTGCGGGCCGAGCGCGCAGCCCTGCTGGGCTTCACCAACCACGCGGCCTACGTTGCAGCCGACGGCTGCGCCCGCACCGGCAAGGCCGTCTGGGACCTGCTCACCCGGCTGGCGCCGGCAGCTGTCGCCAACGCGCGTGCAGAGGCCCTCGACATGGAGCCGGTCTGGCGCCGGATCGAGCCGGAGGCGCCAATGGCCGCCTGGGACTGGCAGTACGTGAGCGAACAGCTGCGGACCGAGCGGTACTCGCTGGACGCCACGGTGCTCCGGCCCTACCTGGAGCTGGAGCGGGTGCTGCGCGACGGGGTGTTCGCAGCGGCCAGGGGCCTGTACGGGATCGAGTTCGCTGAGCGCTCCGACCTTGCCGGCTACAACCCGGAGGTGCGGGTCTTCGACGTCCTCGAGGCCGACGGCAGCCGGATCGGGCTGTTCGTCGCCGACTTCTACACCCGTCCGGGCAAGCAGGGCGGGGCATGGATGAACAACCTGGTCGACCAGAACCACCTGCTCGGCCAGCTGCCGGTGGTGACCAACAACTCCAACCTGGTCAAGCCGCCGGCCGGCCAGCCGACGCTGATGACCTGGGACGACGTGATCACGCTGTTCCACGAATTCGGCCACGCCCTGCACGGGCTGCTCTCCGACACCAGGTACCGCTCGCAGTCGGGGACGGAGACGCCGCGGGACTTCGTCGAGTACCCGTCCCAGGTGAACGAGATGTGGGCGCTCGACCCGGGCATCCTCCGGGGCTACGCCGTGCACCACGAGACCGGCGAGCCGATGCCGGCGGAGTGGGTGGAGACCCTGCGGGGCTCGACCCTGTTCCAGCAGGGCTTCAAGACCACCGAGTACCTGGCGGCCGCCCTGCTCGACCAGGTCTGGCACTCCACCCCGCTCGAGGAGCTGCCGACCGACCCGGAGCAGGTCGAGGAGTTCGAGCACCAGGCGTTGGCCAAGGTCGGGCTCGACTACGAGCTGGTGCCGCCGCGGTACCGCTCCGCGTACTTCAGGCACATCTTCGAGGGCGGGTACGACGCCGGCTACTACGCCTACATGTGGTCCGAGGTCCTGGATGCGGACACTGCCGCCTTCATCACCGCCAACGGCGGCATGACCAGGGAGAACGGCGAGCGCTACCGGCGCCGCCTGCTGGCCAGGGGTGGCTCGGTGGATGCGATGGACTCGTTCCGCGACTACCGCGGCCAGGACCCGGACATCCGCCACCTGCTGGAGCGCCGCGGCCTCAAGGTCTAGCGGCCGGCGGGAAAAGGCGGGAAAAGGGGACGGTTCCATTTTCCCGCCACCTGCCGGAGGGCGGACGCCACGGCGGGACGATCCGCGCCTCGGCGGGAGATGGGGACGGTTCTCTTTATCCGCCACCTGCTGGCCGCGGTGCGCCACCCTGTCCGGCCTCGAGGAGCGACGGGACGCCTTCGGCCTGCAGTCGGCGGACGGAGGTGGCGCTCAATCCGGTCACCCTGGCGATCTGGTCGTAGGGGACCGAGCGGGTTCGCAGCTCGCGGATCCCCTGCTGCCGAGTCGACAAGGGCAGCGCCAGGAAGCCGGCCGAGGAACTGGCCCCACAGGCTTGGTACAGCAGTGCAGCCGCTTCTGCGTCGCTGTGGCGCCGCGGACGACCTCGCGTCCCCGGATCTTGCCCCGGCATGGGCAGATCCACCGGGACGATGTCGCTGAGGCGCCCGGACGGCACCAGCCTCTGCAGCTCACCTTCATCGACCAGCGGCGAGGACCGGCCCACCAGACCGCAACTGCTCCATCGGTAGTCATCGGCGTGCTCGACGAGTCCCGCCTCCACCGGGTTGTTCCAGACATAGCGCAGGAGGGTCACGAGATGGGCGTCATCCTCGACGGGCACGCTCTTGAATCGGTCCTGGAAGAGGTGCCCCACCCGTCCGTACTTGCGGTTGAACCATCCGGCATAGCGCACTCCGAGGCGCTTGACCACCGTGCCGATCGGCTCCTCGCCTGCTCGTAGCACCAGGTGCGCATGGTTCGACATCAGGCAGTAGGCGAATACGAGACAGCCCGATGAGTGCTTCGCCTTCGCCAGTGCCCTGAGGAAAGTCGCGGAGTCGTCCTCGTCGAGGAAGATCGCGTCGCGGTTCACGCCCCGAAGCATGACGTGGTAGATCCCGGAGCCGGCCAGCTGCCTGGGATGCCTGGGCATGATCGCCTCCCTCTCGCGTCCAGAGGAATGGAGCCTAGGCACGTGATCCTCCAGTCACCACACGTGTCTCCACAGTTGTGGATAAGTCGTGGCCGTCGCCGCGAGCCTGTGGACGGGACGGGACGGGACGGGGTAGGGCTCCGGTGGCCGGGAAGAGAACCGTCCCCTTTTCCGCCGGGGGTCAGGGCGCCGGTGGCGGGAAAAGAGAACCGTCCCCTTTTCCGCCGGGGGTCAGCGGCCGGTCACGGACGCGATCAGGGACTTGAGCGCTTCCACGTCGTTGGGCAGGTCGACCACATGGCGGGGCAGGTCCTCGAGGCCGACGAACGCTGCCGGGCGGTCCGGCTCGATGCCGA
>JADLEH010000275.1 GCA_020846255.1 Propionibacteriaceae bacterium
CATCGGCTGCGGCGCTCCGGGCACCCCTGGCGGGCAGGTGACCCGGGTGCCGCGCGGGATCCGGACCGGATCCGTACCGGGGGCCGTGCGGCTGAAGACCAGACCGGCGGCGGCCCCGCCCGGCGGGCCGACGCTGGTGCCGAGCAGGTTGAGGAAGGTGGCGTACAGCCGGTCCGGCACGCGGTTCAGCCGGTAGAGCAGCACGTCGGTCAGGTGCGCGAAGGCCTCGACCAGCACGACCCCCGGATCGTGCACCGACAGGTCGGTCCACTCCGGGTCGAGCTGGCGGATCCGTTCCAGGGCCTCAGCGACCAGGTCGGGGAAGCCGCGGTCGTCGAGCTTCGGTACCGGGATGCTCATCGGTTCCCTCCGGTGTCCAGCGATGGCACAGCCACCGCGACCGCGTCCTCAGCCTGGGTGGCCTTCACCCGGTACCGCAGCCTGACCTCCAGCAGCGACGGGTCGTCCGCCGGCACGCCTGCGGTCACCTCCAGCACCAGCACCCGCGGCTCCCAGCGCTGCACAGCGCGGGAGACGTAGTGGATGGCGAGGCCTGCCGTGGTGTCGTCAGCCGGGGCGAAGGCCAGCCGCCACAGGTGGCAGCCGTAGGCGGGCCGGTTCACCCGCTCGCCGGGACGGGTGGACAACAGCAGCAGGAGGGCCTGCCGGATCGAGGCTGCGTCGGTGATGGTGGCCAGTCGCCCGCGGGAATCGATCCGCAACCCGGCCGGCCCGGCCCCGTCGAAGTCGGGAAGCACGAAAGCCACGGCCCGGTACCTGACGGCGGTCATGCGTCGGCCCCCACGAACTGCTGGCCGGGATCGCGCACCGTGTAGTGCGAGGGCGGCACGCCGTCGGTGAAGCCCTCGACGGAGTCGAGGCAGACCTCGTGGCCGTCGATCCGGATGAAGGTGGAGTAGCCCCGGATCACCTTCAGCGTGTGGTTGCACTGCTTGGTGTTGGTCGAGATGTTCGGGCACATCGAGATCTCCCGGCCCTCCGGGTCGGTGGCCACCAGCACCGGGTCGCCGGCCACCCGCACCCATTCCTGCGAAGCGGTGTTCGCGACCTTGCCGTCGTGACCGCACCGCAGCACGCCGGGGAGCACCAGGATCCTCATGTCGCCTCCTCGAAGTCGACGGTCAGCGCCCGCACCCGCAGGGCCTTGCCGGGCGCCTCGATCAGCAGGTCGGTGGCCGAGGTGATCCGCAGCAGGTCTGGCGCCAGCCGCACTTCGGAGCCGTGGCCGTCGGTGAGGCTGATCGTGTGCCGGACGGCGTCCAGGCTGACCCGCTGCCCGTCGGCCGTGCGCAGCTGCAACGTCCGGCCCCGGTCAGGGGAGTCGCCGGCCGGCGGCCTGATACCTCCGTACAGCCCGCCGAGCACGACGGCGTGCGCCGGGTCGCGTCCGGGCAGCAGCACCAGGACGGTGTCGTCGCCGGCCGGCAACGCGACCACGCCCTTGTCCTGGCCGGCGGCCGGCAGCAGCACCGGCGCCCAGGGGCTCGTCAGGCCGGGATAGGCCGGGAGCCGCACCCGCACCCGGCCCCGGTCCTCCGGGTCGGCGACGTCGGTGACGATGCCGAGGGTCACCTGGTCGGCCGGCCGCGGCGGGGGGCCGGCCGGCGGCCGGGTCGAGACGGTGGTCTCGTAGCCGGTGGCGCTGATCTCGTGGACGGCCTCCGTGATCGGGTAGTCGCCCTCCAGCGCGCTGCGCAGGCCCTTCAGCCGCACCCGCCCGCCGGCCTGCAGCCGCGGGTTGCCGTCTGCGACGACGGTTGCTGTGACCTCCCCGGCCCGCCGGAGGTCCAGCTCGGCCTGGGCCAGGTCCGCTGCCGGGGCGAGCTCGTCGAGTCGCACCAGCGGGCCGCCACCCCCCACCCGGTCCGGACCCGGGTCGGCGCTCACCGCAGCCCCGCCAGCGCCGTTCGCTGCTGTGCGCTCCTCCGCGGCCGCCGGACCCGGCCGCCACCAGGTGACCTCTGCGGAGCGGAACGCCGGCTCCCCGCTGACCTCCACCTCTGCCGAATGGATCTGCTGGCCGTAGGTCAGTTCCACCGGCTCGCCCTCGCCGACCAGGTCGGCAAGGCGCAGCGTGCCGCCGGTCACCACCGGGTAGCGCCCGACCCGGGCCGACTGTTCCAGCAGCAGGTCCAGGTCGGAGCGGCCGCACTGGTAGACGTCCCCGAGCTGGACGGCCGGGGCCTCGACCGACAACCCGGTTCCGCTGGCGAGCGCCGTCACCAGCCCGGCCAGGTCGGTGTCGGCGTGCAACCGGCTGGACTGCCGGTTCCGCAGCCGGTGCAGGGCGTCGTAGCCGCGGACGCGCAGCTGGCGTCCGGTGTCGGCGGCGTAGGCGTACTCGACCACCGTCACCTCGCCGGTGAACAGCGGGCTGCGCTGGCCGCCGAGCTCGACCTTGAGCGCGTCGCCGACAGCCGGGTCGAAGCCCAGCTGGCCTTCGGCTGCCCAGGCCAGCTGGCACTGCGTCGGCTGCCCGAGCGCGCTGCGGACGCGGATCGTGATGATGTTCGCCGCGTCGGTGGCCGGCAGCCGCCGGCCGCCCAGCGTGACGATCAGTTCCGGGAGCCCGACGAGTGCCCTCATCACGGACCCTCCCCTGAGGGCGGCACGGCCAGCGGGCCGGAGAACCGCAGCGGGTCGTCGATGTCGTTGTAGGTGAGCAGTTCCTTCCACTGCAGCTCGTTGCCGAAGGCGGTCAGCGACAGCAGCCCGAGCCGCGCCGGGTCGATGGTGGCCGGGCCGTCCGGCAGGTCGAGGCCGGCGTCGCTGCCGTCACCCGGCACCGGTAGCGATCCGACCGGCGGAGCGGTCAGGTCGACGCGCGGCAGCCGACGGGCCAGCTCGAAGGCCTCGCCGCCCTCGGCGTCTGCCGCGCTCCCGATCCGGACGAAGGTGAGCCGCAGCCACGAGCGCAACGGCGACCCGTCAGCGCCGAACCGGTCGAAGCGCTCGGCCACCTCCGTGATCACCCCGGGGATGGACCAGGCCAGCCCCCACAGCAGCATCACCAGGGGCGGTCGCAGCTGCCGGTCCACCTCTGCAGAGTTCTCCGCGAGCGCCCAGATCGGTCGGGTCAGCTGGCGCACGTCGCTGACCTCGACATTGGTCGGGGCCAGGTCGACGTCGAAGAGCAGGTCGAGCTTGAGTTCGGTGCGCCCGCCTCCGGTGAACATGAGCGGGTCGTCGGCCAGCCCGGCGCCGGTGAGCCGGCCGCCGGAGGACTTGCGAGCCTCCACCCCAGCCGTGCGGGTCATCACCACCGACTCGGGGTTCAGCAGGCAACCGAAGTGTTCACCGGTCTCCTCGATCAGGAAGGCGACCTTGTCCATGTCAGGTCGCCGCCTGCTCTGAGGTCAGGCGAAGCCAGCGGGCCAGCTGGACGGTGGCCGGTGGCCCCGGATCGGCCTCCGGAGCCGGCCGGGGCGCCAGCTCCGGCCACATCGACTCGACGGGTACGGCCGGCGCCGGGGTCGGTGGATCGGTGAGGTCCGGGATGCGTGCAGCCGGCCGGCCCGGCAGCGGGTCACCGGGCCAGGGCCGCAGCAGCAGCCGGCTTCCCCCGGCCGGGGTGGTCGGCGCCGGCCGAGC
>JADLEH010000276.1 GCA_020846255.1 Propionibacteriaceae bacterium
AAGACCTGCTCGTCGTCGAAGTCGAGGTCGAAGTCGTCGGTGCCGGCCAGGCTGCTGGTGGCCGTCGGGGCCGGCAGGGAGGTCGTGAGGCCCAGCCCCGCGTGTCGGCGCATGGGCTCGTAGCTGCGCTGGCTCAGGTCCGGCGTTTGGCCGAATACCGCCGGCAATCCGATCCCGTCGCGGTCGCCCTTGACGTGGCGGCGGGCCGGGTTGAACAGCGCCGAGACACCTGCGAGGCCGGTGTTGCTGCCCGGGAACAAGGAGTGCGGTCCGAACTGGAACGCGGCCGTGGCGTCGCCCGGCCCGAAGGGCAGGCCGGAGCCGTCCAGGTTCGTCACGGCCGTGTCGTTGAGTGAGTCGCGCAGGGCGGGGTGGGCGCCCACCTGGTACTGCGAGGCGTACACGGCGCGGTAGGCGAGCGCGTGGAGGCCACTGTCGCTGAACTCCAGGAAGGCAGGTGTCTGCGCGTAGCCGGAGTCCCCCGCCGAGTTGGCAGCCAGGTCCATGTCCAGGAAATGGAAGAGCGTGAAGGACCTGGCGGTCGTGTTGTTGTTGGTGACGGAGACGATGCTGTAGAAGCCGCCCGAGGGGCCTTCGTGGTCGAGCACCCAGGTCAGCTCGCTGACTCGGAAGTTCTTGCCGTCCAGGTTGTTCCAGGTGGCCGTGATGCGGCCGGTGGGAGAGTAGTCCTCGACGTCGGGGGCCGGCAGGGGGTACTCGCGCGTGTCGCCCTCGGCGCGATACCACCAGCCCGTCTGATAGACCGGGTCGCCCGTGGCGTCCACGCCCGTGAGGTTGGCGGCCGGAAGGGCGCTCCAGTGCGACGCGCCGTAGGTGAGGCTGACGGCCTGGTCCGTGACCGTCCCACCGGCGGCACCGCACGTCCCGGCCAGCGCCAGGCTGGCAGCGACCCATCCGACCCATTCGATCGTCTTCATCGCCGTCTCCTTAGAGTGTGTTCGCGAACGAGGGACACCCGGAGCCTGCGCCGGGCGGGTACCACCGCGGCCGCGCGGTGAGCCGTCCAGGCCGAGGCCGGCAGCAAGCTGCCGGTGCTGGGCTACACAGGCCCCTCCACCGTCGGCAGCATCCTGCTGACCGCCTGGGGTCCGGCGATCGTCAGGCTGACCCGCCTCGGACGTTCCCGGGCGCGCCCGTCCTACTTGGCGGACGGGAAACAGGCCTTCGACACCGTGGCGCAGTGCGCGTCGCCGAAGCCCTCCTGCCGCTGGCACTCCTTGCACATCCTCCCGCCCTCGTTGCCGAGACCCAGCAGCATCGCGTTCTCGAGCTCGTCGCAGGGGCCCTCGTCCATGTCGAAGCCCAGCTCCTCGAGTTGGGCCTCGACGCAGCCGATGGTCCCGGGCGTGTGCTTCCCTGCCGTCGCCTCGCACAGCTTCGTGCAGGCCGCGCCGTCGGGTTGCGGGCCGGCGGCGGGAGCCCTGCCCGAGGGTCGCCCGTCGGCCTCGCGGAGGTCGCGGATCGCCACTCCGCCCCGGCTGAGATCCACCCGCACCTGGCCGGTGGTCACGCCGTCGGTGTCGATAACGGCCTCCGGCGTGGTGATCCTACCGGGACCAATGGTCACGAGCCCCGGTCCGACCGCGACACCCTCGCGGGTGGCCATCTGGATCTCCACCCGCCGGTTGCGCGCGCGCCCGTCCGGATTGTCGGCGCCGTTGGGCAAGGTGTTGTGGGCCACCGGGTACTTCGCGCCGGCGCCGCTGCCCACCATGACGGCGGTGGGGATTCCTGCCTGGCCGTTCAGCCAGCGCATCACCGCCAAGGCGCGCTCGCGAGAGAGCCTGGCGTTGTGGGCGTCCGAGCCCTTCGAGTCGGTGTGGCCGATGACGTGCACCTCTCCCACCGACTTGGCGCGGATGACCTGAGCGGCCCGGCCCAGCCGTGCGGCGGCGGCGGGGGCGATCTCGACGCTGTCGAAGTCGAACAGGATGTCCCCTGCGAGGTTGAGCTGGATGCGGCCGTCGGCCACGACGGCCCCGAGGTCTACCAGGACTTTCTCGGTGTCCGCGGCGGTCAGCACTGCGCCGGCCTGGCGCCAGGCACCGCCGACCGCGACCTCCCGAGCGCCGCTCCGGATGCGCACGAAGTCACCGTCGACGACCACGGAATCGGTGCCGGAAACCACCCGGGCTTCCTGCGCCGGGGCGGCCGCCGCACTGGCCAGCAAGGCGAAGGAGCCGATGATCGCCGTGGCCGGGTTCGTCCTCTGCTGCCGACAGGTCTGCATCGCCCCCCCCAACCCTCGCGGGCGTAAAACACTCATGAGGCAGACCGTGCGGGCCGCCTCTGCTCAGCCTTGTGAAACTGGTGAGGCCATGGTAGCAGCGGTCCACGGGGTGGTCCATGACGGCTGCTCGCATCGAGGATCTGCCCGCTCAACACATTGGGAATGCGACATGACAACTGTCAGGTCGCCGACAGCCGGGTGCGAGAGCGCCTGGCCGTCGAGCGCGGCTTCAGGCCTCCGCCGCCAGCAGCCGCCGGCCGTAGGCCAGCATTCCCAAGGCCACCACGAGAGTGGCGCCCACCGCGGCGAACGGGAACGGCTCGGCCGGGCCGAGGGCCGGGGCCACGAGCAGGTGGCAGTCTACGAAGCGCCCAAGCAGCACGATGGCCGCCACGATCCGCCGCGTGGTGGCGTGGCGCTTGGCCGGGGCCGAGAGCAGCACCACGAACGGCACCACCCAGCAGAAGGCGAAGGCCAGGAAGAAGGGCATGCTCCAGCCCGCGCCCCAGCGCGCCACGTAGTGCAGCGTCTCCTCGGGCAGGTTGGCGTACCAGATCAGCATGAGCTGGCAGAACCAGAGGTAGGCCCAGAAGGTCGAGAAGGCGAACAGCAGCTTGCCCAGGTCGTGGCGCGTCGCGGCCGGGACCGGAGTGATGCGGCCGGAGCGCTCGAGCGCGTCGGTCACCAGGGCCATGGCCGCCAGGGCG
>JADLEH010000277.1 GCA_020846255.1 Propionibacteriaceae bacterium
AGTACCGCGACCTGTGCGCTCGCCACGGCGAGGACCGGGTCGGCCTGCTCACCGGCGACACCAGCATCAACGGCGACGCTCAAGTGGTCGTGATGACCACGGAGGTGCTGCGCAACATGCTGTACGCGGGCTCGCCGACGCTGGCGAACCTCGGCTTCGTCGTGATGGACGAGGTGCACTACCTCGCGGACCGGTTCCGCGGTGCGGTCTGGGAGGAGGTGATCATCTCCCTCGCCGAGTCGGTGCAGCTGGTCTCGCTGTCGGCGACCGTCAGCAACGCCGAGGAGTTCGGCGACTGGCTCTCCGAGATTCGTGGCGGGGTCGAGGTGGTGGTCACCGAACGGCGTCCGGTGCCGCTCTACCAGCACGTGATGGTCGGGAGGCGGCTGCTGGAACTGTTCGACGGCAACGATGTGAACCCCGAACTCGTGCGGCTGGCGCGGGAGGAGTCCCGCGGTCAGCGGGACGACAGTCGCCGACCCCGCGGACGGAGCGGCAACGGTCGCCGGACCACCGCCTACGGCTCCGGACGCTACGGGGGAGGGGCAGCGCGACAGAAGGTCGACACCGGGCCCCGGCTGGTGCCCCGCCGCGACGCCACCGTGGAGAGGCTCGAGGCCGAGCGGCTGCTGCCGGCCATCTTCTTCATCTTCTCCAGGCAGGGCTGCGACACCGCCGTCGCGCAGCTGATGAACTCGGGACTGCGGCTCACAACCGCCGTCGAACGGAAGGCGCTCGCCGAGATCGCGGAGCGGCACACCGCCGGGCTCAGCCAGTCCGACCTGGCCGCGCTGGAGTTCGACGGCTTCGCGGCCGCTTTCGGCAACGGCATCGCCGCCCACCACGCCGGCCTGCTGCCGGCCTTCAAGGAGGCGGTCGAGGAGGCCTTCACCGCCGGCCTGGTGAAGGTCGTCTTCGCAACCGAGACCCTCGCGCTCGGCATCAACATGCCGGCCCGCAGCGTCGTGCTGGAGAAGCTGGTCAAGTACAACGGCGAGACCCATGCCGACATCACCGCCGGTGAGTACACCCAGCTGACCGGACGCGCCGGCCGCCGCGGCATCGACGTCGAAGGCCACGCCGTCGTCTGCTGGCAGCCGGGGCTCGACCCGCGGGCGCTCGCCGGCCTCGCCGCCCGCCGGACCTACCCGCTGCGGTCCTCGTTCCAGCCCACCTACAACATGGCGGTGAACCTCGTCGCGACCGTGGGCCGGGAGCGGGCCAGAGGCCTCCTGGAGCAGTCCTTCGCCCAGTTCCAGTCGGACCGTTCGGTGGTCGGCCTGGCCAGGGCGATCGCAGCCAACCATGAGCGGATCGCGTCCGACTGGGCGAAGGCTGCCTGCAGCGCCGGCGATGTCGAGGGCTACTTCCGGCTGCGTGCCCGGATCTCAGCCGCAGAGGCCGAGGCTGCCCGGAACCGCAAGGCCGACCGGCGGGCCGAGGTGATCGAGGCGCTGCGGGCGCTGCGAACCGGAGACATCATCGACATCCCGACGAAGCGGCACCGCGCGTGGGCGGTCGTGGTCGACCCGGGCCTCGGGCCGGACGGACCCCAACCCACCGTCCTGACCGCCGACCGGCAGCTGAAGCGGCTCTCCGTGGTGGACTTCCCCCATCCGCCGACCGTGGGCGCCACCATGAAGGTGCCCAAGCACTTCGATGCCCGGTCGGCAGCGTTCCGCCGGAACCTGGCAGCAGCCCTTGAGTCGAAGCTGCGCCGCGACCCCATGGAGGCTGTTGACGTCGGCGATGCCGCGGATGCCGATTCCATGGCAAGGGTCGCCGAGCTCCGGCGGGAGCTCCGCGACCACCCCGTCCACTCCTGCCCGGATCGGGAGGAGCACGCCCGCAGTGCCGAGGCAGCCCTGCGGCTGGAACGGGACAGTGCCACCCTGCAGCGGCAGGCGGACCGGCGCACCAACACCATCGCTGTCCGGTTCGACCGGATCTGCTCGGTGCTGGAGTCGATGGGCTACCTGAGCGCGGACGGCGGGACCAGGGTCACCGACGCGGGGCGGATGCTGTCGCGGATCTACTCCGAACTCGACCTGGTCACGGCCGAGGCGGTGCGCGAAGGGATCCTGGACGGGCTCAGCGCCCCCCAGCTGGCTGCGGTGGTGTCCAGCCTGGTCTTCGAGTCCCGCGGCGATCGCCACGCGCCCTACCGGATGCCGGACCGGGCTTCGGAGAACGCCCAGATCGCGCTGCGCGGGATCTGGCGGCAGGTCTCCCTCGCCGAACGCGACCACCGCCTCCCGAGCCACGCCGAGCCGGACATCGGCTTCGCCGAGGCGATTCATGCCTGGGCGGCCGGGGCCGACCTGGCCGAGGTTCTGTACCGCTCCGCCCTTACGGCCGGCGACTTCGTCCGCTGGGCGCGGATGGTGGTGGATGCGGCCGGGCAGCTCGCGCAGGCGGTCGGACCGGGGCAGCTCCGCGACACGTGCAAGGAACTGATCGCCGGAATCCGCCGCGGCGTGGTCGACGCCGCCCCGCTCGAGGACTGATCACGGCAACCGGGGCCCGACCAGCGCGCCGGGCTTCGCTAACCTGAACCCATGTCGCTCGCCATCCGTGTGATCCCCTGCCTTGACGTCCACGACGGCCGGGTGGTCAAGGGGGTCAACTTCCGCAACCTGCGCGACGCCGGTGACCCGGTCGCCCTCGCCGCAGCCTACGGGGCAGAGGGCGCTGACGAGCTGGTCTTCCTGGACATCTCCGCCTCCAGCGAGGGCCGGGCCACCACACTGGATGTGGTGCGTCGAACGGCGGAGACCGTCTTCATCCCGCTGTGTGTCGGCGGGGGAGTGCGCGGGGTCGGCGACGTCGACCTCCTGCTGCGAACGGGCGCGGACAAGGTCGGCATCAACACCGGGGCCATCAGCCGGCCGCAGGCCATCGACGAGATCGTGGAACGGTTCGGCAACCAGGTTCTGGTCCTCTCCCTGGACGCCCGCAGGGAGGAAGGGCGCCCGTCCGGTTTCGGGGTGACCACGCACGGTGGGCGAACCTCGGCCGGTCTGGACGCCATCGAGTGGGTCCGCGAGGCCGTCGACCGGGGCGCCGGCGAGGTCCTGCTGAACTCGATGGACGCCGATGGCACCACCGGCGGCTTCGACCTGGAGATGATCGCAGCCGTGAAGGCTGTCGTCGACGTGCCGGTCATCGCCTCCGGCGGCGCCGGTTCGGTGGCCGACTTCGTCGCTGCTGCCGGGGCCGGGGCGGACGCGGTGCTGGCGGCCAGCGTCTTCCACTACCAGACCCTGACCATCGCTGAGGTCAAGGCCGGCCTCGCCGCGGCCGGATTCGCCGTACGCTGACTCCCATGAGTTGCCTGTTCTGCGGCATCGTCTCCGGCGAGATCCCGGCCCGCCAGGTCTACGCCGACGACCACGCCATAGCTTTCCTCGACATCGCGCCCTGGCACGTCGGGCACACCCTGGTCATCCCGCGCCGGCACGTCGACGACCTCGTGGCCGACCCGGATGCGCTGAGCGAGATCGCCCCGGCGATCAGCGCGACCTCACGGCTGCTGGTGGAACGCCTGGCCGCGGACGGGTTGAACGTGCTCAGCAGCAACGGAGCCGCAGCTGGCCAGGAGGTCTTCCACCTGCACTTCCACCTGCTACCGCGGTTCGCGCACCGGTCGGGCCTGGCTGAGCTCTTCAAGCGCGAGCCGGGGATCGACCTCGATCGCGTCCACCGGCAGCTGGTCGGGAACCCTCAGCCGTAGCTGACGACGCAGTCGGCGCCGGTCGTGCAGGTGATCCGGCCGAGCTGGAAGTCCGCGAACGTGCCGGTGTCGGTAGTGGACACGTCGGTCTTCGGGAAGCCGAGCTTGGAGGCGGCCCCGCCGAGGTCGTTGTAGGCGGTGCGAACGTCGCCGGTGATCAGGTGGCTGCCGGTGTCCGCCGTCCACCACAGGTCGGCGGTGGCGAACTCGAGCCGCAGCCCGCCGGCGACGGCCTTCTCGTCACCGACGGGGGAGCCGATGGCGTTGTCGGCACCGCCGAGTTCCTGCCAGCGCAGATAGTTCGCCGAGGTGGTCGAGGTGGTGTCGGTCGCTGTCCCGCCGACGACCTTGAACAACCGCTCCTTCAGCCCGAACTTGCTCTTGAACGAACCGCCGTTGACGCTCACCGAGCCCTTGCTGCCGGCGATCTTGATCATCTCGACCCGGCCGCCGTAGGTGCCGTCGCCGTCCCGGTCGGTGACCTGGACGTACTTGAGGGTGCCGATGCTGGGGTAGGCCTTCTGGATCTTCGAGGTGCTCAGGGTCACCGACCAGGACTGGTCGCGCTTGACTCCGTCGTAGGGGTCCTTCTGGGCCTTCAGGTAGGGATAGTCCGAGCCGCCGGAGGCGGACCAGCCGCCGTTGGAGGAGGAGAACATGGTGAGGGCCAGCTTGCCCTTGTACTCAAGGACCTTGTCAGCGGTGGCGGCGATGGCCTTGTCGCTGGTGGCGTACTCGCCGGCCACCCCCCGGTAGACCTGGCAGGCCGACGTGTCGCACAGGTCGTAGGCGGCGGAGTCACTGGCCGTTGAGCGGAGCTTGGCGGCGTAGGTGCGCGCAGCCACCGACTGGGCCTTGACCGCCTCGAACGCCCAGGAGGCCGGCATCTCCGCCGGAACTACCCCACGCAGGTAGCTCTCCATGGTCACGTAGTTGACCGTCTTGGCGCTCGTCGAGGTGAACTTGAGCGCCAGCTTCTGGCGGTAGGTGCGGGTGCTGCCGTCCGGCATCGCCAGCTTCACCGTCCCGGTCTTGGTGTTCTCGACGAGCCACAGGCGAGCGCCGTTCAGCTTGTTGGAGTAGTTGGCGTACTTGCTGGAGCTGGTGAGGTACTGCAGCACCCGCTTGCCGCCGGACTTGATGATGCGCCACTTGCGGTACTTGTCCGCGGTCGGCAGGCTGACGGTCGCGCCAGCGGAGTCGCGGACCCGAAGCCCGGCGACGGGGCGGAAGTGCAGGATCCCGTCGGTGTCTGCGCTGATCAGCACCTTGAGCTGGTTGCCACTGGGCAGGTTCTCCAGGGTGGTCCCGGGATAGTAGAAGTCGACGATCTCCTTGTAGTCCAGTCCCTTGGTTGCCGCGCCGTAGGCGCCGTACTGGGACATTCCCTTGCCGTGGCCCCAACCGGCGCCGACGATCGTCACCTGGCTGCTCTTCGGCGCGACTGCTGCGTCAGCGTTCGCGGGGACGGCAGAGCCGATCGTGCCTGCGGTGAGGACGATCGCGCCGAGGGCAGCGGTCGCTGCCTTCCGGAGGGCTTTCGGCTGCGGGAAGGTGGGCATCGGGGGGATTCCCTTCGGTTGCTTTACGGCTCATGACATGGTCACCCACCGGCTCGGTCGGATTCCAGTCAGCGGCTGAGAATCCCTCAGAGTCGAAGGGACGGGTTGAGCCTTGGCCGTCCGGGGACCACCATGTGGAATCCGGGGCCCACGTGTTGACACGGGTGGTGGTTGGGCGGGAACCTTGTGCTGTGCGGAACATCGTCCTCGTAGTTAGCCAGCGTGTCGGCTGAGATCCTTCTCAATCCCGACGCGCTCCCTCGCCTGCCTTAGCAGCGGGGGTTTTTTTCTGCTTCCGTACGCCCAGCTTCAACGAAGAGAGGTAAAGATGCCCGGGGAGTCACCGAGAATCATGACCGGGGCCCAGTCCCTGGTGGAGTCGCTCGAGCGCGTCGGGGTCGAGGTCATCTTCGGCATCCCGGGCGGGGCGATCCTGCCGGCCTACGATCCCCTGTACGACTCGAAGATCCGCCACATCCTGGTCCGCCACGAGCAGGGCGCCGGGCATGCGGCCGAGGGCTATGCCCACGTCACCGGTCGGGTCGGGGTCTGCATGGCGACCTCGGGCCCGGGGGCGACCAACCTGGTCACGGCGATCGCCGACGCCTACATGGACTCCGTGCCGATCGTCGCGATCACCGGGCAGGTGGCGAGCCGTTCGATCGGCACCGACGCCTTCCAGGAGGCTGACATCCGCGGCATCACCTTCCCGATCACCAAGCACAGCTTCCTGATCACCGATCCGGCAGAGATCCCGCACGCGATCGCCGCAGCGTTCCACCTTGCGATCACCGGCCGGCCCGGCCCGGTACTGGTGGACATCGCCAAGGACGCACTGTCCGCGCAGACCGAGTTCGTCTGGCCGGAGGAACTCGACCTGCCCGGCTACCACCCGGTGGCCAAGCCGCACAACAAGCAGATCCGGGAGGCCGCCCGGCTGATCGCTGCCGCCGAACGTCCGGTGCTCTACGTCGGTGGCGGCGTGAACCGCGCCCGGGCCTGGGGCCAGCTGGACGAGCTGGTGAAGCTCACCGGGATCCCGGTGGTCACAACGCTGATGGCGCGTGGCGCCCTGCCCGACAGCCACGAGCTGAACATGGGGATGCCCGGCATGCACGGCACGGTTGCTGCCGTCGGCGCCCTGCAGCGCTCGGACCTCCTGGTGGTGCTCGGCGCCCGCTTCGACGACCGGGTCACCGGCAAGCTCGACTCGTTCGCGCCGGAGGCAAAGGTGATCCACGCGGACATCGATCCGGCGGAGATCTCCAAGAACCGCGTTGCCGACGTCCCGATCGTCGGCGACCTCGCCGAGGTGATCACCGAGCTGAACCTGCTGCTGCGCGAGACGGCGCTGCCGGACTACGCCGAGTGGGTGCGGTACCTGAAGAACCTGCGCCAGCGCTACACCCCGGCCGACTACCCGGCGATGGAGCACGGGCTGCTCAGCCCGGAGTACGTGATCAAGCGGATCGGCGAGATCGCCGGGCCGGAGGCGACCTTCGTCTCCGGAGTTGGCCAGCACCAGATGTGGGCGGCCCACCTGCTGCCGCACGAGGAGCCGAACCGGTTCCTCAACTCCGGTGGCGCCGGCACGATGGGCTACTGCGTCCCGGCAGCGATGGGGGCCCAGGTCGGCCTGCCCGGCACGGTGGTGTGGGGGATCGACGGTGACGGCTGCTTCCAGATGACCAACCAGGAGCTGGTCACCTGCTCGCTGGAGGGGATCCCGATCAAGATCGCCATCATGAACAACCGCAGCCTCGGCATGGTGCGGCAGTGGCAGACCCTCTTCTACGGTGAGCGCTACTCCAACACCAACCTGAAGTCGCACCTGGTGCCGGACTTCCCCAAGCTCGCCGAAGCCATGGGAGCGGTCGGCCTGCGGGCTGAGACCGCCGAAGAGGTCGACGACGTGATCGCCCAGGCGATGGCCATCAACGACCGGCCGGTCGTGGTCGAGTTCGTGGTCCACAAGGACGCCATGGTCTGGCCGATGGTCGCTGCCGGCACCAGCAACGACGACATCAAGATCGCCCGGGATCTCGCTCCCGAGTGGGAGGGGGAGGAACTGTGAACACGCACACCCTTAGCGTGCTGGTGGAGAACAAGCCGGGCGTGCTCGCCCGGATCGCCGGCCTGTTCGCCCGCCGCGGCTACAACATCGAGTCGCTGGCCGTCGGTCCAACCGAGAACGAGGACTTCTCCCGGATCACGGTCCAGGTCGCGGTCGACAACCAGCAGGTGCTCGAGCAGATCGTGAAGCAGCTGAACAAGCTGATCGAGGTGCTCAAGATCGTCGAGCTCGAGGAAGCGGTCTCGGTGCGCCGCGAGCTGATGCTCATCAAGGTGAAGGCCGACCCGGCGAGCCGGAGCCAGATCATCGAGATCGTCCAGCTGTTCCGGGGCAAGACCGTCGACGTCCACAACGACTCCATGACGATCGAAGCGACCGGATCGCCGGACAAGCTGGATGCCCTGCTGGAGATGCTGAGGCCCTACGGCGTGCGCGAATTGGTCCAGTCCGGACTGGTTGCGCTCGGGCGGGGCAGCCGATCGCTGTCAGATCGTGCCAAGATCGAGAAGACCCGTCCGGCCGCGCGGCTGGCCAACTAGTAAGGAAGCAACGAACCAATGGCACAGATGTTCTACGACTCCGACGCCGACCTGTCGCTCATCCAGGGACGCAACGTCGCCGTGATCGGCTACGGCAGCCAGGGCCACGCGCATGCTTTGAGCCTTCGGGACTCCGGCGTCGACGTCCGGGTCGGCCTGCGTGAAGGCTCCAAGAGCTGGGCGAAGGCAGAGGCCGAGGGCCTCCGCGTGGTCACCCCGGCCCAGGCAGTGGAGGAGGCCGACCTGATCATGGTCCTCGCCCCCGACCAGGTGCAGCGGCACGTCTACGCCGAGTCGATCGAGCCGAACCTCGTCCCCGGCGATGCGCTGTTCTTCGCCCACGGCTTCAACATCCGCTTCGGCTACATCACCCCGCCCCCGGGCGTGGACGTGTGCATGGTCGCCCCCAAGGGTCCGGGCCACCTGGTGCGCCGCGAGTACACCGAGGGCCGCGGCGTCCCGGTGATCGTTGCCGTGGAGAAGGACGAGAGCGGCGCGGCCTGGCCGCTGGCCCTCTCCTACGCGAAGGCGATCGGCGGGCTTCGCGCCGGCGGCATCAAGACCACCTTCACCGAGGAGACCGAGACCGACCTGTTCGGTGAGCAGGCCGTCCTCTGTGGCGGCACGTCCGCGCTGGTCACGGCAGGCTTCGAGGTGCTCACCGAGGCGGGCTACCAGCCGGAGGTGGCCTACTTCGAGTGCCTGCACGAGCTGAAGCTGATCGTCGACCTGATGTACGAGGGCGGGATCGCCAAGCAGCGGTGGAGCGTCTCCGACACCGCCGAGTTCGGCGACTACGTCTCCGGGCCGCGGATCATCGACGCCTCGGTGAAGGCGCGGATGAAGGACGTCCTCGCCGACATCCAGTCCGGCGCCTTCGCGAAGCGGTTCATCGACGACCAGGACGCCGGCGCCCCGGAGTTCAAGCGCCTTCGTGCCGCCGGTGAGACGCATCCGATCGAGGAGACCGGGCGGAAGCTGCGCGGCCTGATGGCCTGGGTGAAGTCGCACGACGACGACTATGTCGAGGGCACGGCAGCCCGCTGATCCACGCTCAGCCGAAGGGCGCTGCACTCCGGTGCGGCGCCCTTTGTCGTTCCTGACCGGGTCGCGGCTGTCGGCGCCGCTGGGAGAGTCTGGCAAGCTTTCCGCATGACGATCGCCGCACCGGTTGCGCCCGGGCTGACCGCCGCCGAAGTGGCCGACCGCGTCCAGCGGGGCCTGACCAACGATCTGCCGCCGCGATCGGGGCGCACCACCTGGGACATCGTCCGGGCCAACGTGTTCACCCGGATCAACTTCCTGCTGATGGTGCTGTTCATCATGGTCCTGACCACGGGCTCGATCGTGAATGCCCTGTTCGGCTTCCTGATCATCATCAACTCCGGCATCGGCATCGTCCAGGAACTGCGGGCCAAGCGGACGCTGGACAACCTCGCCGTGGTGGGGGAGGGCAAGCCGACCGTCCGGCGTGACGGCGTCAGTGCAGAGCTGGCGCGCGAGGCCGTGGTGCTGGACGACCTGATCGAGATCGGCCCCGGCGACCAGATCATCGTTGACGGTGAAGTCGTCGAGGCCTCCTACCTCGAGGTGGACGAGTCGTTGCTCACCGGTGAATCGGATCCGCTGCTGAAGGAGGTCGGCGACCCGGTGATGTCCGGCAGCTTCGTCGTCGCCGGCGTCGGCGCCTTCCGCGCCACCCGGGTCGGCCACGACTCCTACGCCGCCCAACTCGTCGCAGAGGCCAGCAGGTTCTCGCTGGTGAAGTCCGAGCTGCAGACCGGCATCAACAAGATCCTGCGGCTGATCACCTGGCTGCTGGTCCCGGTGGGCGTCGCCACCATCTTCGTGCAGTGGAACCAGCCAGGGGTCTGGCAGGACAAGATCCTGGCGACGGCGGGTGCGCTGGTGCCGATGGTGCCTGAAGGCCTGGTGCTGCTCACCTCGCTGGCCTTCGCCGTCGGCGTGGTGCGGCTCGGCCAGCGCAACGTGCTGGTGCAGGAACTGCCGGCCATCGAGGGCCTGGCCCGGGTCGACGTCGTCTGCGCTGACAAGACCGGCACGCTCACCGAGAACGGGCTCCGGTTCACCCACGTGGAGCTCCTGGACGGGGCGGACGAAGCCGCCATCAACCGCGTCCTGGCCCAGCTCGCTGCAGCGGACCCCCGTCCCAATGCTTCGATGAAGGCACTCGGCCACGCGCTCGCAGACGACGCCGATGCCTGGCCGGTCACCGGGATGGCACCGTTCACCTCTGCCAAGAAATGGTCGGGCATCTCCTTCGGCGAGCGCGGGAACTGGATCATCGGCGCTCCAGACGTCCTTGCCGGGCCGACGACCGTGGCTTCGCAGTCGGCGGAGCGGATCGGCTCGACCGGACGCCGGGTGCTGCTGCTGGCCTCCTCCGACCTGGCCGTCGACGACACCGAAGCCCCCGGAACAGTGACCCCGGCCGCCCTGGTGGTGCTCGAGCAGAAGGTCCGTCCTGAGGCCCGCGACACCCTTGCCTACTTCGCCGAACAGGGCGTGGCCGTAAAGGTGATCTCCGGCGACAACGCCACCTCGGTCGGGGCGGTCACCGGCTCGCTCGGCGTCGCAGCAACCTCCGTCGTGGACGCCAGGGACCTGCCGGAGGATGCCGTCGCCTTCGCCGACGAGGTGGAGCGGGCCAGCGTCTTCGGCCGGGTGACGCCGCAGCAGAAGCGGCAGATGGTGGCAGCCCTGCAGTCGCGCGGCCACAACGTGGCGATGACCGGCGACGGGGTCAATGACGTGCTGGCGATCAAGGACTCCGACCTGGGCGTGGCGATGGGCTCCGGGGCTGCAGCCACCCGCTCGGTGGCCCAGCTGGTGCTGCTCGACGACAGCTTCGCCACCCTCCCGCACGTGGTGGCCGAGGGCCGCCGCGTCATCGGCAACATCGAGCGGGTCGCCAACTTCTTCCTCACCAAGACGATGTACTCGATCATCCTGGCGCTGCTGGTGGCGGTGTGGGGGTTGCAGTTCCCGTTCGTGCCGATCCACATCTCGTTCGTCGGCTGGTTCACGATCGGCATCCCGGCTTCGATCCTCGCCCTTGCGCCGAACGCGGAGCGGGCACGGCCGGGCTTCCTGAAGCGGGTGATGAGCTTCTCCATCCCGTCCGGGTTCGTGGTGGCCGTGACGACCTTCGTCGCCTACCTGCTGGTGAAGCCGTCGGTCGGCGCCGACCCGGCCCTGCACGTGCAGGCCAGCACGGCTGCGCTGCTCACCCTCATGATCGGTGGGGCCTGGGTGATGATCGCGACCGCCCGGCCCTACGAGTGGTGGAAGCTGGTGATGATTGGGCTCTGCGCTCTGGCGGCGTACCTGGTGATCTTCTGGCTGCCGTACCAGGTGCCGGGCTGGATCCAGGCCTGGCCCTTCCTGGCTCGGTTCGACCCGCAGCTCGACCCCGGGAACCTCACGATGATGACCACAACGGCCTGGCTCGGGTTGGTCGCGGTGGTGCTGGTCGAGGCGATCTGGTGGGCATCGGGACGGTTCGCCGGCGAGCGTCGCGTCCTGTTCGGGAGCCTTGCCGAGAAGTAGCCCTCAGCCGAGCCGGGCGGTGATCTCGTCCCCGATCACCGAGGTGGGCCGCTTCGTTGCCCCCCGCTCGGCGATGTCGGCGTCAACGGCTGCCTCGATCCGGCGCGCATCCCCGCTGCGACCCAGGTGGTCGAGCAGAAGGGCCATCGAGAGGATGGTCGCGGTCGGGTCGGCCAGCTGCTTGCCGGCGATGTCGGGAGCCGAGCCGTGCACCGGCTCGAACATGGACGGGAACGCGCCCTCGGGATTGATGTTGGCGCTGGCGGCCAGCCCGATCCCACCGGTCACCGCTGCAGCCAGGTCGGTCAGGATGTCGCCGAACAGGTTGTCGGTGACCATGACGTCGAAGCGCTGCGGGTCCTGGACCAGGGCGATGGTCGCGGCGTCCACGTGCAGGTAGTCAGTGGTCACGTCCGGGTGCTCGGCCGCAACCTCCTGGAACAGCCGGTTCCAGAGCCCACCGGCATTCACCAGCACGTTGTGCTTGTGAACCAGGGTCACGTGACCGCGGCGACCCTCAGCCCGGACGAACGCGTCCCGGATGACCCGTTCGACGCCGTGGGCGGTGTTCACGCTGACCTCGGTGGCGATCTCGTGCGGCGTCCCGGCGCGGACCACGCCGCCGTTGCCGCAGTAGAGGCCCTCGGTGCCCTCCCGGACCACCACGAAGTCGATCGGCCCGCGACCGGTCACGGAGTCGGCGAGCGGGGTCGGCACGCCCGGGTACAGCTTGGACGGCCGCAGGTTGACGTAGTGGTCGAAAGCGAAGCGCAGCTTCAGCAGCAGGCCGCGCTCGAGCAGGCCGCTGGGGATGGCGGTGGAGCCGGGAGCAGCCCCGACGGCGCCGAGGATGATCGCGCGGCTGGCTGCCAGCTCTTCGAGCACCGAGTCGGGCAGTACCTCACCGGTTCGCTGCCAGCGCTCGGCGCCGAGATCGTGGTGGACGAAGTCGAAGGCGTCGTCGCCGACGACGGCGGTGAGGACCTTCAGGCCCTCTGCTACGACCTCCGGGCCGATGCCGTCGCCGGCGATCACGGAGATGACGGGCTTGCTGACCTCTGCTGCGCTCACCCGCGCGAGGCTACTTGGCGCTCACTAGATGGACAATTCCGTCTCACGGATCCGGCGCGCCCCGCGCCGGGGACGAGGGCTTGGGCGCGGGCGCCAGGCGGTAGCATGCCGCCATGTCCCTGAGCTTCCCGCTGCACGCCAATCCCACCCCCGCCGGCGACGCCGACGTCGCCCGGGTACTGGCCGATCCCGGTTTCGGTGACCATTTCACCGACCACATGGTCGTGGCGACCTGGACCAGTGATGGCGGCTGGCAGGGCGATGCGGTGCAGCCCTACGGACCGTTCCTGATGGACCCGGCCACCGCCGTGCTGCACTACGCCCAGGAGATCTTCGAGGGGATGAAGGCCTACCGGCATGCCGACGGCTCCATCCACCTGTTCCGACCTGAGGCGAACGCCCGTCGCTTCCAGACCTCCGCCGCGCGGCTGATGCTCCCGGAGTTGCCTACCGAGGACTTCATCAGGGCTGTCGCCGCGCTGGTGGCTGCCGACTCCCGGTGGGTGCCGGAGGCCACCGGTGAGCGCAGCCTCTACATCCGGCCCTTCCTGTTCGCCTCCGAGGTCTTCCTCGGCGTCCGGGCGGCGCAGCGGGTGACCTTCAGCGTGATCGCGTCCCCGGCCGGGCCGTACTTCACCGGCGGGGTGAAGCCCGTGGACATCTGGGTCACCGACACCTATGCCCGGGCAGGGATCGGCGGCACCGGTTCCGCCAAGTGCGGCGGCAACTACGCCGCGTCCCTGATCGCCCAGTACGAGGGCTACGAGCACGGTTGCTCGCAGGTCCTGTTCATCGAGGCTGCCGACAAGGATCGGGTTGAGGAACTCGGCGGGATGAACGTCTTCCTCGTCACCTCCGACGGCCGGCTGGTCACGCCGGCACTCACCGGCACCATCCTCGAAGGCATCACCCGCGACTCGATCCTCACCGTTGCCGGCGAGCTCGGCCTGGTTCCCGAGGAGCGCCGGGTGACGCCGGAGGAGCTCTTCGACGGGATTGCCGACGGTTCGACGGTCGAGGCGTTCTCCTGCGGGACGGCGGCTGTCGTCACCCCGATCGGTGCCTTCAAGTCGACCAGGGGGGAGTGGCGGCTGCCGGAGAACGGCTCGCCGCAGACCATCGGCATCCGCAACGCGATCCTGGACATCCAGTACGGCCGGGTGCCGGACACCCACGGCTGGCTGCAGCGGGTCGTCTGAACCCTGGTCTGAAAGCGGACGGTTCCATTGGTCTGAAAGGGGACGGTTCCATTACCCGCCACCTGGTCAACAGTTGGTCGGAAATGGGGACGGTTCCATTACCCGCCAACTGAACGGTAATTGGAACCGTCCCCAATATCTGCCCAAGGGTTGTCAGGACAGGGCAGCAAGGGCGGCGTCGTAGTCCGGCTCGGTGCTGATGTTCGACACCTGCTCGGCGTGCAGGATCGTCAGGTCCTTGTCCGCCACCAGCACGGCCCGCGAGAGCAGGCCCCGCATCTTGCCGTCCACGAGGGTGAGCCCGAAGTCGAGGCCGAAGCCGGACCGGAAGCTGGAGCCGGTGGTCACATTCTCGATGCCCTCGGCGCCGCAGAACCGCTTGTGCGCGTACGGGAGGTCGGCAGAGACGCAGAGCACGAGGGTGTCGGTCAGCCCGGCTGCCAGCTCGTTGAACCGGCGGACGCTCATTGCGCAAACGCCGGTGTCGACGCTGGGGAAGATGTTGAGGACGAGCCGGCGTCCCGCAGCGATCTCGACACCGAAGTCCGCCATGTCCTGACCGGTGAGGCTGAACGGGCGGAGCTTCTTGCCGACCGGCGGCAGTTCGCCGACGCTGTGCACGGTCACGCCACGATGGAGCAGGGTTGCCATGGCCACTGTCTAGCCGGGTCACCCGGCCGTAGTCAACGGCGAGACAGCAGTCTCACGCGGTGAAACGTCCTCGTAACCTGACCCGGTGGCGGCAGACTCGCTCGATGACCCTGTCCCGGACATACGAGAGGCACCGATGACGACCTTGCCAGCAGCCCCCGACGCCTTCCATGTCTTCGACACGACCCTGCGCGACGGTGCCCAGCAGGAGGGCCTGCAGCTCAGCGTCACCGACAAGCTGAAGATTGCCCGGCACCTTGACGAGCTGGGCGTCGGCTTCATCGAGGGCGGCTGGCCCGGGGCGAACCCGAACGACACTGCCTTCTTCGCCGCAGCGGCAGCCGGGCAGCTCGCCCTGAAGAACGCCAAGCTGGTCGCGTTCGGCGCCACCCGGCGGGTCGGTGCGAAGGCCGCCGACGATCCCCAGGTGCAGGCGTTGCTGGACGCTGCCACCGAGGTGATCTGCATCGTCGCCAAGAGTCACGACGAGCACGTGTTCCGCGCACTGCACACCACCCTGGAGGAGAACCTGGCGATGGTGGCCGACACCGTCAGCCATCTGGTCGCCAGCGGTCGCCGCGTCTTCGTCGACTGTGAGCACTTCTTCGACGGCTACCGGGCCAACCCCGAGTACGCCCTCGAGGTGGTCAGGACCGCGGCCGAGGCGGGTGCCGAGGTGGTGGTGCTGTGCGACACCAACGGCGGCATGCTGCCGACCTGGATGGGCGATATCGTCTCGGCCGCAGCCCAGATCGGCGTCGACCTCGGCATCCACTGCCACAACGACACCGGGTGCGCCGTCGCGAACACCCTGGCGGCGGTCGAGGCCGGCGTGATGCACGTCCAGGGAACCATGAACGGCCACGGCGAGCGCACCGGCAACGCCAACCTGATCACGGTGGTGGCGAACCTGCAGCTGAAGTTCGGCTGGGCCCTGGTGCCCCCGGCGGCTCTGGCCGATGCGACCCGCATCAGCCACGCCATCGCCGGGGTGACCAACGTCCCGATGAACAACCGGCAGCCCTACGTCGGCGCCTCAGCCTTCGCCCACAAGGCCGGGCTGCACGCCTCGGCCATCAAGGTGGACGCCAACCTGTACCAGCACATCGACCCCAAGCTGGTCGGCAACGACATGCGGATGCTGGTCTCCGACATGGCCGGTCGGGCCAACATCCAGATCAAGGGCTCCGAGCTCGGCTACGACCTGTCGAACCGGGAACTCGCTGCCACGATCACCGAGAAGGTGAAGGCCCGCGAGATGGACGGCTACTCCTACGAATCGGCCGACGCGTCGTTCGAGCTGCTGCTGCGCGAAGAGCTGGGGATCATGGAGGACTTCTTCGACGTGCTCAGCTGGCGGGTGCTCACCGGCCACGAGGTCAAGCCCGAGGGTGACTCCGAGGCGATGGTGAAGGTTTGGGCCAAGGGCATCACGCAGAACCTGGTCGGCGAGGGCCACGGCCCGCTGAATGCGCTGGACGTCGCGCTCCGCTCGGCTCTCAACGTCGCCTACCCGCAGGTGGAGACCTTCGAGCTCACCGACTACAAGGTGCGCATCCTCGACCAGGGCCACGGCACCGATGCCATCGTCCGCACCCTCATCGACATGACCGATGGCGAGCGCACCTGGACGACCGTCGGGGTGGGCACCAACGTCATCGAGGCTTCCTGGGAGGCACTGCACGACGGGTACCGCTGGGGCCTGACCCACGCGGGCGACCGGGTGAGCGCCTGAAGCCCTGCCGGGGTGGCGACCAGCGTTAGGCTGCCGCCATGACCGTGGAGTTCGGAGGCATCGGCAACGCCGATCGCGAGCAGGTGATCTCCGACCTGCGCCGCGCCGCGGAGGATGGCCGGCTGGCGCCGGGCGAACTCGACGAACGGACGGAGCGGGCACGCCGGGCCGCCAACTTCGCTGACCTCAACGCGCTGCTGACCGACCTCGAGTCGAAGGGTGCGCCGACCGGCGGGGAACTCATGCCCCGCGTTCCGACCGGTCTCGTCATGGCGGGCTACTCCGCGGCCGATCCACTGATGCTCTCGGGCGGCTACCTCAGTTCCCGGCGGGTCGGCGAATGGGTGCTACCGCCCTACCTGCGCGTCCCTTCCGGTCTGGACAGCGTCTGGATCAACTGCCTGCAGGCCCGGCCGGTCGCTGAAGTGATCGACCTGGAGATCCTTCCCGGAGCCGGAACGATCGTGCTCATCCTCCCCGAGGGCTGGGCGGTCAACGTCGACCGCCTCTCCAAGGGGATCGGGTCGATCCGGGTGCGGGCACCGGCCCTGCCGGCCCCGGGCTGTCCGATCTTCGTCGTTCGCGGCTCGGTTGGCCTCGGCACGTTCAAGGCCCGCGGGGCCAGGCGAAGCGAGCTGCGGCGACTGGCCAGGGGGCGCTGAGTCCTCAGCCAGCGGTGATCCGTTCGAGCACGACCGGGCGCAGTTCCGGCGGCTCGGCGCTGTAGTCGACCGCGCCGACCAGCGCCTCCCTGGCCCTGGCGATCCGTTCCGGGGTGTCGGTGTGCAGGGTGAACAGCGGCTGGCCGGCGCTCACCCGTTCGCCGACCGCCGCGTGCCAGGTCACCCCCGCGGCTGCCTGCACCTGCTCGCCCTGGACGGCGCGGCCCGCGCCAAGGCGCCAGGCGGCGAGCCCGACCGCCATGGCGTCCATCCTGGCGACGTAGCCGGAGGCGTCCGCTGGGACCACCTCGGTGTGCCGCGCGGTCGCCAGGGGAGCGTCCGGGTCGCCGCCCTGGGCCCGGATCATGGCCTTCCAGGAGTCCATCGCCCGCCCGGAAGCGAGCGCAGCTGCCGGGTCGGCGTCGATGCCGGCGCAAGCCAGCATCTCGCGCGCCAGGGCAAGGGTCAGCTCGACGACGTCGGCAGGACCGCCACCGGCCAGCACCTCGACCGACTCGGCCACCTCCAGCCCGTTGCCGGCCGTGCGGCCCAGCGGGGTGTCCATGTTGGTGATCAGGGCGACGGTGTTCACGCCGGCAGCCTTGCCGATGCCGACCATGGTCGTGGCCAGGGCCCGGGAGTCCTCAAGGGTCTTCATGAACGCCCCGGCGCCGGTCTTGACGTCCAGGACGAGGGCGGCTGTGCCCTCCGCGATCTTCTTGCTCATGATCGAGGCAGAGATCATCGGGATCGACTCGACGGTCGCGGTGACGTCGCGAAGGGCGTACAGCTTCTTGTCAGCAGGGGCGAGCCCGGCCCCGGCAGCGCAGATCACCGCACCCACCGACTCCAACTGGGCGAGCATCTCCTCGTTGCTGAGGCTGGCCCGCCAACCGGGGATCGCCTCGAGCTTGTCCAGGGTGCCGCCGGTGTGGCCGAGGCCACGACCCGAGAGTTGGGGGACGGCCGCCCCGCAGGCGGCCACCAGGGGTGCCAGCGGAAGGGTGATCTTGTCGCCGACCCCGCCGGTGGAGTGCTTGTCCACGGTGGGCCGGGTGAGGCTGGAGAAGTCCATCCGCTCGCCGGTCGCGATCATCGCGTTGGTCCAGCGGGTGAGCTCCGCCGGGTCGAGACCACGGAAGAAGATGGCCATGGCCATGGCCGACATCTGCTCATCGGTCACGGTGCCGTCGGTGTAGGCCCGGATCAGCCAGTCGATCGCCGGCCCGCTCAGCCGGCCTCCGTCCCGCTTGGTGCGGATCAGTTCGACGGCGTCGAAGTCAGTGCTCATGCCGATCACCCTAGAGTCTCCACGCCGGCCGCCGCAGCGGGCAGCGGCACCGGGCTGCAACTGGCCCGGGCAACTAGGGTTGGGCCATGGGTCGACGAGTCTGGTTGCCATATCCGGATCTAGCCGCCGCCGAGGCCGCGGTCGGCCCGTTCCCGCCCGGCCTGGACGTCGACTGCTTCCTCGCCGACGGCGCCTGGCCCGATTCGGTGGGTGAAGTCGAACTTGTGGTGGCCCCCTACATGGGCCCGGCGGCGAAGCTGTTGGCGAGGGTGGGGGAGATGGCCGGGCTGAAGGCCGTCGTGCTCCTGTCGGCCGGCTACGACAACTACCTGCCGTTCCTGCCCAAAGGGGTCGACCTGTGCAACGCAGCGGGCGTGCACGACGCCAGCACGGCGGAACTTGCGGTTGCGCTGGCCCTGGTCAGCAACCGCCGGCTCGACCACTTCGCCCGCAACCATCCGACCGGGGCCTGGGTACCGGAGTTCGGCGAGTCCCTCGCCGATCGCCGGGTGCTGATCGTCGGCTACGGCCGGATCGGGGCGGCGATCGAGCGGCGGCTGGCCGGGTTCGAGGTTGCCTCGGTCACCCGGGTGGCCCGACGGGCACGTACCGGTGAAGTGCCCGTCCACCCGATCGAGAACCTCCCGGGGTTGCTGGGCAGGGCCGACATCGTCTTCGTCGTCACCCCCCTGACCCCGGCGACCGAGCACCTGATCGGCGCAGCCGAGCTGGCCGCCCTGCCGGACGGGGCGCTGCTGGTGAACGTCTCCCGCGGCCGGGTGGTCGACACCGATGCCCTGGTGGCCGCCACTGCCACCGGACGGATCCGGGCGGCGCTGGACGTGACCGATCCGGAGCCACTCCCGGCCACCCATCCGCTGTGGCAGGCACCCGGGGTCTTCATCAGCCCGCACGTCGGCGGACAGAGCAGCGCCTTCTTCCCGCGGATGGAACGGCTCGTGCGTGAGCAACTGGCGCGGTTCGCTGCCGGGGAGCCGCTGCTCAACGTTGTGACCTGAGAGCCGGCCTCCGGGGAGGTGCCCGTAAGCTGACCGGCATGCGTATTGCCAGATTCGTTGCCCAGGGCGACCCGACCTACGGGGTCGTCGAGCTGGCCGAGGACCAGGGGCCGAACCCGGAAACCATCGCCGTGGTTTCCGGGGACCCGCTGGCCGGGGCCGTCCACTACACCGGTGAACGGCTGCCGCTCGCCGACGTCCGGCTCGTCTCGCCGGTGATTCCGCGCAGCAAGATCATCGGGGTTGGCCGCAACTACGCCGACCATGCCGCAGAGCAGGGCGTCGAGGTGCCCGAGACCCCGCTGCTGTTCTTCAAGCCCAACACCTCCGTGGTCGGCCCGTTCGAGCCGATCGTGCACCCGCCGGAGACCTCGAACCTGCACTACGAGGGCGAGCTCGCAGTCGTGATCGGACGGATCTGCCGCCGGGTGCCCCCCGAGCGGGTCGGCGACGTGATCTTCGGCTACACGGTCGCCAACGACGTCACCTGCCGCGACCTGCAGGCTGCCGACGGGCAGTGGACGCGGGCGAAGGGCTACGACAGCTTCTGCCCGCTCGGCCCGTGGATCGCCACCCACATCGGCATCGAGGAGGCCGGCCGGCTCGACCTGCTGACCAGCCTCAACGACGAGCCGGTGCAGGCGGCGAGCACAGCCCTGATGGTGCGCAGCATTCCCGAACTGATCAGCTACATCTCCAGCTTCACCACGCTGCTCCCCG
>JADLEH010000278.1 GCA_020846255.1 Propionibacteriaceae bacterium
CCCCGCGCGCGATCGTGCTCGGCGTTGACGCCGACCTCGACACCGTCGGGGATGATCACGTTCTTGTCCAGGATGGCCCGGCGCACGACGGCGTTGCGCCCGATCCGGCAGCCGGGGAAGATCACCGACTCCTCGATCCGGGCCCACTTGTCGACCATCACGTTTGGCGACAGCACCGAGCGGTCGACGTCCCCGCCGGAGATGATGCACCCGGAGCCGACGATCGAGTCCTCAGCCGTGCCGCGAAGCGTGAACTTGGCGCCCGGGAGCTGGGCCTGGGACGTCCAGATCGGCCACTTGCGGTTGTAGAGGTTGAACTCCGGCTCCACCGAGACCAGGTCCATGTGGGCGGCGTGATAGGCCTCGATCGTGCCCACGTCCCGCCAGTAGTTCCGGTCCTTCTCGGTCGAGCCGGGGACGTTGTTGAGGGTGAAGTCATAGACCTGGGCCGCGCCCTTGTCCACGAAGAACGGGATGATGTTGCCGCCCATGTCGTGGCGGGAGTCGGCGGTGGCCGCGTCCTCGTTCAGCGCCTCGACGAAGGCCTTGCGGGTGAAGACGTAGTTGCCCATGGACGCGAAGGACTCCTGCGGGCTGTCGGGCAGGCCCGGCGGGTCCTTCGGCTTCTCGAGGAAGGCCTTGATCTTGCCGTCCGGCTCGGCATCGATGATGCCGAAGGCGCTCGCCTCCTTGATCGGCACCCGGATGCCCGCGATGGTCGCCTCCATGCCGGAGTCGATGTGGGAGTTGACCATGTCCTCGACGTTCATCCGGTAGATGTTGTCGGCCCCGAAGACGACCACGTAGTCGGGATCCTCGTCGTTGATCAGGTTCATCGACTGGAAGATGGCGTCCGCGCTGCCCTGGTACCACTGCTTGCCCGTCCGCTGCTGGGCCGGGACGGACGTGACGTAACTGCCGAGGAGGTTGGACATGCGCCAGGTCAGCGAGATGTGCCGGTCGAGCGAGTGCGACTTGTACTGAGTCAGGACGCAGATCTTGGTCAGGTCGGAGTTGGCCAGGTTGGACAACACGAAGTCGATCAGCCGGTAGGTACCTCCGAATGGGACCGCGGGCTTGGCCCGGTCGGCCGTCAACGGCATCAGTCTCTTGCCCTCGCCGCCCGCGAGGACAATGGACAGAACATTCGGTCCGCTAGTCATGACCCTGAACCTAAGACCTCGCGCGGAGTCTCACAAGGAAACCGCCGAAAAGGCGCACTCGATCTGAACCAGCCCTTGTGGGAGGGGCGGATTGACCGAACCCGTGACCATCCCGGCGTTCTGTGACACGATCGCTGCTATGGCACTTCGCGTCTCAATCCTGACCCGGGAATACCCTCCCCACATCTATGGTGGCGCCGGCGTCCACGTCGGCCAACTGGTGCCCCAGCTGCGCAAGTTCACCAAGTCCGTCGAGGTCCAGTGCATGGGCGAGCAGCGCGAGGGGGCGACGGCCCATGCTGAGGACTTCCCGCCCGGAGCAAACGCCGCACTTCGCGTGCTGGGCGCTGATGTGGCCATGGCCAACGCCATCGGGGATGTCGACGTGATCCACTCCCACACCTGGTACGCCAACTTCGCCGGCCTGATCGGTTCGAAGTTCCTCGACGTGCCCCATGTGGTCACCTCGCACTCACTCGAGCCGCACCGGCCCTGGAAGGCCGAGCAGCTCGCCGGCGGCTACCGGGTGTCCTCCTGGGCCGAGAAGACCGCCTTCGAGGACGCGGCGGCCGTGATCTCGGTGAGCAACGGGATGCGCGCCGACGTGCTGGACTCTTACAGCGATCTCGACCCGAGCCGGGTATTCGTCGTGAAGAACGGCATCGACCCCGACGAGTTCAAGCCCGACTTCCACACCGATGTGGTCGACTCGCTCGGGGTCGACCGGGACCGTCCGCTGGTGGTCTTCGTCGGCCGGATCACCCGACAGAAGGGCCTGGTGCACCTCGTGCGCGCAGCCCAGCAGTTCGACCCCGACACCCAGCTGCTGCTGCTGGCCGGAGCGCCGGACACCCCCGAGATCGCAGCCGAGTTCGACGCAGCGTTCGCCGAGCTCAGCCAGGCCCGCTCCGGCCACGTCAAATGGGTGCAGGAGATGCTGCCCCGGGCATCGGTGCGGCAGGTGCTCACCCACGCGACGGTGTTCGCCTGCCCCTCGGTGTATGAGCCGCTGGGCATCGTGAACCTTGAGGCCATGGCCTGCGAGACGGCCGTGGTCGCCTCAGCCGTCGGCGGCATCCCGGAGGTGGTGGTGGACGGCGAGACCGGAACGCTGGTCGCCTACGACCCCAAGCAGGCAGGTGACCCGGAGTTCGTGTCCGCCTTCGAGGCGCGGTTCGCCGACGAGATCAACCGGATCACGCGAGACCCGGCCCTGGCCGAGCGTTACGGCAAGGCGGGACGCCAGCGCTGCATCGACGAGTTCTCCTGGGAGAAGATCGCCAAGGAGACGGTGGCTGTCTACGAGCAGGCGATCGCGTTCCACAACGCCCGCTGAACAAGCAGCAGGGCCCCGGGTTTTCACCCGGGGCCCTGTTTCAATTTCGTGGTCAGGCTACGACAACACCCTCAAGGGCTGCCTTCAGCTCGGCCGCTTCGGTGGCGTTCATCTCGATGACCAGGCGACCGCCGCCCTCGGCTGGAATGCGCATCGCAATCACGCGACCCTCCTTGGCCACCTCGATCGGGCCGTCACCGGTCCGCGGTTTCATCGCTGCCATCGCATACCTCAATTTCTGGCTGGTTCGGATCCAACTCCCCCATTATTCCATCCCTGGAGGACAGTCGCCGCACCGGAGACCCAGCGCAGCCGTTCCGGGGTCAGACTCCGGCGTCGACGGGGGTGTCCAGCTGGGTCGCCACACGGTCTAGCAACTCATCCACCTGCTGCATCGAGTAGCCCCTCGTGACCACGGCGAACCTCAGGCCACGCAGGCTCTCGCCGGTGATCGGTCCGGACGGCAGGTGCGGCCGCGGGGTGTCGGTGACGGTGGCCGGCATCTCGCCAAGCCGTCCGCTGGCAGCAACAGCGGCCAGTCCGAGGATCGCGACGGCGGTCATCCACAGCACCCACTCCATGCGTGAACTCTACCCAAGTCAGGACATCTGGGCCGACGACTGTTGCGGGCTCGCCGGGCCGGGGGAGGTGACGAGCGCGACGGCTTCGTCCGGGTCGTCGGTGAGCCGCATCAGGTCGGGGTCGTTGGCTGAGATGTAGCCGTTCCCCATCACCTTGTCGTTCAGCCAGTCGAGCAGCGGGGTCCAGAAGTCGCTGCCGAACAGGACGATCGGAAAGGAGGTGACCTTGCGGGTCTGGACAAGGGTGATGGCCTCGAACACCTCGTCGAAGGTGCCGAACCCGCCGGGCATGACGACGAACCCCTGGGAGTACTTCAGGAACATCACCTTGCGGGCGAAGAAGTAGCGGAAGTTGATGCCGAGCGAGACGTACTTGTTCAGGGACTGTTCGAAGGGCAGCTCGATGCCGAGGCCGACCGAGACCCCGCCGGCTTCCAGGGCGCCCTTGTTCGCGGCCTCCATGATTCCGGGTCCACCGCCGGTGAGGGTGGCGTAGCCGGCGTCGGCAAGGCCCCGACCGATCCTGGTCGCGGCGAGATACATCGGGTCGCGACGCTGCGTCCGGGCCGACCCGAAGACGCCGATGCCCGGCCCAATCTCGGCAAGGGTGCCGAACCCCTCGACGAACTCGGCCTGGATCCGCAGGACCCGCCAGGGGTCGGAGTGGACCCAGGCCCCGTCCCCATGGCTGCTCAGCAGGCGCTGGTCGGTGGTGGTCGGCTGCACCTGGTCGTGACGCCGGATGACGGGACCCTGGGTACGAAGGCGTTTGCTCACACCTGCAATCTAGATGACCGGCGACGCCGGTGACCGAGGATCCGATGCCGCGCTCACCGGCTCAGCCACCAGACCTTCGCCCGGGCAGAGGGAGTGGAGGCCGGGCCGGGATCAGGCGGCGATCGGTGTCCGGATTCGCATCCTGACCGCTGCCCGTACGACGGAGGCCACCTCCGCCTCATCGGCGAGCATCTCCCAGGTGAAGCGCAGCACCGTCCACCTGGCAAGGGTGAGTGCGTTCTGCCGCCTCCGGTCGGCGACGAAGGCACGTCTGCTGCCGTGGTGCTCGAAGCCGTCCACCTCGCAGGCCACCCGGGCGGCCCCGAAGGCGGCGTCCAGAAGGTAATCCGCGTCACCGACGTGAACTGCCTGGTTCGCCACCCACCCCTTGATCCGGTACCGGTCGAGGATCTCGTGGAACCTTCGCTCGGCCTGGGACCACGGCTCGCTACGCGATCTTCGGACGACCCTGCGCCGGACCGGGTTGCCCGGCCGGCC
>JADLEH010000279.1 GCA_020846255.1 Propionibacteriaceae bacterium
CATGAAGACCACCAGCCCAGGATTCCCGTCTCGGCTTAACCAACCCGTCCGCGCCGGATCCACCGCAAGGGGTTGCGGACACGCCCCTCCGCGGACCCTGATTTCGAGCAATCTCGTGACCCACACACCTCTGGCATCCACCAAAATCCCTAGCCAGAGCTGCATCGCGAGTTTCCGCCGGAACTGTAACAGAGAACCGATCTCGGAGGGTGTCCGAACTGGGCCGGTTTTCGGGCTTAAGGAGGTGTGACGATGAGCCTGCAACGGATCACGGCGGGGTCGGGGTATGACTACCTGACCCGGCAGGTTGCGGCGATGGACTCCACCGAGAAGGGCCACACCGGGCTGGCGTCCTACTACACCGAGAAGGGCGAAGTTCCCGGGGTGTGGATGGGCTCGGGGATGGCCGGAATCGACGGGCTCAACGCCGGCGATCAGGTGACCGCTGAGCAGATGCAGGCCCTGTTCGGGTCGGGCCACCATCCCCTCGCGGAACAGCGGAAACGTGACCTGGCTGGGCCGGGCTTGACGGAGAAGGACTTCGTCGAGATCACCCGGCTCGGTCAGCCGTTCCGGGTGTACGACAACGACATCAGCCCGTTCCGGATCGAGGTCGCCCGCCGCCTCGAAGCGCTGAACAAGGAGCGGGGCCTCCCGACGAAGGCGGCGGCGGCAATCGAGGATCGGGCCCGGATTCGTAGCCAGGTCGGGCTGGAGATGTTCCGGCAGCGGTTCGGCCGCGACCCCCTTGACCAGCGCGAACTCGCCGGCCATCTGGCACGATTATCGCGGCAGCAGACCACCGCCGTGGCGGGGTTCGACCTCACCCTCTCCCCCGTGAAGTCCGTTTCCTCGCTGTGGGCGATCGCAGATCCTGCGTTGGCGGCCGAGATCGAACGCTGCCACCAACTCGCGGCAGCCGAGGCGCTCAGGTTCATCGAACGGCACGCCCTGTTCACCCGCACCGGTACCGACGGAGTGCGGCAGGTCGACGTCCGCGGCCTGGTCGCGACCGGATTCACCCACCGCGATTCCCGGGCCGGGGACCCGGACCTGCACACCCACGTGGCGGTCGCGAACAAGGTGCAAACCGTGGAGGATGGGCGCTGGTTGTCGATCGACAGCAGGGTGCTGCACAAAGCGGTCGTGGCAGCCTCCGAGACCTACAACACCGCCCTGGAAAGCCACCTGGCCGAACGGGTCGGACTCCGGTTCCACGCCCGGCCCAACCCCGATCCACGCAAAAGGCCGGTCCGTGAGGTGGTCGGGATCGACCCCGAACTGAACGAACGCTGGTCCACCCGGCGGCGTTCGATCGAGGCCCGCCGCAGCCAACTCGCCGCCGGGTTCCAGCGAGATCATGGCCGTCCGCCCACCCCGGTGGAGGCGATCGCGTTGGCGCAGCAGGCCACCCTGGAGACCCGCGAGGCCAAACACGAACACCGCACTCTCGCCGAGCAGCGCACCGCGTGGCGCGACCAAGCTCGAAGGGTCCTCGGCGGCGAAGCCAACCTGCAACGGATGATCCACACCGCGCGGAACCCGCCCCCTCGGCAGGCGGTGCGCCCATCCCAGGCGTGGCTGGAAGACACGGCCCGCCAGGTCGTCGCCGTGGCGCAAAAGGACCAATCGGTGTGGCAGACCTGGCACCTGCGCGCCGAAGCCCTACGCGCCGTGCGGGCCGCTGAAGTACCCGCCCAACACGTCGACACCGTCGTCAACCTGATCCTCGACCAAGCCCTCAACCTGTGCGCGGCGATCACCCGACCCACCGCGAACGAGCCTGCTGAGCCCGCGCCGTTACGGCGTGCCGACGGGTCCAGCGTCTACACCGTCGCCGGCTCACAGCTGTACACCTCGGGTGCAATCCTGGCCGCCGAACAACGCCTCGTCACCGCAGCCGGACTCCACGACGGCATGGTCATTCCCGCTGCTGCAGTCGACTTGGCACTGCTGGAAAGCGAAGCCAACGGTGTCCGGCTCAACCCCGGCCAAGTGCTGTTGGTGCGCGAAATGGCGGGCTCCGGAGTCCGGCTACAACTCGCCATCGCCCCGGCCGGCTCGGGCAAGACCACCGCCATGAACGCTCTCTCCGCCGCTTGGTCCGAAGCCGGCGGCACCGTCATCGGCCTCGCCCCATCGGCGGCCGCAGCGGCCGCGCTCGGGGAGAACCTCCACGGCGACACCGACACGTTGGCGAAGCTGATCTGGGACCTCGAACACGGCGACACCGGTCGGTGGCAACAGCAGATCCGACCCGACACCCTCGTCGTAATCGACGAAGCCGGCATGGCCGACACCCTCTCCCTGGATGCCGCGGTGTCGTTCATCCTGGGCCAAGGCGCAAGCGTCCGGCTCATCGGCGATGACCAGCAACTCGCCGCGATCGGCGCCGGCGGAGTGCTCCGCGACATCCAAGCAACCCACGGCGCCCTCCGGCTCGATGAACTGCTCCGGTTCACTGATCCTGCCGAAGGATCAGCAACCCTCGCCCTTCGCGACGGCCACACCGCAGCACTCGGCTTCTACCTGGACCAACATCGGGTTCATGTCGGAGACGAGGCCACCATGACCGACGACCTGTTCGCCGCCTGGCGGGCCGACCGGGCTGGTGGACTGGACGCGATCATGCTCGCCCCCACCCACGAACTCGTCGCCGACCTCAACCGTCGCGCCCGCACCGAACGCCTCACCAGCAAGCCCGAATCAGGACAGGCAGTGGAGCTTCCCGACGGCAACCTCGCCAGCGCTGGCGACGTGATCATCACACGCCAGAACAACCGGCGGCTACGCCTCAGCCGCACCGACTGGGTCAAGAACGGCGACCGCTTCGAAGTCCTGCGCGTCTCGCGCGGCGGGGCGATCACCGCGCGGCACGCGGGCAGCCGGCACACGGTCACCCTGCCCGCCGACTACGTCGCCGAGAACGTGGAGTTGGGCTACGCCTGCACCACCCACACCGCCCAGGGCGTCACCGCCGACACCATGCACGGCCTCCTCACCGGGTCTGAAACCCGGCAGCTCGCGTACACGATGCTGACGCGTGGACGCGAGGCCAACCACGCCTACCTGGTCGTCGTCGGCGACGGCGAGCCGCACAACCTCATCCGGCCCGAGACCGTAAACCCCGACACACCGACCGACCTGCTCGAAACCATCCTCGCCCGCGACGAATCCCCGATCTCGGCCACCACATCCCTCCAACAAGCCGCCGATCCCGCCCGCCTGTTGGGTGAAGCGGCTGCCCGGTACGGCGATACGGTCGGCTTCGCCGCCGCCCATCTGGCCGCGGAACTCGGCATCCGCGGCCTCGAAAGGGCCGTCGACCACGCCCACCCCGGCCTCACCGACAGCCCCACCTGGCCCGCCCTGCTCAGCCAACTCCTGCTCATCCAGGCCCACGGCCGCGACCCCATTCAGGCGCTGGACCGCGCCAGCCAGACTTCACTGGTGGCTGCCCGGGACGCCTGCACAGCGCTCGCCGTCCGCCTCCAGCACACCGAACACCTGACCGGTCGCGGCCCACTGCCGTGGCTTCCCGGCATCCCCTCCAAACTCGCCTCCCACGATCTGTGGGGGCCGTACTTGGCAGCTCGCGCCGGCCTGGTCACCCAACTCGAAACGCAGGTTCGCAAACAGCTCGACACCGAGCAGAAGCTGCCCGTCTGGGCACGCGAGACGGCGACCCAACCGCCCGCCGAACTGGTCGCTGACATCGAGATCTGGCGGGCCGCCACCGGCGTCGACCCGTCCGACACCCGGCCCACCGGCAAACCGGCCCACAGCCTGGCAGAGGCACGCTGGCAGTGCCGGCTCGACGCCCGACTCACCAACACCCAGCACGCCGCCCTCGACGAATGGCGGCCCCTCCTCAGCCAACTCTCCCCCACCCTGCTCACCGACCAGTTCGTCCCCACCCTGGCTGCCCGGCTGTCCCAGATCGCCGCCACCGGGATCGACACACCCGCCCTCCTGCACACCGCCGCAGCCAACGGGCCCCTTCCCGACGACCATGCCGCCGCCGCGCTGTGGTGGCGGCTGTCGCGGCGCCTCACCCCAGCCGTCGCCCACAACATCGAGACCGAGCACCTCGCGACAGCCTGGATCGACACCTTCACCAACCGGCTGGGCCGCGCCGCGACGAATCTTCAGGCAAGTCCGTGGTGGCCCGCCCTGGTTGCGACCATCGAGCACGGCCTGCAACGCGGCTGGCAGCTCGACCAGCTCATCACCGACATCAACACGCGGACGCCCGACGGGGGCACCGACCCTTGCCAGGCCTGGGTGTGGCGCCTCAGCCTGCTCACCGAAGCCACCGCGCACACCGGCGAGGAACAGGCCGAACCGAGGGACGAGCCGCCCAAGGATCTCCACGCCGCGCACGAGCCGGCGATTGGCGCAATCGGAGCGCAGGGCCGCCACGAGCTGACGATCAACTTCCCGCCTGCCGAGCCGCCAGCCGATTGGGAATGGCCCGAAGAAGCGGTGCAGGCGCACCCTGACGACGGTCTGGACGCCGACCAGATCCTCACCATCCAGGCCCACATCCGGCGCGGGATGCGTCCGCCCGAGCCGACCGACGCCGACACCCGGCGCATGCTCGAACACCGCGACGAGATCGCCGCCAGTCCCGTCACGCTGCGCCGGCTCGCCCACATCAACCAGCTTGCCGCCGACTACTACCAGGCCCAGCTGCCCGGCAGCTGGGCACAGGACTACCTCGCTGAGCGCTTCCGTAACGACGTCACCGACCACCCGCAGATGCGTCCCGGCTACGCCCCCGACGGATGGCGCAGCCTCGTCACCCACCTCCGCCACCACGACGTCACCGACGTCGAACTGATCGTCGCTGGTTTGGCCAAGCGCAGCGAACGCACCGGCGTGCTGTACGACCGGTTCCGTGACCGGGCCGTGCTCCCCGTCGTCCACGACGGGCAGGTGCTCGGGTTCGTCGGGCGCCGCAGCCCCAACTTCTCCGGCGACGAAACCTACAACCCGAGGTACTACAACTCCCCCGACACGATCTTGTTCCACAAGGGCGAGCAGCTGTATGTCGCCGGCCGGCCCGGCTCCGACGCGACGCCCGTCCTGGTCGAAGGTCCGATGGACGCCTGGGCCACCACCCTCGCCAGCGGCGGACGCTACCTCGGCGTCGCCCCGCTCGGCACCACCCTCACCCAGACTCAAACCGCCCAGCTCGCCGCCATGACACCCGCACCGATCGTGGCCACCGACGCCGACCTCGCAGGGCGCCTCGCCGCCGAACGCGACTATTGGCTCCTCACCCTGCACGGCGTGCAGCCGCGCCACGCGCAGCTCCCTGAGGGCACCGATCCGGCCACGCTCCTCAGTGGGGGCAGGACCGGCCTGCTGCTGCGTGCGCTGGATGAGGCGGCGCCGCTAGCGAACGCGCTCATCAGCGAACGCCTCGCGAACCTGCCCACCACGGAAGCCGCCTTCGAGTCCGTCCTAGTGCTCGCCGCTGCCCAAGCCGACCGCTGGGCGGAAACCGACGACCTCGCGGATCGCACTGGCATCCCCGGCGACCTTATCCGCTCGGCCCTTGCCCCAGCAGTGCGGGCCTGGAACGACAACCCTCGGAAGGCGACCGAACAGGCGCTCGCACAGCTGGCAGCCGTTAAGGACCGGCTCCGAACAGCTCACCGGGAACCGGTCGGCCCGTGGGAGATCACCAGCACGAATGACTACCAAGGCCTTACATGGGTCCCGGAGCCCTCTGAGCCCCACGAGCGACGACGAGGGTTTGAGAGGTGACGCAGCCGCGCGGTCCAGCAGCCAACGGCAGACCCCGAGAGGACAACGAGAGAACGCCCTTCTCGCAAGCATTGTCGCCGCCTGGGCTTCAGAGTCGGGACTCATGCGCCGAGACTTGGCCACACTCCGCTAGACGATCGACGACACCACCCGCTGCTCCAGCCGGCGCTACTGGGCCAATATGAGCCTGCACGCTCACCTCTCGCCGACCTCAGCATCGCTACCGCTCGATCTCCCGAGCCTGCCCTGGTTGCCGGACCCACTGATGCCATCATCGGTCCCCGGGTCGCGCCTTTGGACGTCCAACGCCCCAGCCGCGCACTCGCGCCAACAGGCGAAGCATCGTCCCTGCAATCGCGATCACGTCATACCTCCCGAACAGCATCCTGCGACAGTCCCCGGATCGGCGCCCTCGCTCCGGCAGTTGGGCTGGCCGGGGTGTCGAGCTCAAGATGAGCATGGCGATTCACGATCCGCAGGTTGCACATGGCGTAGGCCGACCCTGCCAGGGTGGTGTATGGCTGCCCGCACTTGGTCCAGCGATACGGGTCTCACATCCATGTGTGCAGGGGGCGTGTGGCGAGTGAGACTGCTGGCGGGCGGTAAGGCGGAGGTCGAGAAGGCAGGAAGCGGAGGGTTGGGTAGGCGGCTTGGGAGGGAGATTCGGCGCCGCGGGCCTTGGGCCGTCCGGCGCTGTCTTGCAGCGCCAGTAGCCGACGGCCGGCCCCGCGAACCGCGAACGGCGAACCGCGCCGGTAAATCCTCCACCGTCGGCGATAAAACACGAGGCCACTGCCCCGTTTCGGCCTCAGATTCGGCCGTCGTCCACAGCCCTCGTTACTCCTCGCCAAGCGGGGTGAGGAAGTCGGCGAGTGTCTCGTTGCCTGCCAGCCGCCTCGCGATGTCACGAACCCCAAGTTCCGCCAACTTCTCCGCGGTTGCGAACGGTCGCCCAATCTCGCCTATGCGAAGAATCTCTAGAAGATCGCGAATGCTTGATCCGGTCTCCAGAGTGCCCAGAGCGCTGAACTTCGTGGTGTACCCGCCTTGGGGCGCTGTATTGAGGTCGAGATCGGCGCCCACCGCGTAGGCGATGGCAAATCTGTAGGCATCCTGCTGGCTGCCTCCGAAGTAGTCTGCCGCAATTGTCGCGATGGCTTCGTTGGACTCAGGCGTTAGCCCGATCTGTTGCTTGTCATCTTTTTCGTAGGCCATCGGTCTCAGAGCGTCCTTTCGATGGTGGCTTCTTCAGGATCATTGTTGGGCCGATAGATCCGATATGCCTGCCCAATTCGCGTGCCCATAATCGTGCGTGCCTGCTCTTCCGTCAGCTCACCCGATTGCACGAGCAAAATGGCTTGGCTGCCGAGTTCAGGCACCCACGAATTGAGCACGTTTTCGCGGTGATCGAGATCAAGGCGCGCGAGTGGGCTGTCGAGCACGACCGGCCCGCCTCTGACTGCCGCCCGCTTCAAGGCTCCAATGAGGGAGAGCGCAATCAGCTGACGACCACCCTCACTGGTTTTCATTGATGGCCCACGCCGCCCGACTAGATCGATCCGATAGTCGCGACCGATCGTGATTCCTTCATAGCCCTCGGGATCGCGTATCAGCTTCATGAACATGGAACTGGCAGCTGCCTCGACGTCAACTCGCGTCCGCTCCTTATACCGATCAATCGTACGGCCGACAAGGTCAAATACATACTCGAAGAAGTATGCTTCGGCGGCAAGTGCCGGCTGCCCAACACTGAGCCGGCGCAGAGTACCCGCCTGCTTGTTCTGTTCGGACGCGTTCTTCACCTCCTGCTCGGCGAGCGTCTGAAGCGAATCCTGATAGCTCTTGATTGCTTTCTCGAGTTTATCCTGCTGATTTCCGAGTTGCCTGATCGCGGCAGCATCGTTGTCTTTGAGTCGGTCTTTGACCGTACTCAGGCGCCGATTACGGTCGAATTGGGTGCTCAGCACGACGTTGAGGCGGGCCTGGCGATCGCGATAGCTTTCGATTGGCGCGGTGTCAATGAGAGCTTGGATTCGCCGTTCTAGCTGGAGGTCAGGGCCCTCTCCCCCTTCTTCGAGAAGCTGCTTGAGCTCGCTCTCCGCCTCAGCCAGTGCGGACGTCGTTGCGTCGCTAGGCGGCGGCAGCTCCTGACGGCAAGTCGGGCAAACTCCACCTCTCACCTGCTTATCGAGCAAGTCGACCCGGGCTCGTGCAGCCTGGACTCCGGCCTGCCTCGCCTGAGCGGCGTCATTCTTCTGCTGCACTCGATCGAGCGCGATAGAAAGCTTGGCGGAGGCCGGTGCTAGCCAACCACGCGCAAGCACAGTGCTCATCTCGTCCCGGAGGTGCCGTTCCTCGGCATCACCCCCCTTGATCTGGGCCTCCAGAGTTTCCATCTCGCGAGCATCGGCCTTGAGGTCGTCGACCGATGCGATCCGGTCGTTCACATCCTCCAGGTCCTGCTCTGCCCTCCTCAGCGCCGCCGTGGCGTCCGCTCGGTCCTTCTCCAAGCTTTCCTGCTTTGACTTAAGCTCTTTGATCTGCCGACGAGCATTGTCGGCGTCCTTCCTGTTCTTCAGGAGCTTCGCCTGACGCAAGACGGCGTCGTCGCGCATTACACCAATGTCACGCGACGCTAGCTGGAGCGCCGGGATTCCCAGAACGCTCTCAATACTATTACGCAAGAGGTCACGTTCTCGATCAGAGTTCAACCGTTCATAGAAATCCCTCAGAAGCTCTCCGTCGAAAAGGAAAAACTCGGAGATCTGGGGATGCAATAGGCGACCGATCTCCGCGTCCACGGAGGCTTGCTGAACGACTGCGGAATCAATCCGCAAGTCGACAGTCACACGCGGCCCACCGTATTGATCGACCTTAGCCGTCCGGGTGAGATGGTACTGCTGCCCGTCGGCATTGAACTTTATCGAGACCTCCATCTCCTTCTCGCCGTCCGCACGCGCGGGCCGATTCATGTAGTCGGACAGACCGCGAGCAGAGTCGGCCGCCGTCTTACCTGCCTCTGGCGCGCCATATAGGCACCACCGCAGCGCGCGGAAAAGGCTGGTCTTCCCGAGAGTGTTCTCGCCGTGAATCACCACCACTGGCGACTCTGGCTCGGTCGCTAGGCTTAGGTCGTTAATCTCGCGGTACGGTCCGAAGTTCTTGAGGCTGATGTTCTCGAAGCGTAAGGTCATTCTTCCAACTCCAGTCTGGCCAAGATCTGCTTCCCGACATGCTCCTGCAATTCACGAAGCTCCCGCTTGAACTTCGAACGATCGGTGTCAAACTGATAACGCCAAGCGAGGGCTACAATTTGCTCGTAATCGTCGCTGTCGAACGACAATAGCGCTATCTCATATAACTTAGCATCTGCTGTCGCTGCCGCCTCCTTGATAGCCGCAATGGCACCTTGGCGACCATGCGACCCGCCCGCGTCTTCGTTCACTTCGTTTCACTCACTCTCGTCGTCGTCAAGCAGGTCAGGAAGCTGGATCGGGTCGGCGCTAAGCGAGGCGATCACTCGGAGACGATCTCTCGCGCCGGGGTTTCGAGCTAAGCGCACGAATTCGAGTGCGCGAAGCGCTTCGCTCTTGGTGAGTGCCCCGCCGAGACCGTCCACCAAGATGAGGTCGTGGACTTCGGCGCTGACCTTTCCAGTCGCCGGCGCCCGCCTTAAGACGCGTCCGCGACGCTGGATGTACTCGCGCTCAACGGTAGAGCTGGCAAGTATCAATGCGTGATCGGTCACGGGGATGTCTATGCCCTCGTCGAGGCACCGGATCGCTACAACGATGCCTCCATGTTCGCCCAGGCTGTGAATGACTGCATCCCGGTCACTCGGCATGCCCGAATAGAAGGCCAGTGCCGGGAGGCCCGCGCCCAGGCATTCAGTAACGAGCGAGTCGAGCTGGGCCTTGTCGTCGCAGTAGACGAGCCAGCGATCGCCGGCACGATACTCGTCGCGAAGTATCGCGAGCGCTGCCGGGACCTTGCTCCTCGCCTGTTTCAAAACTCGCGCGCGCTTGATGAGGAGCATTTGAAGTGGCCCGGCGGCGTCGTTCGCACGTTCGCCTTGTCCTACGAGTTGCCCGATCCGCTTGGTGAGCTGGTCGTACTCATCTTGCTCATCGTCATCGAGCGTGACCTCGTGCAACCGATAGTCGTACGGCACCAGGAGTCCAAACATCAGGGCCTCAGCCAAGCCGATGACCGGTGTCAGCACGGCACCGAAGTAATCCACGAGCCGGTCGGTGCCATCGTCGTCGAATTGGCGCCGGAAGGTCGCGCTCAGGCCGAGGCGCGCTCCCGCCGCGGTCTGCTCCAACGCGGGTAAGGTCTGGCTGCTGCCCGCGCGATGCATCTCATCCGTAACGATCATGAGATGGCTCCCAGTCCTCATGCGGCGCTGGAAGTCGTCTGACGCGAACGTGGCGTTTGTAACGACGACGACCCGCCTCGGCTCCGAGGGTTTGCCGGGCGCGGTGAAGATCGCCAGCAGGTGCATCCAATCGGACTTGTTTGTTCCCGCTCCAGCCGGAAGTATCTGGGCATCCGGGATTTCGATCTCGATCTCTCGGATCCATTGAGCGTGCAGGTCCCGACCTGGGACCATGATCATCGCAGCGCCGCCCCGGTCAGTCCAGCGCCGAACACCCTCGATCGCAGTGAGCGTCTTGCCGGCGCCAGTTGCGAAGTTCACGATGCCTCGGTGGTTGTGAGCTTCCCAGTCCTCCAGAACGAGCCTCTGATGCTCCATGAGTGGACGACCCGTGACTTGGTTCAGCTTTCGACCTTGATGCAGGCGAACCTCGTCGATCGCATGATCTAGGTCGTCGTCAGAAATCGCGAGTAGCTGTTCATTCGTGACCTCGTCAAGCCGCGCAACAAGCACCCCGGGTTCACGTCCACGCCAAATGTCCTGAAAACCGTCAGCGTGTTCGCGGGTACGCAAGAGTTCGGGCTCGTTGCGCCAGCTGCACGACACGTCAAACGACTCATGGTTGTAGCCCCACGCACGCCACGTCTCGTTAGCGCTGCCCCTGAACGAGACTCGCTTGCCATCGTCGTCCTCGAAGATTCCAAGCTTGTCGTGAAACAGGCCGCTGGGCTTGTCGGCGAAGGCAATCCGGACGTCGATGATGCCATTTGCTATAAGCGTCGCCAGCAGTTTGGTCGCGGGGACGGCGGCCGGATTATTCAGTAGCCGCTCCAAGTCCTCTCGTACGGTCTGTTGTGCGCGGCGGCCCAACTCGTCAGCCGTCTTCATGACCTCAAAGTCGTCAGGGGTCAACGCAGGCGAGCACACCAACCTCATGCGGCCGCCACGACGAGCGAAGTCCGTGAAAGCGAAGCCGACCACTTGGTAGAGCGTGCTGGAGAAGTAGCCGACAGCACGGTCGTACCGTGATGACTCTTGGAGACATGGCACGTAGAAGTCGTCAAGCAGCGCGTCGCGGCCCGACCTATAGCTGGTCTGCAGATCTAGATCCTGCAATGCCATCCCTACATGCCTCCTCGTCAGACGTGAGCCTAGGAGATCTAGTCAGAGCGCGCACGGGGCCACGCGGGGGGCAACCGTTCACCAGCTTGCTGGCCAAACTATGTCGAACCATCCGGCAGACTGTCGGTGCCGGTCCGTAGCCTTTAATCGAGCAAACGTTCGAGGGAACCAGATCGGGTTGCGACCCGCTGGTGACCTAGTTCCCAGCTCGGAGCGAGGGAACTGCCAGAATCAGAGCGGACGCAGCAAGAAGGGTGGAGCTAAGTGGCGGCGATTCCAAACGCCAGGGTAACGGTGACGCAACGGCCGTCCAGATCAGGGTCTCCCTTCCCCGTGCAGGAAGTGCCGGTGGCAAGGATTCGACCCGAGGAGGGACTCGGCCGCAAGCGCGATCGGGACGGACACCGGGAGCTGCAGCGATCGATCGAGCGATTCGGCGTCCTAACGCCGATCACCGTAAGACCGGCGCCGGACGACAGCAACGACTTCTTGCTCATCAAGGGTCAAGGCCGCACGCTGGCATGCCGGCTGCTGGGCCTCCAGACCATCCCGGCTGTCGTCGTCGACGCGGGTTATGCAGAAACCGACAAGGTGCAGCAGTTCTTGGTTGAGAACGTAGCTCGACTCAAGATGCGGCCGGTGGATCGGGCATTGCTCATTCAGAGAGCCCGCGCCGAGGGCGAGGAGACGTCAGTGATCGCCGGGCGCTTTGGAGTCACCGCCTCGACGGTGCGCCGACTCCTGGCCCAGCTCGACGGTGCGACTGATCACGAGGTCGAGGCGCTACGCGCCGGAGACGTAAACCTTGCAATGCACGCCGTCATCGCGCGACACGTTTCGCCCGGAGAGCGACCCGCCGTGCTCGACATCGTGTCGCGATCAAGCATTGGCACCAAGGAGATTGAAGCGCTCTTCATCGCGCTGGGCTGGAATCGCCTCGCAAGCCTCGGCGACAACCAAGGAAGCCAACGGCTTGTGCTCCTATCGTGGGCCTGCGATGCGCTCGGCCATGCTTCGACTGGGACATTGCGGGACCGTATGCAGCGGCTGGCCCTGAGCTTCCCGACTACCCTGTCACGACACGGGAACACCTTCGCGGTCGGTGCAGTGTGAGGCTCGTTAGCGTCGATCCCGACGAGCTGATTCTCAATCCCGATCTAGCCAGATCAGGGAGTGCCAAATCATTTGAGGAGCGGCTCCGCTCCTCGATCCAAGAGATCGGTCTCGTCGAACCTCTCAAGGTGGCGAGCCATCCTGATGGCGGCTACCTAGTGATTGATGGCGCTCTGCGCCTTCGAGCGATCCGAGCCATCAGGGGGCGGGACAAGTCTCGCTTTGGCTCCATCCCGGCATACATCCTTGACTACAAGTTGCGCTATGAAATCCGCTACCAATCCGACATCTACCAAGACCTCCTGCCCAGTCAGCTCGCTACGCTCGTGGAACATCTCCACAAGACTGAACGGATCCTCAAAGCCGACATCGCGCGCTATATCGGCGTATCCCCAGCAACCCTTCGCAACTACACGGGTCTCGCCCGCTTGCAGGAGCGAGGCGGACTGTTCGCGCGAATTGTTGAACTGATGGATGTCGGAGTGTTCCCCTCCTCGACCCCGTACGCATGGCTGCGACTGACCGATAGCGGTCTGGCGCAGGTCCTGCGGGAGCAGTTCGCGGAGGGTCACGATCCGGAGGAATGGATTTCGGCGGCGACAGACGGGGCGCACCTGGGAACCGGCCAGAAGTATCCGCTCAAGTACATCGAGTTGGTGACCGCGTCTCTACCCGCCGATTGCTACCGCGAAGATGAGGATGTGCGTGCAATCAAGCGAGATCTGGGATTACGGCGTGCGGCCGGGACTGAATCGCAAAACAGTTCCAATCAAGCGCGACTTCACCTCTCACGCGTCGCTCGCGAGTCCTCAGAGCCAGTGCTCGTGGCTGCCGCAAACTCGCTCCAGGAATACTTGAGATGACTTCCGCGAGCGACTGGTCTGCAGACGCATTCTTCGAGACCCCCGACCGCGTGTCCGTTGATGGTGGTACCACGTCGGCCGGCGACCTCTGGCACGGAATCAGCCCCCGTTGGGGCCACGCTATGCACACGATGTGTTCATACCACGGGATGTTCCCGGCGAAGGTTGCCCACCACTTCATCCAGTCCTACTCGGACCCGGGGGACACAGTGCTTGATCCGTTCAGCGGAAGAGGCACCACCGCGCTCCAATCTCGTGTCGAGGGTCGACTTGCTATTGGTAATGACCTCAACCCTCTGGCGTACGTGCTGACTCGCGCGAAGACGAATCCTCCGAGATGGGATCATCTGAACAAGTTCGTCGACGGTCTTGAAAGAGACTTTCAATCGTCTACGCCACGACACTTGGATGTCTCGCCGGACATCCGGATGCTCTATCACGACCGAACGCTCGCGCAGCTCACCTTCATCCGGCAACGACTTCTTGCCAAGCCCATGACCACATGGACGGGTGACGAACTCATGACGGCGGGGGCTCTCGCAGGGATCATGCACGGTGCATGGCGCCGCGACGGCAGCAGCCAGTATCTAAGCATCAGCATGCCCAATACCTTCAGCATGTCGCCCGCCTACGTGGCGAAGTACATTCGTGAGAACGGCCTTGAGAAGATCGATCAGGACGTGTTCGAGCGCCTGCGCGACAAGATCGCACGCCTGTACCTAGACGACAGCGCTGGGCTCCCGGGCGAAACTCATCATGCCGACGCGGCCGCCCTTCTAGCGGGTTCTGGACACCTGGCTCCCGGCACAGTCGACCTCGTCGTCACCTCGCCGCCCTATCTGCAGGTTGTGAATTACGGGCAGTCGAACTGGATCAGGTTGTGGCTTCTTGGGATCGACGAGGTTGGGCGCGAGCAAGGGAAAGGCCGTAAGCAGCTCAACGCAGTATTGGATCATCACCACACGTACAGTTCCTACTGCGAGTTCATGCTTCGTATTCTTCTTGGAATCAAGAGAGTACTGAAACTCCACGGTGTGGCGGTCGTCGTGATCGGCGATGTCAAGGATCCGGGGAAGGATGATCCGCTACCGCTCGCCGCCAAGGTCTGGGACGACATTCGGGCACGGACTGGCCTGCGACTACTGGAGATGGTCGAAGACGATCTCCCGTCGCAGAGCAAGGTGAGCCGAATCTGGGGAGAAACTAAAGGACAAGCCACAAACAGAGATTGTGCGCTGGTGCTGGCCCATGAAGAGGGATCCCCCCAATCTGCGCGCACTGTGGACTGGGACGAGCCCTGGAAAGACGGCGGACCAGACGCGGCACACGCACGACTTCGGTCGTTGCGCACGACCCTGGGCTAGTTGGTGCCTTTCCCGCAGCTGGGTCCATCCCCTGGTCCAGAAGGTGAAACCGCCGCGGCGCGGCCAATGGTGGCGATACTCCTGAACCCGCCATCGGCAACCTCTGGTGTACGAACGACGAACGCGGTCGGCTTGGCTGGATCGCTACTTGGTTTCACATCGGTGGAGATCATCAACCTCTTCTCAACATCCTCGCCGACGGTTGCCGAACTGAACAGCGTCTTCGATGGCGACTGGCAGGGGGGTCGTCCCCAGCTCCGTGAGGTACTGCGCCGATCTGCTGGCCTCCTCGGCGCATGGGGGGTATCAGGCATGACCGGCCGAGCCGGTGCAGAACGAGAATCTCGCGCGAGATCGATCCTCGAAGAAGCCAGAAGCCTGGGCTTCCGCCAGATATGGATGGTGGGTGGCCAGCCACGTCACCCGTCCCGATGGCATCAATATGTCTCTGACAAGCACGCTCGCACTCATGGTGGAAGCTTCGACGAGCGGCTCCGTCAGGTGATGGTTCAGGTCCCAATCTCCGACGTCCTGCTGAAGGCCGCGAGATCACCTGAATCTGGAGTCAGACGGTGAACCATTGTGTTTGGTAGTGGTGCTCCTTCCCGCGCCGGACGGCCCACAGGATTGAGCCCCAGCCTCAGCGGCCAAACCTATGACCTGAACGAAGCGCTGATCAGCCGCTGTCATAACCAACGTTCTGGGTGGTCAGCGGGGCGGGCCTGGAAGTGACCTCACCCCGGCGGCCATCTGGCAAGGACTCGATCTGCGCCGACTTCCACCGAAATCTCCTCGATCGGCCGACGAAGCATCGAAGTCGACCATGTCGGTATGCCTGGCGGTCAATGACCGGCCGGCAGTGGCGATCAGCCCCGCGACTTCAAGCATTTCCGCACGGTCGACGGGGCCGGTAGTTACGGTGGCCACGGGCACTGCAACGGAGGAGCAAGAAGTGGGGATCGAATCGGAGGTCTTGAAGAAGTTCCTCGAACGCATTAAGGGTGAGTCAGACGTCCCCACGTCGATCCCAGACCAGCTCGCAACCTTGCTTGCCGAAGAGAAATTGCCCAAGCCGGAGCACCTCGTCGCGGTCTATGGAAGCAGCAGCGGGGAGCCGCAGGCGTGATTCAGCTCAAGAGCATACGTATCGAGGAGTTCCGAGGAATCCGTGAGTTGGAGCTTGCCCTCGACTGCAAGTCCTTCGTGATCGTCGGCCCGAACGGCTCGGGCAAGAGTGGAGTCGTAGACGCAATTGACTTTGCGCTCACTGGCAACGTCGCACGCTTGAGCGGTGCGGGCACCGCTGGGATCAGCGTCCTGAAGCACGGGCCCCACGTCGATCGACGCAATGATCCTGCGTCGGCGGTAGTCGCATTGACGCTATTCGATACCGAAACCGGCCAGGAAGGCACACTGACGCGGACCGTGAAGACGGCGAACAAGTTCACCCTGGATCCGTGCACACCCGAGCTTATGCAGGCAGTTGCCTGGGCTGGCAAACACCCGGAATTGATCCTCTCACGGCGAGAGGTGATCAAGTATGTTAATGCGGAGCCGGGGAAGCGCGCCCAGGAAGTGCAGGCCCTACTCAAACTTGATCGCATTGATGAGACTCGGCGGCTTCTGCGAAGCGCTCTAACCAAATCGAGCACCACTGCCAACGCTGCGGCCAGTGACCTTAAAGCCTCCGAAGATGCTGTTCGGCGCCATCTCGATGTGATCAGCCTACTAACGCCGGAGATTGTCGCCATAATTAACCGATATCGCGCGGTGCTTGGGCTGGACCCACTTCAAACTCTCACGATCGACACTGACCTGTCGGCCGGAATAGTCTCCGATGGCGGTCGAGCCAGTTTCAACAAGCGTTCCGCCGTACGCGATGCGGAGGCTCTCACCGATTACCTAGGCGATCATGAGGCACTTTCACGTTCGGTAGTGGAACTCCTTGCTGCCCTAAGCGAGCTGGACGCCGACCCTACGCTCGTCGAGGCGCTGAGGCACCGCGAACTCGTCGAACTCGGGGCGCCCCTCATCACGGGCCCAAGTTGCCCTCTCTGCGATCAACTGTGGCCCAGCCGCGCAGCTCTGGAGGCGCATCTGGCGGAGAAACTTGAGCGTTCCGAAAGGGCCGCAGGCATCCGTGCCGACATTCAACGCTCCGCTAGCCGCACTGCCGGAGAACTGCGCCGGGTGCGGGCCCTTATTCAGGCCGTCCTGCCGCACGCCGGCGCCGTGGGGAACAACGACCTCCAGGCCAGTCTGGTCGGGTGGACAGCCGACATATCTGCACGCGAGGCGAAGCTCGCCACGATCGACTGCGTGCGGCAGGAGGCCGACGGATTAGCCACCGACCCATTTGTGGCGCCCGCCCACGTGCGCGAAGATCTACGCGACCTCGTGGTTTCGCTTCTGGCGGTGCCTGATCAGAGTGCGTCGGACGCCGCGCGCACCTACCTGGCTGTCGCTCAAGAGCGCTGGGGTCGGCTTCGGCAGGCACGGGCAAGCAGCTCAAAGGCCGCCGCCGCGGCGAAGACCGCACAGGCCGTCTACGACAGCTACAACACTGTGGCGGACGAGGCACTTGAGGGCCTATACAGCTCAGTTCAGAACGACTTCAGCAACTTCTATAGGCGGATCAACGAGGATGACGAACTCGCGTTCAAGGCGGAGCTCGCCCCCGCCGCTGGTCGCCTCGACCTCGCCGTGGACTTCTATGGACTCGGCATGTTCCCTCCGATGGCCTACCACAGCGAAGGACATCAGGACGGTATGGGTGTGTGCCTATACCTCGCCCTGATTGTGCAGCTCCTCAAGTCGGACTTTCGACTCGCCGTCCTCGACGATGTAGTCACATCCGTAGACGCCAACCATCGTCGCCGATTCTGTGACTTGCTCAGAGAGTCGTTCCCCGATGTTCAGTTCATCATGACCACACACGAGGAGGTCTGGGCGCGCCAGATGCAGTCGGCCGGACTCGTTGCCCGCCAGTCGATGGCACGGTTCTACGGGTGGACGGTTCATGGCGGGCCGCACTATGAACAGGGCGGCGACATTTGGACCCTCATCGACGCTGATCTCGCGGATGACGACGTACCAGGCGCCGCACACAAGCTTCGCCGCAGCCTGGAGGGGTCCCTGGCGGACATTGCAGCCAGTCTTCAAGGCCAAGTTATCTTCCGTCCTGACAACAACTATGAACTCGGATCCTTCTTCGCGTCCGTCAGAGGGCGCTATGGTGACCTCCTAAAGAAGGCAGCGAACTCGGCGAACTCATGGAACAATGACGCGGCCAAAGAACTGGTGGAACTACTCAAGAAGAAGCGGGGCGAGGCCATCCTCGCCCAGGAGGGTGAGAACTGGGCCATTAACGCCCTCGTGCACAACAACGACTGGGCGACCTTCAGCAAGGCGGACTTTTCGCCCGTGGTGGGCGCGTGCAAGCAATTCGTTGCCCTCTTCAGATGCTCTAACGCGGGCTGCGATTCCTGGATTTATGTGGTCGGAGCGGCGGGGAAAGAGGAATCGCTTCGCTGCCACTGCGGCTCGTTGAATCTGAACCTACGGGCGAAATAGCACGCAGATGCGCAAGATGCATAATCCCGTGGTCGTGGGCCCGAGCCTCACACACCCGCAAGAATGAACTCCGCAATGGCGATTTGGGCTCAAGTACCGCCGCTCTGACCGGACTCATCCCGTGTCTCGGCAACGACTCTCAGGAAGGACCCCTCGTCATGTCCCAGGTGTCCCCTCTCGTACCGGCTCTGCATCTCTCCTGCCTTATGTAGCGCAAATCATCCGGGGTCGCTTGGGGTCAGCGTGAGGCGCGCCTTGTGGCAGGCATCCGCCATCGACGGCCTTCTCTTCCGTGCGGACCTCGATGCCCACCCCATGGGGTCGACGCGTTGTCCGCGACCGCGACGTTCGGGCCCGTGGTCAGTGAGGGTCGGGGACATTGAGGTTCATCGCGGTCAGGTCGACGCGAACACGGCGCCGCGCGCGGACTTGGCGACCCGGCCAATGTGCCGTTCGAACCGTCCTTGGGCTGGCCAGGCTTGGTGGTGTTCGTCGCACCCGTTCTTCATGCGTTTACGCATGCGGTCGAGGAAGTTAGGGGCGCCGTAGCGGTGCCATTCTTCGAGGCTGCTGCTGGTGGGGTCGAGGGCGGCGCGGCGGCGTTGGTCGGCGAGGACCGCGATCTCGTGGACGAGGTGGGGGTGTTGTGGCCAGCAGGGCGGGATCATGCCGGCGGCGGGGTCCCAGACGTATTCGTGGTTGAACCAAGTGACGACGGCGTCGAGCCAGACCCAGAGTTCGGCGCGCAGGGCCGGCTTGTTGCATGTGGGCGGGTCCCAGGGTCTGGGGAGGAGGCCGGGGTCGCCGATCTTCTTCTTGGTGGCATCGTCACCGTTGACGGCCATGTTGAGTTCCCGGTAGGCGCGGGCGAGTTCGGTGGTGTCGGGCATCGGGAACGGCAGGGCGAGCGGTGCGGTCATGGCCGTCCGTCGGCTCGGTTGACGACGTCGGCGACCGCCCGGGCTTCGGCCGGGACGGGAATGCGGCCGCCGGCGATCTGGAGGCGCTGGCGGAGGTCGTGTTGCTGCTGCAGGAGGACGTTGCCGGGTTTGCCTTCGATGCAGCGGGCGAGGCGGGCGATGATGGGGCGGCTGTTCTCGGCGATGACGAGGGCGTGTTTCTCGGGCAGTTGGCGGACTTCTTCGGGGCGGAGGATGAGCATGTCGTCGCCGTGGGCGGAGCGTCCGCCGGTGGCGGGTTGCCAGGTGGTGCGGGTGACGCGGGTAGTGCCGACGAGGTCGGAGACTTCCTTGTTGAAGCCGACGTCCTTGCTGCCGCCGAACATGACGAGCACGTTGGTGAGGCCGAACAGGGCGCGGGCGTCGGTGTCGCCATAGATCCCCGCGAGCTGCCGCCAGGTCTGCGCCGCATAGATGAAGCTCAGCCCGAGCGCCCGCTCGTTGGCCATCCGGGTCCGAAGGGTGGGCAGGGGCGCGGTGGACGGTAGTTCGTCGAGGCAGGCCAGCATCGGCGGGCACAGCCGTCCGTAGGGACTGGTGTTGGCCATCTGCAGGGCGGTGTCGAGGATGTGCTCGGCGAGTGCCGTCATGAGTGGGGAGGCGGAGGCGTAGGGGTCTTCGCGGCCGAGCAGATAGAGGGTGCCGCCGGCGGTGATGACCCGGGCGATGTTGGTGGCGGGCCGTCCGGGGCCGGGGACGCAGCGGGCGCGGATGCCGGGTTGGAAGAACAGGCTCATGGCTTGTTGGACGGTGGTGATGGTGTTACCGGCGGTGCGGTCGTCGCCGGTGAGGGCGCCTTGGAGGAGTCCGTGCCAGTAGTGGGCGGCGGCGGGGTGGTTGAGCAGGATTTCGGCGGGCTGGTGCGCCGAGAGCGGGCGGGCGACCCATTCCAGGAGCCGGTCGAGGTCGTGGTGGGCGAGGGCTGCGGCGTGGAAGTAGGCCTGGAGCACCTTGGCGGCTTCGGCGGCATAGAAGCGGGCGGCGGCGTCCCCCGAGCCCGATGTGGCGGTGGCTTTGATGGTGCCGGCGGTGAACGCTTTGGCGCGGCGTTCCGCGGTGATCGAGTCGTCGCAGCCGGTGATGGGGTCCCAGATCAGTTCGGGAAGCCCGTCGGCTTGCCCGAACGGGTCGAGCACGAGGGTGGGCCGCTTATCGCTGCTGCGGACTGTGATGGACAGCAGCAGGTCATCGGTCTTGGTGAGGGTGACCAAAGCGGCGCCGGGGGCGGCGAGCAGGGCGGGGGTGAGCAGGTCGAGGGTCTTGCCGGAGCCTTGGGGTCCGATGACGCCGGCGGTGCGGTCCCAGGGGCACCACAGGTCGTGGCCGCGAGGTTCGTGGGCGCGGCCGATCCGCCATCCGACCTGCGTCGGGTCGAAGCGTTGCCGGTTCACGTCTACTCGCTTTCAGATGGCGATGCCGGGTGCGGGCGGCCGACCGGGCTCTTGCTCGGGGCGGCGCCGCTGGGGCGGGGTGACGATCTCCCACGGCGCTTCGTCGGGAACCGCGGTGTGGGCAACGGCGTCGCGGATGCAGGGTTCGGTGCGGTCGAGCGCGTCGGCGCGGAGCTGTTCCCAGGCGGTGGGTGGGACGACCTGGTCGATGATGCGGGCCAGGACCTCGGTTTCGCGGAGCTGGTCGGGGCGTTGGGCGGTGGCCTGTGCCTTGTCGAGTGCGATGCAGGCGCTGGCGCCGTCCCCGCTGGCCCAGGCGGCCATCCCGGCCAGGTAGGCGGGGGTGGAGGCGCCGACCTCGGGGACGCTGGTGACGACTTGGCGCCATAGTTCGGCATGATCCGGTGCGTTGTCGCGGGTGATGGACAGCAGGGCGGCGTCGCGCGCGTGGGGGTCTTGGACGAGCAGGGCGAGTTCGATGCGGTCCCGGGTCACGGTGCCGGGTTCGAGTTCTTCGGACGTGCCGGGCAGGTGTCGGTCGAGGAGTTGGAGGGTCCGGGCGATCATCCGGTCGGGGTCGGCGGTCGGGGGCAGGTTGTCCATCACGTGGCCGGCGTGGCGCAGGAGTTCGTGGGTTTCGGGGGCGCTGGCGAAACGGGCTTCGAGGTCGGCGCGGCTGGCGAGCCGTCCGAGCCCGTGGTAGGTCGCTTCGGCGCTGATCGAGCCGTAGGGGTCGATGGTGCCGTGGCCGCCGTCGGGCAGCCAGTAGGTGTTCCCGGCCACGCGCATGGCGAGGCCGACGGTGAGGAATGGGAGATGTTCGGCACACCGGTCGAGCATCGCCTGGCTGAGCTCTGGGTCGTCGGTGTAGGTGATCAGGTGTAGGTCGGCGTCGGGGTAGCGGTCGGTGAGCCGGTCGAGCAGTGCCTCGGCTTCGTCGGGTGGTTCGACTGCGTCGAGGTCGACCCTGGCGGTGACCTGGATCCGGCTGTCCTGGACCACGATCGCGACCAGCGAGTTCTCTGGGGTGAAGCCGATCAGGAACGGGACGAGTTGGGCGACGTCGCCGGGGGTCTTCAGGCGCAGCTGCGCGGGCTGGTTGGTGGGCATGCGGTTGTGTCCTTTCGCTAGATGCCTAGACCCCGGCCCAGCGGTGCAAGAGCCGCCAGCGGTGCCTCTTGAAACCGGGATTGGGGATTGAGCGGCGCCACGATCTCCCACAGCGGCGGGCTGTCCGCCGCTGTGGTGTCGACCCGTCGGGGTCGGACGAGGACGGTCTGAGGGACGCCGCAGTATTCGGTGTGGGCCTTGACTGTGCCGGTGACTGTGAGCTGCTCGCCGGGCTTGGTGTCGTAGGCCCAGGCGGCGCAAGTGATCATCTTGGCGACCGCGTCCCCGCAGTCGAGAATCAGCAACAGCTGGGGTGGGGAGTCGTACCGGTAGCCATCGACCGGGAGGCGGGTGGTGATGGTGCCAGTGAGGGTGATGGGCTGTCCGACCTGTCCGACATGCCGGAGCTGGTCGCGGCGCTGCTCGCGGGCCCGTTGGGACGCTTGATGTTCGTGGAGCCGGTGCCAGGCGTTGACGGCGGACACTGCCAGGCCCAGGTGTCTGGGGTCGACCTGGCCGGCGCGCAGCAGGGCGGCCAGGTTGGCCTCGTAGCCGGTGTCGGCGGTCAGGGTGGGTGCGAGGTCGGTGATGATCCGGGCCGGCATGGCGGGTGCGGCGTCGAGGTAGTCCCTGATTCCGGCGAGGACTCTCTGCCCGACGTTGCCGCCGTGGAGTGCGTCGGCGACCAGGTCACGGGTGGGGGTACGGCCGGAGGAGGCAGCACTCGTGGGGGTCCAGCCGTGGGTTTCGACGACCGCCCAGGCGTAGGTGAGGACCGATTCGAGGTCCCATGGGGCGGTGGTGCGGGTGCCGAGGCTGGCTTCGATGTCGGCGGCGATGGTGTCGGTGTCGATCAGGACGGGGGCCGTAGACCAGCCGAGGAAGTCCTTGAGGCAGGTGCGGCCGACCTGCAGCAGTTCGCCTGTGTCGTCGTTGCGGACCAGATAGGTGGTGGTGCGAGGCCGCACGGTGTGGCAGTGGTCACATTCGCCGGGCCGCACCTCGTCGTTGCTGATGGTCTGGTCAGCGCCGGGCGGGTAGCGGACGACCACGCCAGGCGGAATGTCGGGCTGGGCGGCTGGGAGGAGGTCGATGGCGGCGACGAAGATCCAGCCCCAGTAGCACGGTGGTTGGCCGGTGACGGTGGCGTCGAAGCCGTGGACCGTCACGGCGGGTGCGCCGGGGGCGGGGGTGTAGCTGCGGGTCGCCGCGGTAGCGGCCAGCTCGACGGTGCCGGTGAATCCTTTGCGGCGGGCGCGAGTGTTGAGGGTGGCGATCTTGGCGCGGGTGGCGTCGAGTTCGTCGCCGGTGAGGAACCAGCTGCGCGGCTGCGCAGGCTCGGCGTGCGTGGCGGGTTCAGTGGGGGTGGTAGCCATCGTGGCCTCCCGGGAGGGTTGTGGTGGTGGGGTGCAGGTCGGGCCGGATGATGCCGGCGACGCGGCGGAGCCGGGTCAGGCCGAGGACCCGTTCGGCCTCCTCGGCGGTGGCCATGCCCTTCATGCGGCCAGGCCCCCACCGGTGCAGCGCCCACACCAGCCCGGCGACGTAGCCGGCAGCGATGAGCAGCTGAGTGGCGATCAGCCAGCCGGTCAGGACGGCGGGGCTGGCCGCGCCCCCCGGTGTGGTGGCCAGCCCCGCCGTGGGATCGCCGGCCAGGACGGCCGGCAGGCTGGAGTAGATGCCGCGTCCCGTCGGCCAGGTCCAACCGGCGCCGGAGAACCAGTTCGCCAGGGCGCGGGCGAGGTGGACGCCGAGCCCGGCGGCCAGCAGCCAGCCGGTGAGGATCCCGACAGGGATTTCCCAGGTGTAGGGGTAGGGGTCGCGGCGCCGGTCGCTCTGCAGAACAGTCATGTCGGGAACACCTGCCTTTCAGTGGTGGAAGGAGACGTGGACGTGGTTGCGGTGGGCCAGGGTCGGGTTGGTGTTGCCGAGCGGGTGCCGGTACGGCCGCCAGCTGTTGTTGACGGCCGGGTTCCACTTCTTGGCGTCCCAGATGACGTACTTCACGCGAAGGGCGGCGGCGTGGGCCTGGACCCAGCGGGCGACCCGCCAGCCGTAGGCGTTGCCGGTCCTGGTGTTCCAGCGGGGGATCATGAAGTCGACCGCGAGCCCTTTGGGGTGGTCGGAGGAGGCGATGGGCCGGCCGCCGCGGCCGCCCATGGAGGTGATCGCCGGGAAGGCCGCCTTGACGCACCGGAGCCCGCGGAGCGCGGGGGGTTGGAGGCCGTGTTCGGCCGCGGAGTGTGAGGGTGGGCAAGCGCCGTCGAAGCCGGGCAGCTCCCCGGCGGCCGGCAGGCAGTCGGCCGGATCAGTCGCGTCGACGACGGCACCGGCCCGGCCGGCGTAGGACCAGGCGTAGTAGAGGACGTCGTTGCGGTAGCTGATCGACCGGTTGTAGGCCCGCAGGGCCCGGATGACCCCGGCGGGTCCGGTGCGGACGTTGGAGGCGACTAGGTAGTGGGCGGCGGAAAAGATGCTGTCGGCGTCGTTGTGGATGTCGCGGCGTCCGTCGGCGTTGCCGTCGACGCCGTAGGCGGCGAACGTGCCGGGCATGAACTGCATCAGGCCCTGCGCCCCCGCACTTGAGGTGTGGTTGTTGCGTCCGTGCCGGGTTTCGGCCATCCCGATCCCGGCCAGCAGCTGCCACGGGACCCGGTACCGCGTCCCGGCCGCCACGTACAGGTTTTTGATGCGTGCGGGGATCGACTGGGCGGGGCTGTGCAGGGATTGGTAGCGGGGTGTTCCCCATCGCGGCAGCCCGAACCCGCCCAGGCTGAGCGTGGTGGTGGCGGCGAGGGTGGTGGTGTCGTAGGCCGAGCAGGGGTCGAGCCGGATCTGTTCGGCGACCGCGGGGGCGACGGCGAGGGTGCCCAGGGCAATGATCCCGACCGGCACCGCGAGGAACACCAGCAGTACCAGGCCGGCACCAGCGGCCAGCCACCTCATGGTGTGTGCACTCTCGGTGCTGGAAGTTCGGGTTCCATGCGAACTTCTAACGTGCCGTTTCGAGGGCAGTGTTGGTCCAGGTGAGGGCCCGCTCAGCGGGGTGGAGGACGGTTTGGACTTTGAAGAGTTGTTCGCCGACGATCCACAGGGCGCGGCCGGGGGCTTGGCGGCACCAGTCGGTGACGATGTCGACGGCGATGTCGGACAGGCCGAGCAGGACGCGGAGTTCTTCGGCGACCGCTTGGTCTTGGCCGTGGAGGATCTTGGTGTCGGCCAGATGCAGCATGTCTTTCGCGATCGCGGCCGCCTGGGAGCCGGCGTCCCCGACGGAGGCGAGGTCGGAGGGCTTGTGGGCCAGCGCGAACTGGATGTCGCCGTCGCGGCGGGACAACCTGAGGTCGGCGTCGAAGGATTTGACGGCGTCCACGCCCAGGCGGAGTTGTTTCCAGGATTCGTCGCGGATGACGATCCTCAGGTCGCCGGGGGCGGCGAGTTCCCGCATGGCCCGTCCCCAGCTGTTGAGACACAGCAGCGCCATCCCGACCGCCTCATCGCCGAGCGGCTCGAGCCGGGACAAGGAGAGGGACTGGATGGGCGCGGCCCAGTCGAGGGTGATGCTGGTGTGGTCGTCGAACAGGCCTTTGAGGGTGCCGCCGACGAGTTGGCCGAGCGCGTCGCGCAGCAGCCGGGTGGCGTCGAGGAAGTGCCGTTCGGAGGCGTAGCGGCAGGTGGAGATCAGGTCGGCGGGTGGGGTGTCGAGCAGGTGCCACAGCCTGGGGATGGTGGTTGGGGTGAGCCGGGTGTTGCCGGTGTCGGTGCGGGTGAGCGTGCGGAGGGCGGCGTCGACGACGGTCTCCTCGCTGGGCCCGAACGGCACCGGGGCTTGGCCGATCTTCTGCGAGCCGACCAGGCCACGGATGAGGGTGAGCCAGCGGGAGAACACGATCGCCGCCCGCCGCTGCGCCTCCGCCCCGCTGAGCTGGTCCCAGCCCTGTCCTAGGGGGCCGAACTCGAGCGGGTTGATCCGGGCGCTGAGGCCTTGGCCGATCGCGATCGGGGTGACGCCGACGGCGCGGCACAGGGCTTCGTACTCATCCTTCGGGTCGCCCAGGATGAGTGCTTTGTAGCCGAGTCCGAGCATGCGCAGCACGAACGCTTTGGCGGTGGCGGACTTGCCCATGCCGGGCTTGCCGAAGGTGAACATGTTCGGGTTGGAGACGGGTATGGCCGGGTCGAGGACCCAGCCGTTGGGGTCGGCGTAGAAGGAGGCGCGGGACAGGTAGTCGATGCCGATCTGGGCGCCGCGGGGCGGCAGGCCGGGGCTGGTCACGAACGGCCACAACACCGGCGCCTGGTCGGCGGTCATGCGCCACACCGACACTGGCGCGGTGGCGGGGCACCAGCCGCGGCCCGGACGCCGCAGGCCGCGCGGCGGTACGGGTGTGAACAGTCGGGCCTCCCGGGACGCCTTGGTGGGCGGGGTGAGAGTGGGGACTTGGTGGCCGAAGTCGGCGAGCAGCCGGTCCACCGGCCGTCCGGGGTTGGTGTTGTGCCGGTTCACTGGTCCCCCGTCCGGTCCAGGCCGATCCCCAGCGGGATGGTGGCGGCGGCGAACCCGGCGTCCTGCGCGAGGTCGAGCCGGAGTGGTGCGTAGCCGGCGCGGCGGATGGAGGCGTCCAGGCGGCGGCCGAACTCGGCGATCCGCATTGTGGCCGGGACGGTGACGCACGCGACGGCGTAGGGCCGGACGAGGGCGCTTCCGGTGGCGAGTTTGGCGTCCAGGTTGCGGGTGCGGGCGATCGTGGCTTGGTCCTTGGCGCGCAGTCGCATACCGGCGCGGCTGCGCAGCGTTTCGGCCATGTCGACCGACCATTCGGCCTTCTGCGTCTGCCGGTCGGCGACGCTCTGGGCGATGATCGGGAACACCACGACCAGAGAGCGCCGCTCCCCCGGCTCGGTCGGCACCAGCACCGGCGCCAACGCCCCCAGCACCGCACCCTTCGGCGGCAGCTTGATCGCCGCGGCGATGCTGCACCACGCGTCATGGACGTAATGCCGGGCGACAAGTTCGGCACCTGAGGGCCCCGCCTGCGCCCACGGCACGTCGGCATTCACCTCCGGGTCATGGGCCTGGTCGGCGCGGGCCTGGATGAGGCCGGCCCGATCACCGGGGGCGAACCCGGTCCGCACCGCCGCGGCCAGCGCCGGTGAGGTGAGCCATTCGACCTGGCTGATCCGCATGCCGGTGCGCAGCAGGCCTTCCACCTCGGCCATCAGCATCGTCAGGGCGCGGGCGCGGGCATCGATCCCGCGGCCGAACTCTCGGGCTTCACGCGCGAGCCGGGCCTCGGGGACGACGATCGTGCAGAACGCCTCGGTACGCACCGACGCCTGCGAGAGGGTGGCCGCGATCTGGCGGTTGACCCGACGGGACAGTTCAGGGGCGTCCGGGTGGTGATGGCGACCGAGCCACTGGTCACGTTCGGCGCCGTCGTCGGGGACCGAGCGAACCTGGAACTGGACCTCGCTGATCAGCTCTGTACGGGCGCACGCGTTGAGGAGGGCGGCCAGCCCGCGGGCCTGGCTGTCCCGCTCCGAGGTGTCGGCCAGCGCGAGGCCGGGGTGGGTGATGGCGGCGGTCGCCGCCCAGCTGCGTTGGGCGTGGTCCTGGATGATAGCGATCCGGATGTTTGCCGGCCCTTGCGGGGGTCCGTCGTGGACGCTGATCCCGGCCAGCACCCCGGGCAGGTCCGGTACGGCCAACTCGCCGGCCCGGCCGGTGGCAGCCCGGGATCGCCACCTGGTCCAGCGCAGCAGGCTGCCGGTGGCGTAGGCGAGGCTTGCGGCCAGCCAGCCCGTCGCCGGGCGTCCCTTCACCGGGACGGCGACCAGCACCAGCACCAGCAACCAGCCGGCCATCCCGGCCCCGACCAGCGGCCAACGTTCGGCGTGGACCGCCCACAGGATCGGGGCCACAGCGAGCACCAGCACGCTCAGCTGGCCGCCGCCCAGCCCGAAGAACAACCCGGCCCGGTCCCGGCTGTAGTCGTTGAACACCGTTGCCATCACGTCCTCCCATTCCTGCTATGCGACGACGATCGCGGCGGCCTCGGCCGCACTCACCCCACCGGCACCGGCACCGGCACTAGCTGCCCCAGGTGCGGCCTCCGGCGTAGCCATTGCCGGGCTGGGCGGGCCGGCGGGTGTCGGCTCGGACGGCCCGTCGGGCGTCGGGTCGGGGCTGGCGGGGTCGGCCGGCTGGTTAGCTTCCCGGTTGTCCCGGGCCGCCGGGTCGAACCGTCCGGCCTGGTAGTCGGGTTGGTAGCTGTTGTGGCCCACACCGGCCTGGTTGGTCAGGTCGGTGAGCACCGAGGCGCCAACGCCGCCGATCCGGGTGAACGCGCCGAGCCCGGTGCTGAACGCCGCCCCGACCGGGCCGAGGAAGCTGCCGCCCTGCTGGACCGCGCTGGAGACCCGGGCGGTGGTGGCGGCGTCGGCGGAGGCTTCACCGGCGGACTGGTTGCCGGCGGTGCGGGTCGCGGTGTCGTCGCTGCCGGCGGCGGGGTTGCCGCGCATAAGGCCTTGCATGCCGCCGACGGCCTGCATGCCGGCCCGCATGGACGCCCCGGACGCGGTGCCGGGGTCGACGAACGCGAGCAGCTTGAACAGCGCGACCGGGGAGACGACCGCGACACAGATCAGCACGATGCCGGGCAGCGCGGTGCCGACCGAGGCTTCGATGCTGCCTGCCTTCCCGGCGACAGTGCCCTCGGCGAGTTTGGCTCCGACGCCGGTGACGATCACGACCAGCAGCGGGGTGAACGCGGCGGCATGGAACCAGCGGAACGCCTTCCAGAACCAGGCGCGGGTGCCGTCGTTCACCAGGCCGGCGGCGGTGATCGGGCCGGTCGCGACCAGCACCATCAAGGCGGCGTCACGCGCCAGGATGACCAGGAGGTGCCCGATCGCGGCGATCCACATCAGCAGCCCCATCAGGCCGAGCACGGTGGCAAGGCCGGCGTCGGTGACCTGCTTGGCGTCGAACCCGTTCCACGGCTCCCACGAGTTCCACGAGGTGACGTTGAGCAGCTGCTCCATCACCACCCGGGTCAGCCCGCCGGCGGCCGCGGTGATCGCGACCGTGTAGCCGACCCAAGCGGCGGTGACGATCAGGAACTGGCCCATGCCGACCGCGGCCCGGCCCAGCCCGCGAGGGTCGCGGCGGCCGGCGGCGATACCGAGCTGCACCATGAACATGACCAGCACGAGCACGCCGGCGATCCAGAACGTCACCCGGTACAGGTCCTGCGCCGGGCCGTCCGCGGACAGGTCCGGTATGAGCCAGGCGTCGAGCCACGACAACACCAGCCGCAGCACCCACAGCCCGGCGTTCCACACGCTCAACCAGGCCGCAGTCCAGGCGTCGGTGACGATCTGGGCCGCGGTCGAGGCCAGCTTGGAGAACGGATCCCACGGCATCGCTCAGCCCACCTCATCGATCCAGGTCAGCCAGCCCGCAGCTGCGGCGGCTCGGGAGCCGGGCCAGGCCTGCGGCGCCGGTGCGGGCGGGTCTCCCGGCGCGATCTGCCAGCGGCCATCACGCCAGGCCATACGGGCGCACAGGCCGTAGCCCATCCGGGCGTCGGTGTGGATCGCGGCCTGCACGTCCATCAGGACGCAGGCCAGGGTCCAGGACGGCCCGTCGCTGCCCTTCACCATCCCGGCGGCCGGGGTGGCGGTGACCAGCGTGGTGAGGTCCTTCTCCTGCCCGCCCTGCCTCGCGGCGGCCAGGAACAAGGTCACGTCGCGGGTCAGCTCCCAGCCCTCCACGCTCGGGCCGCCCGGCTGCACCCACTCCTGGTGGACTTCGCGGACGACCGGGAGGCTCATCGTTTCCAGCACCCGCTGTTCGATCGCGGCCAGCTGTCCCACCGCCCCGGCAGGGGTCTGGGGGAAGCCGGTGGCCACGCCCGCCGGGCCCAGCGGCACGGTGGCGACCGGCACCCGGATCTCGCCGGCCGCGGCGATGGCCGGATCAGGAGTGAAACCCGCCTCCGGCGGCAGGCTCACCATGGGTGCGGCGGCAATCCGATCCCGCTCCGGGACGGGTGCTGCCGAGGCGGTCGTGGTCCCAGAGGGAGTGACTGTGTCGGGGCTGCCGAGGGCGTACGAGACGAACAGCGCCAGACCGGCCACGACGACGAGCGCGCTCACCGCAGCTGCGGTGAGGATTGCCAGGAGCTTGGGGCGCGCCCACGGCTCAAGGGCGGTGGAATGGCTGCGGGAACGACGGGACATGGCAGCCGGTCCTCAGATGCAGCCGTTGCCGAGGATGCCGTTCACGATGCCCGGCGCGACCACGTACAAGATCGCGGCCACGATCACCGTCAGGATGCCAGCCACGGCCATCTTCGTGGCGCCGTGCATGCCCAGCCAGCGGCCGATCGGCATCGCGCCGATCGCCAGGACCAGACCGGCGAAGAACATCAGCCCAACCCCCCACAACACGTAGCCGAGGATGTCGTCGGCATACTTCTGGGCACCGGGTGGTGCTTTCGGGCACACCTCCAGCGGAATCACCAACGGCGCCAACAGCGACAGCAGAGTGGTCATGCGAGGGTTCCTTTCACCGAGACGAGAAGACCTGCGGCTGCCGCCAGTAGCGGCGACGGAAGCGGAGCAGCGCCGGGGCCGGTGAACGCTAGGCCCGGATCGTGCGGCACCGGGTGGATCCCCCCAGCGACGAGCAGCCGACGAGAAGCGGGGCCGAGAGCCCGCACCACCGGGCGGGGCCAGCGCCTGCCCAGGCCGACCAGGGCCGCCACGACTCGCTGCTCGCCGAACAGGTCGGCCGCGGTCTCCAGCCGTCGGAGGCCCGGCAGGGTAGGGCTCGACACGGCAATCACCGACGGTGCGCTGCGGGCGATCTCGCCCAGCCAGCCCCCGCTCTCGAGCACGACCGTGATGTCGCCGCTGTAGTCCAAGACCGTCAGCTCCGCGTCGGACTCGGCAGGGGCGGGCAGGTCAGCCAGGGCCGAGATGAGGTCCGAGCGGTGCTCAATCAGCACCTCTCCGCGCGACCCGCGCACCCAACCGTTACCGGCCGAACCCATCTCGGCGGTGCTGGCCGCCGCCAGGCCGGAGGCGCCGGAAGTACAGCACTCGACGACCCGACCACCACCAGCGGCCTCCACGATCGCCAGCGCCACTGTTGAAGCGCCGCGGCCCCCGCCGCAGCCGACGACCATAACCACCTGCTCGCCGTCGCCCGGGGTCCATGTCGTCGTGGCCGACCGGCCGTTCGACGAGTGCCGGCCGGTCAGGCTGCGGAACTCCCCTGTGACCGCTGCTTGGTAGGCGCGAGCCATCTCGTCGACCGCAACGATCCCGGGGCTCATGCGCCGGCCCCCAACATGGCGTGCCGGAGCGCCAGCGCCTGGTGCAAGGAGTCCTCATCGAGGCAGGCGAGCGACCGCTTGGCACCCTGGATCGCCACCAGCCGCGCGGTCGCCGCAGCGATCTCGTTGACCACGACCTGCTCGCACGCGATCGTCGCGAACAGCTCCGCAACAGCGTCCTGCTCGTCCGCCATCGATGTCTCCCGTTCTTCCGGCTACACCTCCTTAAGCCGGAAAACGGGCGGTATTCGGACAGCCAACCGCCGAGCAGTTCATCCTCGACCGTTGGCACCTCAGATCTGCGCTTCAGCCGGGAGCGGTCGTCGCACGCAAAGCGTCAGGCGCCACGACTCTGGCCCACACACCAGCGACGTCGAGAGTGGACGACTGTCGGCGGAGGAGCGACCGACCGAACTGTCAGGGCCGATCGGTAGATTGACCATCGACCGCAAGCGAAGGAGTCGCTGCATGGCCGAGATGTGTGGCCCGGCTGCCGTCCGCCCACGTCGGCATTCGAAGGTCGGCGGTTGCCACGGACTTTGCACCGATGGTTGCCCTTGATGTCCCGCCAGGTTTCGTATCGGGACTTCGTTCAAGCGGTTCGGCGCTATCGCCCGTCGGACCTTCTACCCTTCATCGCGGCCTACTCTGCCGCGCACGACCGGGATGCCGATGTGGCGAACGCTGGCAAGTGGTTCCCGTGGGCAATCTCGGCGATCGCCAAGGAGTCAGCGCTCACAGGGAACGAGGTCCGGAACCCAGGCATCGACGACGACGGGCTCCGCTCCCTCGTGCACCTGTTCAACCTGAGCGCCGACGTCCTCCCGGATCAGTCGCCGGCATCGCTTCTCACACCGATCTTCTATGAACAGTTCCCTTATCAGGAGTCGCTATACGAGGAGTTGTGCCGCACCCACGCCCTGCTCGTGCACAGCGAACCAGGTCAGGCCGCCATACCGTGGACTGGGCTGCTCGGGGTAGGTCTCGACGAGGCGATACGCGCCACCATGGTCCTTCACGCTTGGGTTGTTCACAATGGGGGGCGCTTCGATCCGACCATCTTGGACCTGCCAACCTTCCAGGACGTTTACGAGAAGGTGGCTCCACGGCCCGAAATCGAGGCGACTGCCAAGCTTCTGATCTCCGATATCCCCGGTCTGAAGCAAGCCCGAAGGCTCGCCGACCAACGGACAGCGATTCCCCCACGACTCGAGCGCTATGCATTCAACCCGCTCAAGGGCTCCCCACTAGTGGACCTTGGCGAAGCGGGGATCTGGGCGCCGCAGACCATGCTGGTCCCGCGCACCCTACTCGGTTCGAACCTTTACTACCGCGGCCTTGCGCAATGGGGCAAGGCATTCGCTGACGGTCTCGGCGATCGAACGCAGCGTTACGTGGGGCGCCAGCTCTCGCTCCTGGAAGGCGTGGTCTTGTACCCGGAGATCGAGTACGCAAAGTCCCAGTTCAGCGTCGACTGGATCTGGGTGTCGGACTCCGCCGTGATTCTGGTCGAGTGCAAGGCGGCACGTATGACGCTCGACGCCCAAGCCGGTGGTGAGTCCCTCGAGACTGTCATGCGGCGCTACCTCGGAGAAGCTCAAGCGCAGATCGATCGAAGCGCTCGGCTGATCATCGAGTCGCACCCGGCCTTCGCCCTCATTCCAAAGGACCGGCCTATCGTCGGCATGGTGACCACCGCCGAGCCCTTCTACCTCGCCGGCACGCCGTTCTCGGGATTCGCTCCTTCGGGCGCGACTCCCATCACAACACTCTCACTGCGGGACTTGGAGTTCCTCGTCGGCCTTCCAGAAGGTGACGCCGCAAAGCTCATCGTCGATCATGCACACGCCGAGGGAGAGGGCGGTCGGCTTGGTGGGGCATTCACCGACGACACCCGCAAGCATCGAAATGCCATCCTCGAAGACGCGTGGCGGCATTACAGCTTCCTAATGGAGATCGACCCGGAACCGTAGCGCCGCCCGCCCCAAACGCAGTGGCCTCAGGTTCATCAGTCGACGGCCAGGGTCTACCAGGGATTTTGCGCGGGGTCGGTCGGCGTTCCCAACGCGCGGCGAGAAAGTCGCTCATGCCCAGAGCCGGCCGGCGACCCGGAGCCGGTGTTTGCGGCCGATGACCGCGTCGTAGGTGCGGCCGAGCGCAACGGCGAGCATCAGGTCTCTTCCTTGCCAGGCGATGATCACGCGGTCCTCGGCCTCGGTGAACGCCCCACGGACAAAGGCGGGCGCGATGTCCTTGCGGAGCGCCAGCGCGATCGTGTCGGCGTCTGACACCTTGCCTTCGGCAGCGTATTGGGCGCGGACACGGTCTCGGTGGAGGCTGTACCAGCCCTGCTGGCTCTCCTCGGCCTTCTGTGTGCGGGCACGTGCATGCTTCTGCCGGGATCGCCGCTTCGCCGATAGGGCTGCTTCTCTGCATCGGTCGCATCGACAGCCGCGTGTGTAGCCGGTGGTCGGCGCCAGGGTCGGGAAGGCGCACTCCGGTGGGGTGGGCACTACATCAGTGTGCGGTGAGCGCAGGCAGGACGCCAGAGGAGGAAGTCAGCTGACCCGGCCGGCCCTTTCGAGCCAGCGGTGGGTGCGCATGATGGCGTCGCTGCGTTGGCCGAGGTCCAAGGGACCGTCGCTGTGACCGGCGCGGCGGGTGACGACGCCGCGCGCGATTCCGGCCGCGCGGGCCGTGTCACCGGCCCGCTCGGCGATCTTGGCGAGATCGAGTTGCGGGGTGTCTTCCAGGGGGGCGACGAGGGCAGCGAGTTCGGCGGCGGCTTGGGCCTGTTGCAGGTCGCCGGCTTCGAGCGCACTGCTGGTGACGATGTGGGCGACGTCGACGATTGCGCACAGCAGGTGTTGGTCGAGCGGGTTGTCGGCCAGCCACAGGCCGCCGCGGTTGCGGAGGGGGTCGAAGGGGGTGCCGTTGACGAGCCGGAGGGCGTGGCGCAGGTCGTCCATGCCGTCCGGGCCGCGGCTCTCGCCACGGACGCGGAGGCGGCGGAACAGGTCGGCGTCGGTGAGCAGGTCCTCGATCAGGTACAGGCCCACTCCACGTTCGGCGGCCTGGCTGCTCTGGGTGGCGCCCGGCAGGAAGTCACGTCCGGTGGCGGGGTTCTTGCCGAGCCAGGACCGGACGATGGTCAGGTCTTTGCGGACCCGGTCCTCGCTGATGCCGAAAGCGTCGGCGAGCTGGACGGTGGTGGCGCCGTCGGTCCGGGTGGACAGGTAGGCGACGATCTCGTTGCACATCGGGATTCGGCTCGCCGCGGCGGTGGGCACGCCGGTGGTGCCGAGCCGGACCTTGATCGGCCCCAACAGCTGGAGGCGGGGCCGTTCGCAGGTATCGGCCCACCATCGGGCCAAGTCGGCCTCGAGGTCTGGGTCGGCCGCTTCGACCTGGTCGCGGACGGCGACACTCACCTGGGGGGCGAGTGTTCCGAGGTCCTGTTCGGTGTTCGCCGTGTCGTCGACATAGACCTGGTCGGGTTCGGGCAGGACCGAACCAGCGCTGTCACCGGCGCTGTTTCGAGCCTGGGTGAACTCAGCGCGCATCGCGCCGGCGTTGTCACAGAACTGGGCCCATTCGCGCCGGTCGTCGGGTTCGGGGGTGGGGAGGTCGGTGTCGTTGTCTGCTCGCCCGGCCGTCATGAGGGCGACGCACCCGAGGGCTTCGTGGTGGGTGACGCCCGTAACAACGAGGTCGAGGTCGAGGCTGGGGACACGGAGGCGGCCGGTGTCGGTCAGCTGCAGTTCGGTGCCGACGACGGTGTCGTCGGGGTTGATCATCAGGAGGACGGCGGTGCCGGTGCGGCCGGTCTGTGCGGTGATGAGGCCGGTGAGCATCGGTAGGTGTTCTGCGTCGCCGGTACTGCTTATGAACAGGTGGCTGGTCCACAGTTCGTCGTCGGCGTAGGTGACGCGCGCGGTTTCGAGGCTGGATGCGTCGGTGGTGTCGAGCCGGTCGATGGTGTTGACGGCAGTGGCGATGGTGGTGTCGATGACGGCCGGGTCGCTGTGGTGGCGGATGCGGTCGGAGGCGAGGCCGGGCAGTTCGTCGCAGGCGTGGAGGCAGTCGATGTCGACGTCGCGGGCCCAGGGGGCGACGGCGAGTTCGGTGACGATGTAGCGGGCCAGATCGTGGCTGTAGTCGGGATTGCCGGTGAGGGTTGCGACGCCGAGCGCTTCGAGGTTGAGCAGCCGGAAGCCGTGCTCGTCGCGGCCGACGGTGACCAGTTGTGGCCAGGGTGGGGCGCTGTCGTCGTGGAGGGGTCCGATGTCCTCGTGGTCGCCGTCGGTCTTGGTCTGCCAGATCTGGCGGGTGTCGGGGTCGAGGCAGGTCCAGGGTGCGGCCAGGTCGGTGGCGGTGCGGAGGTGGAGGGTGAGGTGGTCGGGGTGGGCGTCGAGCCCGACCAGGACCGGGATGGGGTGACCGATGTGAGTGAGAGTGGCGACGGTGCGGCGCAGGATCTCGTCGATGAGCAGGACCAGCGACCCGGTGGGGCGGCCTTCGAGCAGGAGGGTCTTCTCGACCGGTGCCAGGTGGGGTGGGGGGACGGTGATGGTGCGTCCAGGTCGGCGGCGCCGGAACTGGTCGGCGCGCCGCCGGGCCAGGGCGACCCACAGCGCCCCGGCGAGCAGGGCGCCGGACCCGGCGAGTCCGCTCAGCACCCACGCCGGCGTCACGTCCGCGTCGTGGCCGGCCTGGCCAGGATCAGCGGCTGAGGCGTGGCTGGCTCCAGGGACGGCGGTGGCTGCGGGGGTGGTGGCGGTGGCTGCCCGAGTCGGGGTGGTGCTCGCGGGCGCAGCCGTGCCGGTCGCTGCGCTGGTGGCGGTCGCCGTGGATCCGGGCGCCGGCGGCGTGCCGCCGGCGCGGGGATTGTCGCGGTGGTGGTCGGGGCGGTGGGCGGCGCGTATGTCGAGGGTGGTGGGGATGGCGATCTTGCCGCCGGGATAGATCAGGTCGGGGTCGGTGGGGGGATGGCCGTCGGGCTGGATGATCCGGCCGGAGGCGTGGAACAGCTTGGGGTAGTTGGAAGCGTGCCCGGTCTGTTCCAGGGCGATCTCAGAGAGGGTGTCGCCCTTCTTGACGGTGTACAGCCGCGGTGTGGCCGGCTGCTCGAGAGGCCGAGCCTGGTGCGGTGCAGCATCTGGGGCGTGGGCGGGGGCGGCGCCGGCAGCGTGGGCCGGCTGCGGGTCGACGAGGCCGGTGGCGGTGAGACTGCTCGTGGCGACGAACACGACGGCGGCCGCGGCGACGAGTTGGTGGGCGAACATCTGCGGGATGCCGAGGCCGCGCAGCCGGGGTGCCCGGGCATGCCTGATCAGGGCTACCAGTTCGACTGCCACGGCGATGGTGAGCACGGCCCACGCTGCCCAGCCGACGCCCCGGAACAGGGTCAGGGCGATGGTGCCGTTGTCGGGGCTGGTCAGCGCCGCCCAGATGCCTGCCGGGGTGGGGGTGATGCTGAGGGTGCCGATGCCGGCGGAGGCGATGAGGAGGGCGGGCATGCCGGCGATGATCGCGGCGAGGCCGGCCAGGGCTGCGAGTCCGCGGAGCTTCGTAGTCATCGTTGGGTTCCTTCCAGGGCTCTGACGGCACGGACGCTGGCGGTTGCGGTGACCTGTTGGGTGCCGATGCCGATCGCGGACAGGAACACCGGTTCGTAGCTGGCGGTGACGTCAACAACCAGATCCGGGCCGTCGATGCGAGCAGTGCCGGTCATGCCGGCGGCCTGGGTGTAGGCGATGGCGGCCCTCTTGGCGCGGGCGGTGGCGATCTCGAGGCTGCCGGTGTCGGTGTAGGTGTCGGCGTCGAGTTGCTGGCCGGCTGCGCGGGCGGCCTGGGCGGCTACGTCGCTGGCCAACCGCAGGGTCGTGACCCGGCCGGACAGGTCGACGGCGAGCCCCACGATCGTGGTGAGTGCCGCCGCGACCAGCACGACCCACACCGTCACCGCCGCGCCGCGTTCGTCCCTGATCCGCCTGGCCACGTCAGCGTCTCCCTCTGAACGTGTCCAGGGCGCTGGTGGCTTGTTGCTCCACACGGACGGTGGCGGGCAGGCCGGGCAGGTCGCCGGCGGGGACGTCGCAGGCCAGCCGGACGGTCACGATCGCGGGGGTGCCGGCAGGCTTGGCGAACCCGGTGACATCGACGTCGAGGTGGGTGCTGGCGCATGGCAGCTGCTGGTTCGCGAGCGTGGCGGCGGCCATGAGTGCGGCCTGGGTGCGTGCTTCGGCGGGGGTGCGGGCGAGGCTGGCGGCGCGGGCGGCGTCGAATGCGGCGGCCTGGACGGCTTGCCGGGCCAGCGCAAGCCGGCCCCCGTACAGCACCACCAGGATGAATGCGGCCAGCAGCGGGGCGAGCAGGGTGATCTCGACCGCGGCCGAGCCGCGTTCGCTTCGGGAATCGTGAACTCGCCGCATCAGCGCGTGATCCTTTCGATCGGGACGGTCGCAGTCTGGGTGGTGACCGGTTCCCAGCCGGGCACCAGGCTGAGGGTGGCGCCGGTGACGGTCGCGGTGACGGTGGTGGCGGTCCGGCGGCAGGTGACGGTGATGCCTGCCAGGGAGTCTCCGGCCCGTGTGGCGAGGTTGGTGCCGGTCTGGACGCAGTCGCGGTCCGTGCCGTGCTCGGTGGCGCCGGCGGCTGCGGCGGCCTGGGCGGCGGCCAGGGCGGTGGTGCGGCCATAGAAGTACATGCCGGTACCGAGCGCGATCCACAGCATGAGCAGCAGGGTGGGCAGGAGCAACACGATCTGCACCGACACCGAGCCTTGCTCGCTGTGCCGGTTCACCGGTCGTGTGCCGTCCATGCGGGGTTAGCCGAGTTGGGCGAGGAGGCCCTGGATGTAGCCGTTGAGCACGTTGATGACGATGCCGACGATCAGGACGATCCCGATGATCCACAGCAGGGTTTCACTCGAGATCGCGAAGCCGCGTTGGTCGTGGGTCTCTTCGCCGATCAGGGCTTTGAGCCAGGCGATGGTGGCGGTGAGGATGGGCATGGCGGCTTCCTTTCGGTGGGGCGTTAGCCGGCGGTCAGGCGGAGCAGGCCGGCGATGAGGAGGATGGCGACGAAGACGAGCGCCATCAGGATCGAGGGGACGACCATGCGTTCGCCGACCACGTTGGCGCGGGCCTGTTGTTCGGCGAGGATCGCGTGCCGCAGTTCGGCGGACCGTGCGCGGAGGGTGTCGACGACCTGGGAGCCCTCCTCGCCGGCCAGCCTCATGATGTCGGCCAGGTCGTCGAGGTCGGCGAGGCCTTGTTCCTGGGCCACTTCGTGGAGGGCGTCCCAGGCCGTGGTGCCGGAGTAGCGGCTGCGGGAAAGGGCGTCGCCGATGCGTCTGAATGGCCAGGAATCGCCGACCCGGGCGGCGTTCTCCAGGGCGGCGCGGGTGCCGGCGCCGCCGGCGTTGCGTTCGAGGGCGACCAGGTCGACGTAGGAGCCGAGCGCCTGCCTGAACTGTGACCGGGCCTGTTTCGCGGCGTCGGCCAGGTTGCCGTCGGGCAGGAACCAGACCAGGAACATGCCGAGCAGGGTGGCGCTGGCCGGGACGGCGACCGGCATCGGGAAGGTGACCGAGAAGACGGAAGCCACCAGCGGGATGCCGATGGCGGCGGTGGCGAGGAACACCAGCTTCTCCCCGTAGAACACGTGCAGCGCCTTTCCCATCACCGCCAGGTCCCGGCGAGGCGGGTTGCGCCACAGCGCCCCTGGCAGACGCCGCATCGCCCACAACCCCAACCGGGTCTCCACCCCACCCCGTTGGCCAGCGGCCGGGCTGGTGGTGATCGGCCGATGGGTGGTGGGGGCGAGCCGGTCGAGGGCCTGGACGGGGTCTGGTTGGGCGGGGACCAGCCACCACACCAGGCAGCCGATCCCGGCACCGATCAGTGCGAAGGACAGCATCCACGCCTGCAGGCCGCTCACCCCTTCACTCCTAGAATTCTGGGTGCGGGTTTGAGCTCTGCCATCCGCCGAAGCCACCACAGCAGCAGCCCATAGCAGGTGAGGAGGGTGAGCAGGATGAGCTGCCCGAGGGGGGTGGCGTAGGGGGCGAAGTAGCGTCCGTTGAGGCCGAACAGGAGCATGCCGCCGATGGACAACACGGTGACCATGCGGGCGGCGGAGCGGGTCTTGGCCCGGTCAGCTTCGATGAGGCGGCGGCCGCGGACGTCGGCGGA
>JADLEH010000280.1 GCA_020846255.1 Propionibacteriaceae bacterium
CGAGGCCTACCGGCAGATCGCCCACCACATCGCACTACTGATCCACGTCCGCCTGGTCGACGAGACCTGGCGCGGCGGGCTGCGGACCCGCGCGGTCGCAGAGATCAGGCAGCTGACCGGCGGGCTTGAGGGCGGTCGTCCGGTCACCCACCTTGCCTACCGCTCGGATCCGGGCGGCGAGGAGTACTTCAGCCCCGAGCCCGGGCTCCTTGCGGAGCTGGCTCCGTTCAACTCGGCCTGGGAGGAGTGATGGGATCGTTGCTTGCCGGGCTGTGCGGGGTCCTGGTCGTCGGCGGCCTGATCGCAGTGGCCGCCGGTTTCCACAGCGCTCCTCCACAGGCCGGCGGATTCTCCACAAGCCTGTGGACGAGAACCGTGGACAGCGATCTCGGCAGGGCGGTCCGGCGGCGCTGGTGGCAACTGGGCCTTGCCTTCGCTGCTGGGCTCGTGGCCGCGAGCCTTGCCGGCTGGCCGCTGCTCGCCCTGCTGGTCCCGCTGGTCGCCTTCGGGTTGCCGGTGGTGCTCTCCGCGCCACCCAACCAGGACCTGGTCGTGCTGGAGGCGCTCGACCGCTGGATCCGCACTCTGAGTTCCCTGCTTCCGACCGGGCGGTCGATCTCAGACGCGGTCCGGGTCTCGGTCGGGCAGGCCCCACCGCTGCTGGCGCCGGGCCTGCGCCTGCTGATCGCAAGGCTGGACGATCGCTGGACCATCGGCCAGGCGCTCCTCAGCCTTGCCGACGAGCTGGACAGCGCCGACGCGGACGCGGTGATCGCGGCGCTCTCACTCGCCGCCGAGCGCGGTGGTACCGGGGCGACCGCGACTCTGGCAGCGCTCGCCGACAACATCCAGGACCGGCTGCGGGCCCTGCGCGAGATCGAGACGGAGCGCGCGAAGCCGAGAATCGTCGTCCGGCAGGTCACCGTCATCACGCTGGTCGTGCTCTCCCTCGCCCTGCTCTTCGGCGGGTCCTTCTTCACCCCCTACGGCTCGGGCCTCGGGCAGGTGCTGCTGACAGTCCTGGTGCTCGCCTACCTCGGCTCCCTGCTCTTCCTGCGCCGGCTCACCCTGCCGAGACCGCGGCAGCGCATCCTGCGGAGGGCCTCTTGACCGGCCTGCTGGTCGCCGTCGCGGCCGGGGCCCTGGTCGCCTTCGGGCTCTGGGCACTTGTCGGCGTCCTGGTGCCGGCCCGGCCCCGGCTCGCCGACGCCCTCGACCTGCTGGACGGCAGGCTGGCGCCTGCGCCGGAGCCCTCGGCGACCGGCATCGACCGGCTCGGTGCCCTCGTCAGGGCCCGGGTGCGGCAACCGGTCGGGACCGAGACCCTGCGTCGCCTGCGGATGGCCGGCAGGTCCGTGGATCGCCACTATGCGCAGAAGGTGCTGACCGCCCTGGCCGGGCTGTTGCTGCCCTCGCTGGTCGGTCTTGCCGCCGTGCTGGCCGGCTGGTCCGGACCGGAACTCCCGGCCGCAGCCGGGCTGGTCGCCGGCCTCGCCGGGTTCTTCCTGCCAGACCTGCTGCTACGCCGGGCCGAGGGCAGCCTCAGCGCTGACGCAACCGAGGCCCTGCTGACCTTCTTCGACCTCGTCACCCTCGAGCGGCTGGCCAACCAGTCGGGGAGCCAGTCGCTGCGATCGGCGGCAGCCGTCAGCGACATCACGGTGTTCGCGGCCATCAGGGACGCGCTCGAACGGGCCCGGCTCGAGCAGCGCGCCCCGTACGCGGAGCTGCACCGGCTCGGGGCCGAGCTGGAGTTGCCGGCCCTGGTCGATGCGGCCGACGTGATGTCACTCGACGAGACCGGTGCAGCCCTCTCCGGTGCGCTCCGCGCCCGGGTCAAGGAACTGCGAGACGCCCACCTCACCGAGGCGAAGATCGCCGCAGCCTCGGTGTCGGAGCGGATGGCGCTGTTCATGGTGATCCCGAGCCTCGTGTTCGGGTTGTTCTTCCTCGTTCCGCCGATCCTGCGACTGGTCGGCGCCTGATCCCAACCCCAAGGAGAACCGATGCGAATGCTGCACCTGTTGGTCGGAGTCCTCGTCGCCCCGCCGCCCGCCCGCGACCAGCGCGGGCTGTCCCAGTCGACCGAGAACGCCATCCTGCTCGCCGGGGCTGTCGCCGTTGCGTTGGTCGTGATCAGTGCCGTCACCATCTACGTCACTGCGAAGCTGCCTCGGCCGTGAACCAGCGCGGGGTGGCCGAATCCACCCAGTGGGCGATCCTGCTGCCCGTCCTGCTCCTGCTCGTCCTCGGGCTGGTGCAACTGGGGGTGTGGCTCCAGTCCAGGACCGTAGCCTCGCAGGCGGCTTCGGTGGCAGCCGACCTGCGGGCGACCGGCCCGGCTGCCGATGCGGCAGCCCGCGAAGCGGGGCGCCGGGTCGCGACCAGGGGCGGGCTGGACGAGGTCGAGATCAGCTTCGCCGCCGCTGACGGTCACCTCGTGGTCACCGTCTCCGGCCGCGCCCCACTGTTCTTCGACATCGGCCAGGGGCTGATCATCGAGCGGGCGGTCCTGCCGTTGGAGCAGGTGACCCGATGACCGGCCCGCAGCGGGGATCGGTGTCGGTCGAGTTCGCCCTGGTCGTGCCGGTGCTGGTGCTGCTCTTCGGCCTGGTCGTCGGCGGGGCGCGGACCTGGCTGGCCAGGGCCGCGGTGGAGCAGGCTGCCGGGGCAGCAGCCCGCGGCGTCTCCCAGGCTCGCGATCCCGGCAGTGCCTCTCGGATCGCCCGGGAACTGGCAGCAGCGCAGGCTGCGGTGGGTGGGCTGCGCTGCCTCCAACTGGCGGTCACGGCGGACGCTTCCGCGCTGGCCGCAGGGCCGGGTCGGCCAGGGATGGTGAGCGCAACCGTCAGCTGCGATGTGCCGCTCGGCGACGTGCTGGTGCCGGGCTGGCCCGGAGTGATCCGGGTCGAGGCGAGCGCCGAGTCGGTGGTCGACCGGTTCCGGGGGCGGAAGTGATGCGCTGGCTGCGGGGGCTGGGCGCCCTGGCAGCGCTGTGTCTGGTGCTCGTCGGAGCCCCCATGGCCCTCGCGGCCTGGGGCCGGGTCCCGGTCGGTTGGCCGGCGGCCCTGGCGCGTCCGGACGACGGGGCCGTGCTTCTGGTCGGCCTCACTGCTGTCGGCTGGGTCGCCTGGGCGGCGTTCACCGCCTCAACCGTCGCCGAGGCGGTGCGGTTGCTGAGCGCAGGGAAGCTCCGGTTCCGGATTCCGCTCCTCGCCGGCCTGCAACAAGTCAGCACACTCCTGCTGCTGGCCGTCCTGGCGCTGGCTCCGGGGCGGCCGGGTGGCGCCCAGTCTCTCCCGGCCCGGGTGGTGGCTGCGCAGCCGCAGCCACAGTCGGAGCCGGAGCCGGAGTCCCCAACCGCGGCCGAACCGGCTCCGGACACCATGGTGGTGGCTCCCGGGGACGACCTGTGGACGGTGAGCGAACGGCTCCTCGGGGACGGTGCCCGCTGGCGTGAAGTCGCCGCAGCCAATCCCGTTCAGCTGGCTGACCCCACCCGGCCACTGGTGCCGGGATCGAGGCTCGCGCTCCCGGCCGGCGCCGCGGAGCACGCACTCCGGGTGCGGGTGGAACGCGGGGACACGCTGTCCGGCCTCGCGCTCGACCACCTGGGGGCTGCAGGTCGCTGGCCACGCATCGCTGCTGCCAACTCCGAACTCATCGAGGACCCGGACCACATCGAGGTCGGCTGGCGGCTGGTCGTGCCCGGCGCAGACGAGGCTGCCCGCACCTCGCCACCCGAACCGGAGGGTGCCGAGCCCGAGCCAGAGGCACCGGCCACCCCATCCCCGGAGCCCACCGAGCCCGGCCCGGCACCGTCACCACCGGGCCCGAGGGGCGACTCGGGGCCGGACGCCGGCACGAGCGCTCCGGCCGTCCCCGGAGCCGGTGCGCAGGCGTCCGAGCAGCCCCTGCCCGGAGAGCCGCAGGAGCCGGACGTCCAGCTCGCGCCCCTGCTCGGAACCATCGGCACCCTTGCGGCAGCAGCCATCGTCGGGACGCTCGAGGCCAGGCGCTTCCTCCGCCTCCGGGAGCGGCCGGTGGGCCGGCGACTGATCCCGCCCGATGACCGGGCCGCCCGGCTGCGCGCGGCCATCGGGGTGCGGCAACGCCCCGACCGGCTGGCGGGCCTTGACGCCGCGCTCCGGCTGATCGGCGAGCACAGCTTCGCCGCTGGGCTCCCGCTGCCGGACCTGGAGCGGATCGAGGTCGCCGAGGACCGGATCGTCTTCCACCTGGCCGGGCCGGCCGGGGAGCCGCCGGCCGGGTTCACGGCCGGCGCCAGCGGCTGGACCGTCCAGCTCTCCGACTGGGAACCCCGCCCGAGCGCGCACCCCTGCCCCTACCCGGCTGTGGTCAGCCTCGGCACTACCACGACCGGTGAGCTCGTCCTGGTCGACGCCGAACGGTCCCGGGTCCTTGCCGTAGCTGCAGAGGCGTCCGAGCTGGTCAGCTCGACCCTGGCCTCGATCGGGGTCGAGCTTGCCTGTGCGCCCTGGGCGCAGGAGGTCCGGGTCGTCGCCGTCGGCGCAGGTACCGAACTCGTCGCCCTCGCCGGCGGTGAGCGGGTGCAGCGCCAAGCGCGCGCTGAGGACGCGGTCGCACAGGCCCACCTGCTCGTGTCCCAACGCCGGGCGGCTCTCGGATCCGAGGCCCTTTCGGCGCTGCGGGTCGACCCCGACCGCGCTGACGCCGTCGCCCCCGTCGTGTTCGTGTTCACAGAGGACGTCGGGCAGGAGGTCGCAGCCGAACTGGATGAGCTCCTTTCCGGGGATGCCTCCGGAATCGTCGCGATCCTGGCCAGCACGGCCGACGCCGCCGCCCACTGGGTCGTGTCCGGCGACCCGTACGCGCCCGTCGGGCGCCTGGCCGGAAGACCGGGGCGGCTGCAGGCGCACGGCATACCCGAGGCCGCCCGGACCGGCGTCGCAGCCCTGTTCCGCACCGCGGCCGATCCCGCCACCGCACCGGCACCGTGGTGGAGCGGTGACGACCACAACGTCGTCGCCCTGCCACAGACTGCACGCCGAGGAGAGGAACCAGTGGACGTCGTCAGGCTCGTGCCTTCCACCCACCCGCAGGTGTGGCTGATCGGTCCCACCGACCTGCACGGTGCCACCGGCCCGGAACCGACCCGCTCCCGGCAGCAGCTGGTCGAGCTGTGCGCCTGGCTGCTGGAGCACCCGGGCAGCACTGCGACCGCCATGGCTGCGGCGCTGGCTGTGGCCGAGGGCACCCGCAGATCGAACCTCAGCCGCCTGCGGACCTGGCTCGGCGACGACAACGACGGCCAGCCCTACCTGCCGGATGCCTACTCGGGGCGGATCCTGCTGCACGCCGCGGTCACCTCGGACTGGCAGCGGCTCCAGCTCCTGCTGTCCCCAGGGATCGACCGGGTCGGCGACAGCACCCTGATCGCAGCCCTCGAGCTGGTCCGCGGCGCACCGCTGGCCGACGCGGCCCCTGGGCAGTGGCACTGGGCGGAGGAGTTGCGCACCGACATCTCCAGCGCCCTGCGCGACGTCGGTGTCACGCTCACCGATCACGCGCTGGCGCGGGGAGACATCGACCTCGCCCGCTGGGCCGCTGCCCGGGCACTCGTGGTGGCACCGGAGGACGAGCTGCTGCTCTGCGCGCGGATCCGCACCGAGCACCGCGCCGGCAACCGGGTCGACGTCGAGCGCCTCGTCAACCAGGTGACCCGGCAGGCCAGAATGCTGGGGGTCGACCTGCTCCCGGAGACCGTCGAGTTGTGCCAGCAGGTGGTCGAGGGGCGGATCCGCGCCAGGCGGGCCTGAGCGGGTCGCGGCCCGAATGGGAAATCCCGCCCGAACCCCTGCTGTGCGGTGCCGGAGCGCGGATAGTCTGCGCGCGTGCCCAACCAGCCAGCACCCAGGCGGCCCGCAGCCCCGGCGATCTGGGTCGGGCTGATCCTGGTCTCCCTGCTGGTGCTGACGGCGACCCTCGGCCGCCCGATCGCCACGCCGGACGTCGGCGGAGCCAGCTGGCTGCCCCCGGACGGCCACCGGCAGCGGTTCACCGGTCCGGACGGCGTCGAGGCGAGCGAGTGGGCCATCGACTCCGCGCCGGCCCTGCTCGCTTCCGGACCGGTCCAGTTCGGCGCCTGGCTCAGCGTGACCGAGGTGGACTGGCAGACGGCGCAGCTGGTCCGGTTGAGTACCGTCCGGCTCGACCCGGCCGGCCGCGCAG
>JADLEH010000281.1 GCA_020846255.1 Propionibacteriaceae bacterium
CTTCACCGTTCAGCGGGAGCAGCTAAGCGGCTGGTGTGTCAGGCAGGAGCCGCGCGGGCCGGGACCGCCGCAGCACTCCACTTGAGGGGGCTCCCCCGAGAGTCGGAAACCCTCAGGGCGGTCCGCCCGAGGTGGCCCCGTCACTGGTCCACACCCTCATGATGTCGCGCAGCGAAAGCACGCCGACCCGCTCTCCGTCGCGGTAGATCGCGAGGTGGCGGATGTTCCGCCTCGACATCTCCATCGCCGCCCGCTCCATGCTCCACTCCGGGGAAGCGGTGATGACGCTTTCGCTCATGTGGTCGCTGACCTTTTCCGAATCGGGATCGAGCCCGGTACCGAGAGCCTTGAGGATGTCGCGTTCGGTGATGATCCGCGGCACAGGCCAGTTCTCGTCCTCGACGATCGCGGCACCGACCCCGTGGCCCACCATCCGTGACGCCGCGTCGCGCAGCGTATGGTCCGGTCCGACCCTCAGAACCACATCCGACATCCCCACGCTGACCCTCATATCTGCCTTTCCGTGCGCTTGTGACGTTCGTTGCCAGCCTACTTCATGCATCAGCAGACGTGACGGGGGCAGCGGTCTATAGGATGCCTTCAGGAATCTTCTGAACCATGACGCGAACCCGAACTGCCGCAAAACTTTCCACTCTCCTCGTCTCGATCGGACTACTTTCCGCCCTCGTGGCCGGCTGCGGCGCCGACACGTCGGCTGACATCTCCGGCGGCTTCCAGGACCGCGGCCGCCAGCTCTTCAACGCCAAGTGCGGGACTTGCCACGTAATGGAACAGGCCGCCAGCCAGGGTGTCCAGGGACCGAACCTCGACACCGCATTCGCCGCCGCACGCGAGGCCGGTATGGACGAAGACACCATCAAGGGCATCGTCCGGTACCAGATCGAGCACCCCCGCCCCTCGGTGCAGGGCTACCCCGGGATCAGCATGCCGGCCGACATCGTCACCGGAAACGACCTCCAGGACGTCGCCGCCTATGTAGCCCGCTACGCCGGCGTTCCGGGTGTCAAGCCTCCGGTCGCCCCGGGTGAAGGCCAGGGCGCCCAGATCTACGCCGACCAGGGTTGCGGCAGCTGTCACACCTTCGCCGCCGCACAGTCGGCCGGTGTGCTCGGACCCGACCTGGACGAAGTGCTCCCCGGGATGTCCCGGGCCAAGGTCGAGGAAGCCATCGTCGACCCGAATGCCACAAAGGCGAAAGGCTACGAAAACGCGGTCATGCCCGACCGCTATTCCAGCCTTCCCCCGCAGGAGCTGGAGCAGCTGATCGACTTTCTCGTCGGCCCTGGCTCGAGCGGCAACGGCGGCTGAACCGGCCGCTGCGACCAGCCCCGGATCCGGCGCCGAGCCAGGGAACCATGCTCAAGCGCCTCGAGATATCCCCTGATCGCTACGCCAAGGTGACGACGGTTGCCCTGGTGGTGCTCACGTTGATCGTATTCACCGGTGCAGCCGTGCGATTGACCGCCTCCGGACTCGGCTGCCCCGACTGGCCCAAGTGCTACGGGGGCTACGTGGCACCTTCACAGCTCAACGCGTGGATCGAGTACGGAAACCGGCTGGTCACCGGGATCGTCAGCGTCGTGGTGATCGCCGCCTCTGCGCTCGCTTTCTTCCGGAAGCCCTTCCGGTGGCATCTCGCGTTGTTCGGGGGACTGCTGCCGCTGGGGGTCGTCTGTCAGGCCATCCTGGGCGCTTTCGTCGTCAAGTACCACCTTCCACCCGAGCTGGTGATCGGACACTTCCTGCTCTCGATGATCCTGCTGGACGCCGCCTTCGCCCTCTTCTGGTGTTCGCGCTACGAGCCGGGGGAACGAAGATTCTCGACCGACTTCTTCGGCGTCTGGGCGGTGCGGGCGCTGATCCCGTTCGGACAGCTGACCGTCCTGCTGGGCACGATCGCAACCGCCTCCGGCCCCCACCCCGGCGACCACGACAAGGAGCTTGTCAGACGTTTCGACTTCAAGGGTGAAGATACCCTCGAGTGGATCGTCCAGAGACATGCCGCGATGGCGGTGATCTTCGCGATCGCCCTCGTGGTCGTGGTCGTCTTCCTCATGCGCAAAGGCGGTGATCGCAGGGCGATCCGGCCACTGCTCTTCACTTTCGGCCTGATCGTGTTCCAGATAGGGCTCGGTATCACCCAGTGGCTCCTGGAGCTGCCGGCCATCATGGTCTGGTTCCACGTGGCCTCCGCCACCCTCATCTGGCTGGCCGTCCTCTGGTCGGTGGCCACGGCCGGGCAGATCAAGGATCGAGACATCACGCTCTCTGCAGCGCAACCGTAGACGCCACGGTACCGCCCCGGGCGGGTGGTCCAGAGGTCGTGCCGGACCGGGACGGCCGGCCGGGCACGACGGGACCGGGTGCCCGCTCAGCCGGTGAGTACGGTGGCGACCTCATCGAGGGCCCGGGTGTGGGCGTCGACGTCGGCTTCGCCGGTCACCGGGCACATCAGCGCCATCATGTGGAACGGGGTCATCAGGATGCCGCGGTTGAGCATCCAGAGGTGAAGCAGCGCGTCAAGGGCTGTATCGAAGGCTGCGGCGGCCTCGGCCCCCGATCGCGGTCGCTCGGCGCCCAGCATGTACTCGACACGGCAACCGAGACGGGTCACCGTCCAGTCGAGTTCGTGCTCATCGATAACCGACTGGACTCCCTTCTCGAATCTCTCGGCCATCGCGATCATGCGCTCGAAGGCTTCTGCGGTAAGCACGTGCTCCAGTGTCGCCCGGGCGGCGGCCATGGAGAGGGCGTTTCCGGCCAGCGTACCTCCAACGCCGCCGACGTCGGCAGCCTCCCAGACCGTGTGCTCGAGCACTCGGGCTGCCAGCTCGTCGGTCATTCCGTAGGCGCCCGTCGAGATGCCACCGGCGATCGGCTTGCCGATCGTGATCATGTCGGGTTCGAGTCCGTACGCCGCCGTATAGCAGCCCGGACCGCAGCAGAAGGTGTGGGTCTCGTCGATGATCAGCAGTGTCCCCGACTCCCTGGTCAGCTCCCGAAGACGATCGAGGAAACCGGGTTCCGGCAGTACGATGCCGATGTTGGTCAGGGCGGGTTCGGCCAGGACGCAGGCGACGTCACCATACGAGAGCTCGCGCTCGAGCCCTTCGAAATCGTTGAACTCGACCACCCGTGTGGTCTCGGCGATCGGAACGGGCGGTCCGACGTTGCCGACCCTGGGGGACGGCTTCCCGTCGCTGAGCATCGCTACGGTTTCGTCGACCGAGCCGTGGTAACAGTGGTTGAAGACCAGCACCTTGTCCCGGCCGGTGACTTCACGACACAGCCTGATCGAGAAACGGTTGGCGTCACTCGCAGAGAGTGAGAACTGCCAGTTGGAAAGTCCGAAACGGCGGACCATCTCCCGGCCGAGCGGCAGTGCGTCTTCGCTCGGCAGCATCGTGGTGATTCCCCGGTCGAGCCGTGCCGAGGCGACAGCGACGGTCGGTGCCGGGGAGTGCCCGGTCATCGCCCCGGTGTCGCCGAGGCAGAAGTCGATCAGGACGTTGCCGTCCACATCGCTGATCGAGTTGCCCGTGGCGTCGCTGAATACCACCGGGAACTCTCCCGGCCAACGGGTCATCCAGTTCATCGGCACACCAGAGAGAAGCGAGCCGTCGGCCCGGTCGTGGATCTCTTTCGAACGAGGGTGAGCCGCCTCGAAAGCCGCCAGTTCGCTCGCCATCATCTGCGCTACACGGTCGCTTCCGATTGCCCGTTCTCTGGATGGTTGCTTCATTTGAGCGCGTCCTCCTCGATCGCTTGCAGGGTCACTGACTTGACAGGACAGCTCCTCTGTGCAGTGTTGTGGAATGATCCAACAATATAACGAAAATGAATGGACAGGGAGAAAGCCGAGATGGCCTTCGTACCCCCC